>DATFVZ010000166.1:0-15322 GCA_035259785.1 Gemmatimonadales bacterium
CCCACGCACGCTCGCGAGCAGCGCTCGCCATGTGTCGTCCTCGGGTCTGCCCTCAGCGCGCCAACGCTCGAGCAAGTCGATTTGCAGCAGACTCATGGGATCGACATAGGGGTTGCGCAGCCGGATCGAGCGTTGCAGCACTGGATCAGAGTCCAGCAGCGCATTCTCCTGCTTCAAAGCCAGCACACTCGCGACGGTGCGGTCGAACTCCGCGCGAATCGTCGGGAAATAGCGATCGCCCAGCTTGCCCGCCAGGCGGGCGTAGCGCGCAGCGATCGAGAGATCGGTCGTTCCCAGCACCATCTCTACGTCATCGATGAGTGTCCGCAGGAACGGCCACGCACGCGCGAGCTCGCCAAGCCGAGCGGCACCGTGGCGCTCGGCCGCGCGCTCGAGCGCGGTCCCGAGCCCATACCAGCCGGGCAGCTGATGGCGGCTTTGCGTCCATGCGAAGACCCACGGGATGGCGCGCAAGCGTTCGATCTCATTCTGCTCGCGTTTCTCGCTGGGGGGGGGCCGCGACGCTGGACGGCTGCCCATCTCCATTCGCTGGATCACGTCTATTGGTGTGGCGAGGTGAAAGTACTCGACGAACCGCGCGTCATCGTACACGAGCGCACGGTACGCCGCCCGGCTCTCACTCGCGATCTCGTCCATGATCGCGGCGCCTTCGGCGTCACGTGGTTCCTTGGGGCGCGGGAGCGCACTCGCCAAAATGACGGCGCCCACGGTCTGCTCCAGCGTGCGCATGGCGATCCCGCGGAGCCCGTACTTGGCGTTGATCGCCTCGCCCTGCTCGGTGACCCGCAGGCGACCACGGACCGACCCTCGAGGGGCGCTCAGAATTGCGCTCGTGATCTTTCCACCCCCGCGGCTGACCGTGCCGCCCCGGCCGTGAAAGAACGTCAGGTCCACACGGGCCGCATCCGCCGTCGCTACCAGCGCCATTTGCGCGCTCTGTAGAGCCCAGCGCGCTGCACCGATGCCGGAGTCCTTGTTGCTATCGGAGTATCCGATCATCACGACCTGGCGCGTGCCGCGCGCGGCGAGATGTGCCCGATAGTGTGGGTCTGCGAACAGCTCTTGCATTACCTGGGGCGCGCGCTCCAGAGCGACCACCGTCTCAAAGAGCGGCGCGATGTCGAGCGGCACATGGGGCCCCCTCCCCGTCGACAGTCCGCCCCAGCGCGCGAGCGCGAGGACTGTGAGAACGTCGTCCACCCCCTGCGCCATGCTGATGATGTACGGCCCTACTGCATCCGCACCGAATCGCTCGCGACACTGGGCGATCGCATTGAACACTTCCAGGGTTCGGCGGGCCTCGACGTCACTTGACGAGGCGGGTGCATCGCCGCTCTGCAGGACCTGGCGCAACCGAGCCGCGCGCTCGGCGGGACTCCGGGTGGTCCATTCGGGATCCGGCAGCAGCCGGGCGAACGCCGCACGATGCACTTGCGCGTGCTGTCGAACGTCGATCGTCACGAGATGAAAACCGAACGTCTCCACGCGTCTCAGCAAGCGTTGGACGGCGAAGAGTCCCGCGTGCTCGCCGCGATGCCCGCGGAGGCTCGCTACGACGTCCTGCAAGTCTCGCTCGAGATCTGCGGCGGACGCGTATCCGTGGGTCCTGTCGCGTCGCGCAGCGTCCAGGCGCGCCGCGATGAGGTTGAACAAGACGCGATACGGCATGTCGTGATAGCGGGTGGGGATCGCGGCGAGCGCGTCGGGGAACTGCGCGGAATATGTCGCGATGCGCTCGCGCACGGACTCACTCACTCCCGTCAGCGATCCTGACTGCGATAGACGTCGCGCCAGGTCCACCACCTCGCGACGGTACCGACCGAGCGTCAGCTCCCGCTGCCGCGAGAGTGCTTCGCGCAGGGTGTCGGCGTTTACGTTCGGATTGCCGTCCATATCCCCGCCGACCCATGATCCGAACCGCACGACCGGCCGCGCGGCGAGAAACCCGTACCGCTCCAGCTCCTCGGCGAACGGCGGGACGATTCGATAGACGACGTCCGTGAGGTAGAACAATACGTTCTCGAGCTCATCCATTACCGATGGTCGCGCCGAGGGCTGCGGATCGGTTTGCCAGGTGACGGTGACCTCTTCGCGAATCTGTGCGAGCGCGGCCGCTTCCTCGTCCGGTGTGCGTGACGGATCGAGCCGCTCGACGAGGAGCCGGCCGATCACTTGCTCCTTTTCGAGCAGCGTGCGGCGCCGGGCTTCGGTTGGATGCGCGGTGAACACCGGCTCGATCTGCAGCCGGTCCACCAGCTCGGCGAGTTGTTGAGATGTGACGCCGGCGGCGGCGAGACGCCGCGCGGTATCGGCGAGACTCCCTTCCTGCGGATCGCCTCCCCCCCCGCCGCCCCCGCCGCGCAGGTAATCCCGGCGGCGCCGGATTCGGTGCACACGCTCGGCGAGATTGACGACGGCAAAGTAGGTCGCAAATGCGCGGATCAGCGTCTCAGCGTCGCGCGCCGGCAACCCCCGCAACATCGCCTCCAGCTCGTCGTCCGCAGCGCCGATCGCCGCACGGCGCGCGCGCTCGACAAGCTGAAAAAACTGCTCGCCGCATTGCTCGCGGAGGACATCCCCCACCAGCGCGCCCAGCGTGCGGACGTCGTCCCGTAACTGGGCGTCTTTGGACGCGAACTCGATCTCAGCCCGCGGGCTGCTCAGGAACCCTCGGCGGGGGTAAAGAGGCGGGCCGCGCTGATGCCCCACGCCGCGACATCGACGCTCGCTCGGTTGTCGCCACCCACCGTAATCGCGGCGTCGTTCTGTTCGACCAGACTCGTGCGCCGGGCCAGTTTGAACTGATATGCGGCAGGCCAGATGCCTACGGCGCGCGCCTGACCCGCGACATCGAGCAATTTCACGATCGCTCCATCGCCGTCGTCAGCGGACTTCGCTCCGACAACCATGATGTTCTTGTCGGCGTAGAACAGCGCGCGATCTTTCGCGATCAGCGGGCCGGGCGTCTCGTTGGTGTACGACGGGCTGAGGTAGAGCGGATCGCACGCCGCCCAACCGCGGCGCACCGGCTCCGCGGCTTCGCCCGGCGCGAGCAGCGACAATCTGAACCGAAACCTCGCCGACCCACCCTGTGACGCTGCGTAGTTCGTGTGCCAATAGTTGTTCATCGCATAGGCGAACAACGTCCCGTCGGGCGCGATACTGCGGCGCCACGCTCCTCGAAACAGATCGTTCAAGGTGAAGAGCGGGGTGTCGGGCGCGGCCCACAGCACTCCGTCCGACCCCTCATGCAGCCAAACCCAGTGCGTGTGACAGTACCAATCGCGGCAGCTGCCGGGCTGTTGGTCGCGCTCGACCGTCATGCGGCCGAGTGGGACCTCGACGTCGACGGTGGGCTTCAGGAACGCGAAGGGGAAGGCGACATAGAGCGCCTCTTTCGCGAGTGTCGCCGTCTTGACGATGCGGTTTTCGATATCGATCCAGGGCAGCTCGTCGTACAGTGTGACGCTCGAGACGATGGAGGAGAAGCCGTCGAGCGAACGCTCGGTGATCAGACGCACGCCAATGCCCGGAAGCTTCTCGCGGCGCGTGCCCACCGCTCGAGCCTGCGCGATCTGGAGCTGGGGGGCGTTCTTGAGATCGTTGCGGTCGCTGGTGGTCCACAACGCGCTGCGCTCGCCGCCCCGCGCATAGACGAACTGGTTCAAGCCAGACCATTCCGATGACTTGACGCGTTCCTTGCCGTCCGGACCGGTCCACGACCGGATCGCGCCGCTCGCGGGATCGAGCTGCACCTTGAACCCGCCCGCGCTCGCCTCCACCGCGTCGCCGTCGGGTGCAACCGGGCGCGGCTCACGGTCGGACTCGATCAATGCCACATAGCCAAGCGGTGGCAGGTCGCGAAACAGCACCAGCGCGTCACCGTCTTCGAGATCGACCGAAGGAAGGTCCCGGCCGTCCACTGTGAGTGTCTTCCCGGCGCCGCCCGGGACGCGCGCGATGTCCGTGCGTTCCCAGGACCCGGCATTGAACACAAGGCGACCGCGGCCCGCTCGTGTCGCGCGGCCGAGGCGAAGCAGGCCGGCACTCAAGAGATCACGGGCGGCGGCCGCGCCGGCGTCCACAAAGCGGCGCTTGTACTCCCACTGCGCAATCGTCTGTCGCGAAGTTGGTTCGGACACGCTGACGTCGGCGCCCCAAGTATGCTCGCCGAACAGCAACATATCGCGCCACATCAGGGCGCGTTCGTCGTTCAGCGCGCGCCGCCGCTGGAGCGCGTCCTCGTCGCGCGGCTCGATCCGGTCATCCCAGAGACTCAGGATCTCGGCGGCGCGTGCCAGGAGCTGCGCAGCCCGGAACGTCGCGAGGGACGCGGCCGTGGAGGCGGCGCCGTCCTCCCAGTAGAGGCCGGTGTCGCCACGCCGCACGGGAATGCGGGGGCCAAAGCGGCGCTCGAATTCACGAAAGAAGTCTTCCCCGCGACCGGCAACAATGCGAGGAAAGAGGTAGCGGCGGCCGAACTCCTGCATGTTCGCCACCATCGCTTCCTTCATAGGAGCATTGTCCTGCCAGTCGGCACCGTACAGCAACGCGATATCATATGGCCAAACGGGTGCGAGCAATGCGGGTTGATTGAGCAGCCAGTCGGAGAGGCGCTGCGCCATAACGTCGGGGCCGGCATCGAAGCCGAAGCGTGCGCCGTCGCCGTAGTGATGCGCGCGCCAGTGCAGCACGCGACTTCCGTCCGGGCCTTCCCAGTAATAGACCTGCGGGTAGAGCGTGCCTTCAGCGCCCGGTGTCGATGGGAGCAGAGGAAGGGCGCGCTCGGGATTCGCGCCGCTTGCCAGGTATTTCACGCCGCTCGCCGCGAGCATCATCGGGAAGGTGCTCGCCTGTCCGGGCACATCGGTGATCTGCGCGCTCGAGAACCCGAGCCCACGCTCGCGCGCGAGCTTCCCGGCCGGCCAGATGAGTCGCGCGTAAGTTTCGTGGTCGAGCAGCCCGGCGAGCATGTTCGCGAAGAGAACGTGCCAGCCCACGCGACCATCACGGATCGCCTGTATGAGCGCGTCTCCTGCCTCGCTCGAGCGGTTCTCCAGGAATGAGAGCACCTGCAGCGCGCACTCGGCTGTGAAACGAAAGTCACGATTTGTGGCCAGGCGCGCGAGCGCCGCATCCAGATTCCTGCGGTGGATCTCGAGCGCTCTCTCCTGCAGATCGGTGTAGCCGACGTCGGTGTGTATCGATGCCAACCAATACAGCGTCCATCGCTTCGGCGGCGAGAGGCGCACTCGCTGGCGGGCGACGCGATCCTTTCCGACTTCGACATCGACCTGAAATTCGGACGGCTGGGAGAGTGGCACCCAGAGCTCACCGCTGAGCGCCGTCCCTTCGGGTGAGGCGAGCAGCCCCGCGGTGCCGACGAGGGCACCGCGTCGATCAGTGACCCGCGCGCGCGCTGCCGGCGCGCCGAGGCCGGCGATCGTAACACGCACCATGTTCTTGCGGCCATCGGGTTGTTGGAACAGCGCCGTTGGTCGCACTTCGATCGTCGGTTGCTGCGCGGTGCCGCGCCGCAGACCGCGCAGCGCGGGCAAGGTGGTGAGCCAGGCAAGGAAAGTGCGGCGGTCGAATGGGAGCATGATTCCTATAAGTTACCGCTGCTTGACGGGGTAGGTCCCCCATGTACGTTTCGCCGTCCCCTCCGACCCTTCAACAGGAGAAAGCATGAAGCGCATCGCATTGGTCATGGCGCTCGTCGTCATGGCCGCAGGCGCGTGCAGAAAGGCGGACAATCGCAACGCCGCCGCCGCCGCCGACAGCGCGCGAGCCGATTCGATGGGAATGGCTGACTCGATGAAGATGGCGCCTGGCGACACGATGCACATGCACGACACGACAAAGGCTGCACCGCGTCGGCCGTAAGCGACGCGTGGCGCGATGGGGGATCAAGCCCGGGCAAGGCCCGGGCTTTTGATTTCACGGTTCACCCCGACCGCCACGTCACCGAGCGTTCTATCGCTGTGCGAGTATCGATCGATGGAGTCCACCCCAATTCCCGCTCTATCCGCTCGATCGAATACGGGTTTTCGCCGAGAATGAACGACATCGCGGCATTTCCGAGCGCGGTGTAGCGGCCCGGCATAAGTGCGCGCATCAGTAAGCTCCAGGCGCGAGTGCCGATTCGGATTACACGAACGGGCACTGGAATTCGTACCGGTCTCACCCCCAGTGCGTGGGCGAAGGTCTCAAAGAACTCGCGCTGCGTCAGGAGGGGCGGGGCATCCCGCGTCACGTTGTAGGCCCGAAACCCCGGCTTGGCTGGTGCGTCGAGCGCGGCAAGAACTGCCGCAGCAACGTTGCCGGCGTAAATGCAGGACAGATGATTGGTTCCTGGACCGATCTGCGGCAGAAAACGGCCTCTCAGATTTGCCATCAGTCGTCGAGTGAACAGCAGATCCCGTTCGCCGTAGATGACGTTGGGCCGGATCGCGACAATGGAGACATCACCGCGCCCCGCTTCTTCCTGCAAGAGCTGCTCCGTTGCGCGCTTGCTGCGCGCGTAGAAGTCGCTGTCGGGAAGCGGCTGAAGCGGGTAATCCTCGGTCAACCCGCGCTCGCCAGTCTGGAATACGGCCGTCCGGCCGTACACGGCGACGGACGAGATGTGGATCAGGCGGGCGCCGATTCGGCGGGCCGTCTCAACGGCGAGTCGCGTGCCACCGACGTTGACTCGCATGTATTCGTCGAGCGATTCGTGCGACGCGACGAGCGCGGCGGCGTGGATGATCGCGTGCACATCGGCGGACGCCCGTTGCCACGAGGCGGGGTCCGTGACGTCGCCGACGACGGCGTCGGCGCCGAACGATTCCGCGAGTGCGCCTGATCGCTCGCGAACCAACGCCCGCGGACGAGGGACTTCGCCCCGCGCGCGCAAGGCCGCGAGGACGTGAGTGCCGACAAGGCCCGCCCCTCCGGTGACGAGAACCGTCACGCCGGTCGGACACTCGGCAGCGCGAACGGCAACGCGACGAGGCGGGCTTCCCGGCCCGCCGCGCGCACCACCGCACCGACCGGCACGTCTCGACGAACCACGGCCAGTCCGATCCAGCGGCCCAGTAACGAGCCGCCGCCGTCAGGCAACCACGCGATGCTCGTCACTCGACCGACCTCCCGCTCGTCCTGTGTGACCGCACTCCACCCACTCGCCGGCGCGCCCGCTCCCTGAGTCTCGAACTGCAAACCGCGCAGCATTCGATTCGCGTGCCCCCGGAAATGGAGCCGGCTCACGGTTTCCTGCCCCGTGTAGCAGCCCTTGGTGTAGGACACGCCTCCGATCTCGTCGAAGCGGACCTCCTGAGGGATCGTCTTCTCGTCCACTTCCGACGATAAGCCTGGCCACCCGGCGAGAATGCGGGCCAGCTCGAGCGCCGCCGTGCCGGCGGGGTGCGCGCCCGCAGTAGTGAGGCGCTGCTCGACCACATCGCGCTGATCGGACGGCAGCGTGATCTGAAACACGAAGGATGCCTTGTCATCCGTGCGAGCGATTTCAACAGCAACGGGGCCAAGCGTGGTCTCGAGGGCGCGATTCCCACCGTGCGGGATCGGCATCCCGGCCGCACCCAGCACGGCGACGGCGTGAGCCCCCGCGACCCGCAGCACGCTCGTGTCCACGCTCACGTCCGTTGCGCGCGCCAACCTGGGCGGCACCGACCGCTGCAGAATGGCCATCGTGCGCTCGCGACCTTCGGCAGGAAGTGTGAAACGCACGCGCGATCCCAATCTGGCCGCCCACCCATCCACGACAATCATCCCTTTCGGAGTGAGCAATGCGCCGTAAACGAACGCTCCGTCGCCGGGTTTTTCGATGTCGTTGGTCAAGAGTCCTTGAAAACAGGTGACCGCCCCGGTGCCGGGCCCCACCAGGTCGATCACGCTCACATTCGCGGGCGCGACGACGGCGCCGGCGCGGAGCTGGTCGACGACTTCAGCTGGAACATCCTCCGGCTCGAGTCGCGTGACCATTGGCGGCGGAGCAGAAGGAAAGACCTCGCTCATAACTCGGCGAGCTCCGCGGCCGTGTGGCCGGACAACGACTGCCACACGAGGGCGGCCCCGCGTTGTCGCAGTGTCTCGGGGGAATGGCTGGTCGCGAGCATCACGCACGGCATCCCGGCGGCGCGAGCCGCAGCGAGCCCGGGAAGCGAGTCCTCGATCACGACGCATGCACGTGCCGCGATGGGTGCCTGTCTGCTGTGGCGATTGAAAGCCGCGTGCGCGGCAAGGAAACCTGCCGGGTCCGGCTTGCAGCGCGACACGTCGCCCGCGGCGACGATCACTTCGAATCGGTCGGCGATTGTCGTGTGGCTGAGCACGAGATCGATCTCGTGCCGCAGCGCGCCAGACACGATGCCAAGACGGTAGCGTTTGCCGGCGTCACGAACGAACTCGTCCGCTCCCGGCACCATGGTGAGGGATCGCTCGATCAGCCTCTGATAGATCCGGGACTTCCCTTCGACGAGGCGGTCGAGCAATTCCGTGGTCATTGTGCGGTTCGCCCGCTGAAACGCCTGCACAAACCCCGTCCGATCGTCGAGGCCCAGATAATCCGCGTAGTACTCCTCGCGCGACAGCGTGAGCCCCTCGTCAGCGAGAACACTTCGGAGTGCGTCGCAGTGCTGCGATTCGTCGTCCACCAGCACGCCGTTGAAATCGAACAGCACGGCCTCCGTCATTCGTATCGCCCCGCGGCCCGGTATGCTTCGTCGAGCAGCTCCACTGGGTGGCGTACCGCCACGGCGCTGCCCGCCGCCTTCAGGCCGGCGCCGATCTGCATCTGGCAGCCCGGATTCCCGGTTGCCACGACCTGCGGGGCGGCGGCGCGCAGCCGCTCGATTTTCACCGCCAACACCGCGCGCGACATCTCGGGTTCCAGCAGGGTAAACAACCCCGCACTGCCACAGCACTCAGCGGCGCCGGGCACCGACACAAGCTCGAGCAGCGGAATCGCCGCGAACACCTTGAGCGGTGGGACGGCTACTCCCTGCGCGTGCAGCAGATGGCAGGGAGGATCGTATGCCACGTGCAGGTCGAGCGGCGCGCCGGCGATTGGCCCACGCGTCGCATCGCCGGCCAACAACTCCGTCACGTCGCGCACCCGGGCTCCAAAGCGCGCGCCGGCGTCATCGCCGAGGAGGTGTCCGTATTCCTTCATCAGCGCGCCGCAGCCGGCGCTGTTCACGACGATCGGCTCGTCGCCATTGCCAAATGCTGCGACGTTCACGCGCGCCATCATACGTGCTTTGTCGATCAGGCCGGCGTGGGCATGGAGGGCGCCACAGCAGACCTGGCCGCTTATCTCTTGGACCTGGTAGCCGTTTACGCTCAAGGTGCGCTTGGTGGCGTCGTGCACGTGAGAGAAGAGGCCTTGTTGGACGCAGCCTCTGAAAAGCAGGGCGGTGGAGGGCGGGCGAGGGCGGGCGAGGGCGGTGAACGACGATGCCTTTCCCACCTTCTTCCGCCCTCGACGCCCTTCGACCGCCGGTTTCGTCGCTGCCAGCATCCCCATCCCAAACCGGAACCGTCCCCAACCAGCGAGTCGTCGCGGGATCCCCGTCGCTCGAAAGCGCCGCGCGAACCAGTACACCACCTTGCTCACGCGCGGCGTCGTCAGCGCCCACAACGCGAGACGCGCGAGACGCGAAACACCACGCGCCACGGCGAGTTGGTGGCGGGCCGCCTCGAGGCCGTGACCGTACTGGACGCCCGAGGGGCAGACGGGCTCACAGCCGCGACAGCCGAGGCAACGATCGAGGTGAAAGGCAAGCGCGGCGTCGTCGGCGGGGAGATCGCCCCGCTCGAGCGCGCGCATGAGCTCGATGCGGCCGCGGGGCGAGTCGGACTCATCGCCCGTGGCGAGAAACGTGGGGCAGGCTTGCAGGCAGAAGCCGCAATGAACGCATGCATCCAGCCCTTCAAACCCTCCTCTTCCTTCTTTCCTCCCCGTCATTCGCCTTCTGTGGCCACGACGAGCGCACCTCCGGGATCGAACGTGCGGCGCAGCCCCGTCACGAGCGGGCCGACCCCCTCGCGGTAGGCTCCGAAATGCCCCACCGCGCTGCGCAACGACCACGGCGCGCGCTCGAGTGTCATCGGCACTTCCAGACCGGCGAGGGTGCGCCGCAGTCGCTGCAGACGGTCGATGCTCGCCTCACCGGTCCAGCGAATTGCCCCCGCGGCCGGCGATGCGGAGATCCATTCATCTCCGAGTTGATGTTGCAGCAGGTCGAGCAGCTCATCACTCGCGGCCGGCACAGCGCCGATGCGGAACGTCACGGGTCGCACGGCGAACCCCTCGGCAAGCCGCATCCAGAACGCATGCGCTTCTTCGGCGCGGAGCTGGCTGAAACGTCCGCCGCCGCTCGCGCCGAGACCCGCCTCATCGGCGGCAACGAGTGCCGGCGATCCCGCGAGGCGCACCGCCAGCGCCCACCGTTCGCGACGTGCCAGCGCGGGGGACACCAGCTCGAGCGCGGCCGGTGTGAGCCCCGCGGCCGCGATGTCTTCCCCGACTTGCGTGAGGTCTTCTCGCGCGCCTTCGAGCACATAGGTGACATCCGCGCGGGGCAGCGTCCGCAGTCGCAGATGAACGAGCACAATGACGCCGAACGCGCCGAAGCCTCCTGCCTGCAGGCGGGTGAGATCGTAACCCGCGACGTTCTTCATGACGCGGCCGCCGCTCTGCACCATCCGACCGTCCCCCGTCACGAACGTCACACCGAGCAGATGGTCCTTGATCGGACCGAAACCGTGACGCAGCGGTCCGGCCGTGGCGCTCGACACAACGGAACCCAGCGTCCGTCCGGCCAACCCAGGCGGGTCGATGCCGAGCCAAGCGCCGCGGTCGGCGAGCTGTTGCCGCAACTGGTCGAGTCCGATCCCAGCTTCGGCCGTCGCGGTGAGATCGGAGGGCTCGACAGCAGGGACGCGGTCGAGTCGGCGGGTCGTGAGCGCGAGGTCGGCTGGGGCATCACTCTGCAACCAGGTGCCCGCGCCTTCGATCCGGACCCGCCAGCCCTCCTGGTGGGCAGTGCTGAGCAACAGGGCGACCGCGTCGGGGGAACCCGGAGCGAAGCGCGGGACGCGGTCGGTGCCGGACTCTAGGACAGCACCTTCACCGAGCAGAGCCGTGACCTTTTCGAGGATGGTCATGGCGCTCCAGCATTCGCGTGCGGGGTGTGGCGTGCGGCGTACGAACCGTCCCCATTGCGCCGCACGCCGAACGCCGCACGCACGTGAGTCCACTCTCTGCACGCATGAACTGGGACGACTTTACCCGGATTCACCCGTTCCTCCGGATCGAAGACGCGGCGGACCGCCTGCATGGCCCCCAATGACTCCGCATCGAAGATCAACGGCATATAGCGCAATTTGTCGAGACCCACGCCGTGCTCTCCTGTAATCGTACCGCCTGCCGCGATGCACGTCGACATGATTTCGGCGCTGGCGGCTTCCACCCGCTGCTTGAGGGCCGGATCGGTGGCGTCGAAGGAGATGTTGGGGTGCAGATTGCCGTCGCCCGCGTGGAACACGTTGCTGACCACGAGGCCATAGCGCTGCGCGATTCCACAGATGGTTTCCAGCACCCGCGGCAAGGCCGAACGGGGGACGACCGCATCCTGCACCACGAGATCCCGCGACAGCCGGCCCATTGCGCCGAACGCCTTCTTACGTCCCTGCCACAGCCGCTCCCGCTCGACGTCGTTGGCCGCGCACCGGACTGCGCGGGCGCCCGAGCGGCGCAGCAGCTCCGAAACCGCATCGGATTCGGCGATTACCGCGGCTTCGTTGCCGCCGTCGAGCTCGACAAGCAGGATCGCAGCAGCGTCGCGAGGGTAGCCGGCGGCGTACACGGAATCCTCGACCGCGCAGATACATGACTGGTCCATCATTTCGAGCGCGGCGGGAACGATGCCGGCCGCGATGATTGCCGAGACGCCTTCGCCCGCTGCGCGCAGGCTGTGAAAGTCGGCGAGCATCGTGCGCACGGCGCGCGGCAGTGGCGTGAGCCGGACCGTGATTCTCGTGGCTATCCCGAAGTTGCCCTCGGATCCGACAAACAGGCCCGCGAGGTCGGGTCCCCATGGCTCCCCGCTCAAGCTGCCGAACTCCACGAGCGAGCCGTCGGGGAGCAGCACTTCGAGCGCGAGAACGTGATTCGCGGTGACGCCGTACTTCAGGCAGTGCGGCCCGCCGGCGTTCTCGGCGACGTTGCCACCGATCGTGCACGCGGTCTGACTGGATGGATCGGGGGCGTACTGCAGGCCGTGCGGACGCACCGCCGCACCCAACTTCGCGTTCACGACGCCGGGTTCCACGATCGCGAGGCGATTGGCGGGATCGATTTTCAGAATTCTGTTCAGCCGCGTGAGGACGAGCAGGACGGAGCCCTCATCCGCGAGCGCGCCGCCCGAAAGTCCGGTGCCGGCTCCGCGCGGCACGAATGGCACGCTGAGCGCGGCGAGCAAGCGCACGACGGCCATCAGCTGTTCGCGCGTCCCCGGGAGGACGACGAGATCGGGAACGCGACGATGAGTGGGCAGGCCGTCCATCGCGTACGTCACGCGCTCCGCGCGCGCTTCACGCACGTGCTTTTCTCCAACGATTGCCGCGAGGTCGCGAGCGAGGGGACTGGACGCGCCGGTCATACTATATAGTAGCCATCAAACGAAGAGGGGCCAGGATTTTCGTCCGGGCCCCTCGCATCTCGCTACCGCTGCCGGCGTCTAGGCTGCTCGCCAGAATCCTTTGAGCGCCTTCCCGTCGGGCGATTCTCTGAGCTTCTCGAATGCCCGCTCACGGATCTGACGAATGCGCTCGCGGGTGACGCCCATGAGCGCGCCGATTTTCTCGAGCGTCATCGCCTCGCTGCCTTCTTCGAGCCCGTAATAGAGATAGAGAATCTTACGCTCGCGCGGCGTCAGGTACTTCTGGAAGATGCGGTCGATGAACTCGCGCATCAGCTTCCCGTCGGTGTGCTCCTCGATCTCGCCGCCTTCCTGTCCCGCAAACCGCTCGCCCAGCGTCGCCGCATCCTTGTCGGTGCGATCGACCGGCGCGTCGAGCGACAGCTCCGCCGCCGTCATGCGGCGTGCCGTGCGGACATTTTCGACGGAGTCTTCGAGGGCCTGTGCGATTTCGTTGTCAGTGGGTTCGCGGCCGAGCTCTTGTGAGAGATACGTCTCGGTCCGGCTCATGCGAATCAGCTGCGAGTTTTGATTGAGTGGGATGCGCACGCTGCGCGTTTGCTCGGCGAGCGCCTTGAGCACCGCCTGCCGCACCCACCACACCGCGTACGAAATGAACTTGACGCCCTGATCGGGATCGAATTTCTTGACGGCCTTGAGCAATCCCTCGTTGCCGATCGCGACCAACTCCGAGAGATCCAGTCCGTGCCCTTGATATTTTTTTACGTAGGAGATTACGAAACGAAGATTGGCGGTGACGAGACGCTCGGCGGCTTTTTCATCTCCACGTTGCACTCGGCGCGCAAGGCGACGCTCTTCAGCAGGATCTTTGATGAGGGGAAGTTTTTGTATGTCTTGCAGGTACTGGTCGAATGCGCCGGAAGGGGTCGTACGGAAGAAGGCCTTCGCCTTGCCGCTGGTCGACCTAGCCATGCAGAGGACTCCCCGAACCCGAGTTGTGTGTGGAAACGGGTGTGACACACCGCCAAAAAGGCCGCCTAAACACACGCCAATATAGAACTTCTCGCGATGTGGTGCAAATCACCATAGTTTTCCACATCACAAATTGTTTGAGTTAGGCGAATTCCACCGTTTGTCCACTATCCACAGGCTATGTGGAAATAAAGATGTGCAGAGCGGTGGTCATTATGCAACGGGCTCAATCCGAAGGATGAACTCCAGCGTGTGGAGACGTGGACAGGAATGTGGGCTATCTGTTGACCAGAACTTGACGTAGGGATGATTCATCCACCGCCACGGTCCAACCGGTTCCATCGCTTCCATGCATGCTGCCGATCTGGCTCGGCAGCGCCATCCGTATTTTCCCCGCGCGCGCCTTCTTGTCGGCTCGCATAGCCTCCACCAAGTCGTCCGCGCGGTTGCTATCCGGCAGCTCGAGCGGCAAGTGCAGCCGCTCAAGCGCCCGGGCGATGCGATCGGCCATGTCCCGTGTCGCAATGCCTATCGATTCCGCGACACGAGCCTCGTAAAGCATTCCGATCGCGACTGCCTCTCCGTGCGCCACTTCGTATTTCGATGTGGCCTCGACCGCGTGGCCGATCGTGTGACCGAAGTTGAGGATCGCCCGCTTCCCGGCTTCGCGCTCGTCCTGCGCGACGACCTCCGCTTTGATTTCGACCGAGCGTTGCACCACACGATGCAAGGCGCGTGCGTCCTTGGCGAAGATCGCGGCGTACTCCCGTTCGAGAAAGGAGAAGTACTCCGCGTCCGCGATGACGCCGTGCTTCAGCGCTTCGGCAAGACCCGCTGACAGCTGCACGCTCGCGAGCGAACCGAGCAGATCGAGATCGGCGATCACCACGCGCGGCTGGTGAAACGCGCCCAGCAGGTTTTTGCCCGCCGGCACGTCGACGCCGGTCTTCCCGCCGATCGAGGAATCGATCATTGCGAGGAGCGACGTGGGGATCTGCACGAGCGGTACGCCGCGCAAGTAGGTCGCCGCGACGAACCCGGCGACGTCGTTGACGACACCGCCGCCGAGCGCGAGTACCGCGCAGTCGCGACCGAAATGTGCGGACAACATCCGATCCGATAGCTCCGCCCACGTGTCGCGCGTCTTGTTCCATTCGCCGGCGGGGAACGTCAACAGCTCCACCTGACACCCAGTACCCGACACCTGTCTGGCGAGCGATTCTCCATACAGCTTGCCCACGTGTGAATCGGAAATGATCGCGTACGCGCTCGCGCGGCAGTACGTGGCGAGGATCCGCTCCACCTCGCGGAGGAGACCCCTGCCGATCAGGATCTCGTAGGACGCGTCCCGTTGCTCGACGAGCGGAACGCGGACGGTCACCACACGATGTCGGATCGGCCCGCGTGCTTGTTCACCGCTCGGGCGAGAACGAACAACAGGTCTGAGAGCCGGTTCAGATAGTGAATGATGATCGGGTTGATCTGTTCATCACGCGCGAGCGTCACGACCGCGCGTTCCGCGCGCCGGCACGTTGTTCGCGCGACATGCAGTGCCGCTGCCTTGGGGGTGCCGCCAGGTAGAATGAAGTTCTTTAGCGGCATGAGCGTCGCTTCGTGCTTATCGATCACCTGCTCGATGGCGCTGACCCGCTCGGCGCCAA
>DATFVZ010000167.1:0-3849 GCA_035259785.1 Gemmatimonadales bacterium
GTCGCGAGAACCTTCAAGACACCAAACCCTCGCTTGTCGCGAAAACACCATAGATCGCCTGGGGACGGATCGGCGCGGGTCTCGTTGCTAGGCATTGGGGGTCTGGCCCCTACCGACGAACACCATCGAGCAGCCTAACGAGACTTCGACAGAACTGTCATAATTTTTTAGGCCCCCATCCTCGTCAGCCTAACCCAAGAATTTCGTGCTCAAGCGACGGATTAGGCCGGTCTGCCTAAATCTAATAGGGCTGCAGAAGGGCCCCTACCGCCGATCAGTTCCTAGCGCCATAATCGCCGTATGAGCGTCGAACGCCACGTCTACTTCTTTGGTAATGGCCGCGCCGATGGGTCCGCTGCAATGCGCGACATCCTCGGCGGCAAAGGCGCCGGGCTCGCTGAGATGGCGAACCTGGGCCTCCCCGTTCCCCCCGGCTTCACCATCTCCGCTAGGCTGTGCATCGCCTACGTCGAACAGGGCACGTTCCCACCTGCCCTGCGCGCCGAAGTCGACCGCCACCTGAAGCACCTCGAGCGCGTAACGAAAAAGGGCTTTGGTGATCCCCAAAATCCCCTGCTCGTGTCGGTGCGGTCGGGCGCCGCCGTGTCGATGCCGGGGATGATGGAAACGATCCTGAATCTCGGTTTGAACGACGACACGGTCGCCGGGCTCATCGCCGGCTCAAAGAATCCGCGCTTTGCCTACGACTCGTATCGCCGGTTCGTGCAGATGTACGGTGACGTCGTATTCGATCTCGGCAAAGAACCGTTCGAAGAAGAGCTCGAGAAAGCAAAGGCTCGGCGCAAGGTCAAACGCGATATCGATCTCCCCGCCGACGATCTGCACGACCTCGTCCACGACTTCAAGACGATCGTGAAACGGCGCACGGGGCACCCGTTCCCCGACGACCCCCAGCAGCAGCTGTGGGGTGCGATCGAGGCGGTGTTCAAGAGCTGGAATACCCGCCGCGCCAAAGACTACCGGCAGGTGCACGGGATTCCCGACAGTCTGGGAACTGCCGTCAACATCGTCGCGATGGTCTACGGCAACATGGGCGACGACTGCGGGACCGGCGTGGCGTTCACGCGCGACTGCCGGACCGGCGAGAACGTCTTGAACGGCGACGTCCTGACGAACGCGCAGGGGGAAGACGTGGTCTCCGGCGCGCGTACGCCGGAACCGATCGAGAAGATGAAGAAGGGCAAGTTCGTGAAGGTGTACCGCGAGCTCGAAAAGCTGGCGTCCAGACTCGAGACGCATTTCAAGGACGTGCAGGACGTCGAATTCACGTTCGAGCACGGCCAACTGTATATGCTGCAAACCCGGCGCGCTCAGCGCACCGGCATCGCCGCGGTGCGCGTCGCGGTCGAGATGGTGGATGAGGGGCTGATTACGGAAGACGAGGCCATTCAGCGCGTACCCCCGCAGGACCTCGATCAACTCTTTCATCCGATGGTCGATCCGCGGGCGACCGTGACGGTCCTCGCGAAAGGGTTGCCGGCGTCTCCGGGGGCCGCCACCGGCGAAGTCGTGTTCGATGCCGACGAGGCCGAAGCATTAAAGAAGAAGGGCCACGATGTGATTCTCGTGCGGCCCGAGACATCGCCGGAGGACTTCCACGGCATCGTGGCGGCACGCGCGGTGCTGACGGCGCGCGGCGGCATGACGAGTCACGCGGCCGTGGTCGCTCGCGGGATGGGCAAGACCTGTGTCGTCGGAGCCAAAGATTTGGACGTCGATCCCGCCGCCGGCCGCTTCCGGGTCAACGGACGGGCAGTCAAACGCGGCCAGATAATCACCGTCGACGGCACCACGGGCCGCGTGATCCTCGGCGCCGCCAAGCTCGTCACGCCCAAGGTGGGCAAGGAATTCGACCGGCTGATGGCCTGGGCCGACAAGCGCCGCCGGCTGCGCGTGCGGGCCAACGCCGACATTCCGGCGGACGCGCGCCGCGCACGGGAGTTCGGCGCTGAAGGGATCGGCCTGTGCCGGACCGAGCACATGTTCTTTGAGGGTGACCGCATCACGTTGATGCGGGAAATGATCGTCGCCGCTGACGAGGCCGGCCGGCGCAAAGCGCTCGCCAAGCTGCTGCCGATTCAGCGCAGCGACTTCGAGGGAATCTTCGAGGTGATGGACGGGCTGCCAGTGACCATCCGGCTGCTCGATCCCCCGCTCCACGAGTTCTTGCCACACACCCGCGAGGAAATCGCGAGCCTCGCCAAGCACGCCAAGGTGGCGCCCGCGCAGCTCACGAAGCTCATCGAATCCCTGCGCGAAGCCAACCCGATGCTCGGGCATCGCGGCTGTCGTCTGGGAATCACCTACCCGGAGATCACCGAGATGCAGGCGCAGGCGATCTTCGAAGCCGCCGGTCATGTGGCGAGCCGAGGCAAGAAGGTCACCGTCGAGATCATGGTCCCGCTCGTGGCCGATGTGCGCGAGCTGACGCATCAAACGGCTATCATCCGGCGCGTGGCTCAGGAAGTGTTCCATCGTGAGGGCCGAGCCGTGCCGTATTTGATCGGGACGATGATCGAGCTTCCGCGCGCCGCCGTCACCGCTGATGAGATCGCGCGAGAGGCCGAATTCTTCTCATTCGGTACGAACGATTTGACACAGACAACGTTCGGGCTGTCACGCGACGATGCAGGCCGCTTCCTCCCGTTCTATGTGGAGCACGGGCTGCTTCCCGAAGATCCCTTCCAGTCTCTGGACCAGGGCGGCGTGGGCAAGTTGATCGAAATGGCGGTGAAGCTCGGACGGAAGACGCGGCACGATCTCAAGATCGGGATCTGCGGCGAGCACGGCGGTGAGCCGAGCTCCGTCAAGTTTTGTCATCGGGTCGGAATGAACTACGTGTCCTGCTCACCCTTCCGGGTGCCGATCGCCCGCCTCGCCGCGGCCCAGGCGGCCCTCGAGGAGGCGGGCGTGGTCAGTCGAACCAAGGCGACCGTTTAGCCCTTCATCAGCAGCATTGGTGCCGCCTGCAGCAACGCGCCGATCAAGTAGACCACAGCCGTGACGATTATCGCGGTCGAGCGCGATACTCCCTGCGTCACGGAGATCCCGGTTCCACACAGCCACACGCCCCAGATCGCGAACGGATTGATCGCATTGAGGAACTGGCCTGTGAAAAGGCGCGCGCCCGGCGCCAGCAGATCGAGGCCCAGCGGCGGCCGCAGATCCGCGAGTCCGCTCACGGATTCGACACCGCGCATCGTCAGCACGAGGACCGATACGACCGCGAACAGGATGTAGGTGATGTAGGAGTGCATGAGCACACTGAGCAGCGTCTTGTACCTCGCGGATGTAGCGCTCAGTGACACCCCTATCCAGAGAAGTCCGGCGCCGATTGCCGCGCCAATGAACGTGAAGATCGGCACGCCGATCAATCGCCCGATCAGCCCTCCGCCGCCCATACGTGCGGCCTGCTCGGGAGGCAACGAAGCACGGATTCCCGCCATCGCCGCATCGTAGTACTTGGCGCTGAGCACCGTGACGACGACCAGCAGTGCCGAGATGACGAGCCACGGCACGAGCACGCGGGGTTTTTCCTTGACGCGATTGAAAACCGGTACCGGTTCCCACAGGACGGCAAACACATCGAGGAATGCGTTCCCGCTCCCCTGGTCGACTGCAGCCTGCTGAATCCCTTGGCCCATTGTGCCTCCCATTTGCGGATTATCGGACGCGCCAATATAGACGGGGAAATGAGCACGGGTAAGCAACCGGCCCTTCCCAGACGCACCGGGGCGACGTAGGCTACAGTAGGAGGGTCGTATGGTCCCAGCACTCGCGATGTCCGTCGCACTGTTCGCGCAAGCGCTCGCCCCCGCTCGCCCCGCA
>DATFVZ010000168.1:0-4822 GCA_035259785.1 Gemmatimonadales bacterium
AGCAGATGGGTGATGAGATTGAGCCGTGCCCGCCGCTTGTCGTCGGATTTCACTACGAACCAGGGGGCCCACGCCGTGTCGGTGGCCGTGAACATGTCATCGCGCGCGCGCGAGTACTCGTACCATTTGCCATACGACTCAAGGTCCATGGGCGAGAGCTTCCAGATCTTGCGCCCGTCCTCGATGCGGTCTTCGAGCCGGCGGGTTTGCTCCTCCATACTCACCTCGAGCCAGTACTTGATCAGGAGGATGCCGGATTCGACGATGACCTTCTCCATTGCCGGCGCCAATTCGAGGAAGCGCTCCACGTCTTCCTCCGAGCAAAACCCCATCACGCGCTCCACGCCGGCGCGGTTGTACCAGCTGCGGTCCCAAATCACAACCTCACCGGCCGCCGGCATGTGAGGCAGATACCGCTGGATGTACATCTGGCTCTTCTCTCGCTCGGTCGGAGTCCCGAGCGCGATGACCCGAAACACTCGGGGACTGACGCGCTCCGTGATCGCCTTGATCGTCCCGCCCTTCCCGGCGCCATCGCGGCCCTCGAACACGATGCAGATCTTCTTGCCCTTGGCCTTCACCCATTCCTGCACCTGCACGAGCTCGACGTGGAGCTTGCGCAGCTCCTTCTCGTATTCTTTCCGCTTCAGTGGTCCTTTGCCCATACGCTCCCTCAATAACTCCACTGGGTCGCGAACATGAATTCTGTGCCTTCTGCGCCTTTTCCCAGCACGAACGTCACCACCGTGTTTCGCATCAGCGCCAGGCCGACACCGCCGCCCCAAGCGTCGTGGAGCCCGTCGCGCGTGAGGCGGACTGATTCACCCGGACCGAACACTCTCCCGACATCGTAGAAGCCGAGCAGCTTGAGCTCGAGGAGGCGCGGCGCCCACATAACGCCGTAACGCGCTTCCACGCCTCCCATCAGTTTGCCGGGCCCTAGAAAACGTCCGTCGTGGTAGCCTCGCAGGGACCGGTAACCCCCCATCGCGTTGTACGGCCCTTCACTCGATTCGATCGTGAACTGCGCAGCGATGGGCGGCGAGCCGGACATGCTCTCGCCCGCGATCCGTGCCCCGATTACCAGACGATTGAGCGGGTGCACATATCCCCGCAGCGAGGCTGTCCGGCGGGTATAGCCCCGCCCACTGGCGAACAGCGCCTCGGCGACGACCCCCCGGTGGGGATCCATCTCGAGATCGCGCCAGTCGACCACGAGGCCGGCGCGGACGACGGCGTCGTTGAACGGCACCTGGTCGGAAGGAATCGTGCCGTTGGCAAGATCGTTCTGGTACACACTGCCACCGGGAAGCTCGCGAAAGCTCGTGTGCTCGAGGGTACCGCCCACGAGGAACCGGAGCGGCCCCGCAATGCGACGTTGGACGGTGGCTCGCGCCGAGCGGGTGGTGCGGCTGACTTGATAGAAGTAAGAGCGCCCCACCGTGCTATCACTTTCGACGCTCGTCGCGTTGCCCTGGCCGTAGTAGCCGAGCCGATTCGAGCGGAGCGCGAACAGCGCCAACCCGAACCGCCAGCCGTCCCAATACGCCGGCAGCTGCGCATTGGCGAGCAGCGCGTAGCTGCCTTCGGTGCTCGCCGCGGCATCGAACGCGAGGCGACCGAAGTACGGCTCGGGACGCTCCACGAACCCCAAGGCGCTGGTCCAGTCGTAATGACCGGCGAACCAGAATCCGTCGATCGAGCTGAACCACGCGTACGGATACAGGTGGTCGACCCAGTTCTTGCGAGGGCTCGGTGAGTTCGGTTCCACCTGCGCCGTCAAGGCACAGGGGACCGCGAGCAACGCCAACAACAGCTCAGCTTTGCGCAAAAAGACTCGCGGTATCGCGGAGCTTGGCGTCCGAACCGTCGTGCACCGCGTATTGGCCCGGGAACAGCGAAGCGGCGCCGAAATCGCCGCGCTTGTTCACCGCATAAAATGTGAGACCGAACTTGGGACGGCCCCGTGCATCGAGCAGCCTCGGCTCCGTCGCGCTGACGACGCGGCGCAGCGTCGCGAGGCACGCGTCGGTCGGCGCGACGCCACGCCGCATGCTTTCCACCGTGAGGAAGGCGCCGCAGACCTTGATGTTCGACTCGCCACGGCCGGTCGATCCGGCGGCGCCCACGTCGTTGTCGCAATACTGTCCGGCGCCGATGATCGGGGAGTCGCCGAGCCGCCCCGGAATCTTCCATGCGAGCCCGCTCGTCGTCGTGACCGACGACAGATCGCCCCCTGGCGTGACGGCATTGCAATTGATCGTTCCGGTCGGTCGCACGACCAGCGACTCACCTTCCGGCACGTCGAGGTAATCGTCGTTGGGACTGAGATTGGCCCGCCACTTGAGCCACTCCTGGCGCGAGTGTTCCGTCAGCAAATCCTCTTCCTTGAATCCGTACGATAGCGCGAACCGCTTGGCGCCTTCCCCCACGAGCAGGATGTGATTCGTGTATTTGAGAACGAGCTTCGCGACTTCCGACGGTGTCTTGATGTTCTCGAGGCAACCGACCGCGCCGGCCCGTTTGGTGGGTCCGTGCATACAGGACGCGTCGAGCTGGACGACGCCGTCCCGGTTCGGCAGACCGCCGTAGCCCACTGAGTCGTCGTTGGGATCGAGCTCCTGGATCTTCACGCCTTCGATAACCGCGTCGAGCGTGTCGGCGCCCTTGAGTAACAGATCGAACGCCTTCTGCACGCCGCGCAGCCCGTTGGCGCTCGCGATCACGATCGGTTTGGCGGCCCAGCGCGACGGCGGCGGCAATGGCCGCAGCGGGCGCATTGCGTGGGGAATCCCGATCACCAAGCCACCGGCCATGCCGGCGGCGCCTGAGCGCAGGAAATCCCGGCGAGAAAGAGAGTCGGACATGGACGGGTTTTAGCCACTCGTCTATCCGCTGTCAACTTGCTACGTTGAGACCCCGTGGAGCTTTCACTCGTGGTGCCCGCGTACAACGAACGGGAGAACCTCGCTCCGCTGCTGGATGAGATCACGTCCGCTCTGGCGGGCCGCAGCTATGAGGTGATCATCGTCGATGACGGCTCGACCGATGGCACGCTGGAAGCGCTGAAAGCGATGCGCGCGCGGTATCCTCAGCTCCGCATCATCGCGTTCGAGCGCAATGCCGGCCAAACGGCCGCGTTCGCGGCGGGATTTCGGGCCGCGCGCGCTCCGGTCGTGATTACGCTCGATGCCGACATGCAGAACGACCCCACCGACATTCCGCGACTCGTCGAAACGCTAAAGGAGAGCGGAGCCACGGCCGTGGCGGGCTTCAGGGCCACTCGGCGCGACACGCCCTGGAGACGGCTACAGAGCCGAATCGCCAACGCCGTGCGCAATCGGCTGAACGGCGAAGTGATCCGCGACACCGGGTGCTCGCTCAAGGCGTTTCGCACCGACGCGGTGCGCGCGCTTCCGCTGTTTGCAGGCATGCACCGCTTCCTTCCAACCCTCATCAAGATGCAGGGGGGGACGGTGACGGAGATCCCCGTAGGCCACCGTCCGCGGCGGCACGGCGTAACCAAGTACGGGATGTGGAATCGGGTGCTGCGTTCGCTCGTGGATGCGTTCGCCGTGCGCTGGATGCAGCGCCGGTCGCTGCACTACCGGGTGCGCGAGGAGCACTAATGGTCGACTCACGGGAAGGCGCGGGAGGCGGGTCAGCCGGGCACGAGCACTGGCTCATGCAGATTGACGCCGAGCTCGACGGGGAGTTGTCGCTGGTCGAGCGCGCGGCGCTGGCCAAGCACCTCGTGACGTGCGGCCACTGTGCCGGTGCGCGCGCGAGCCAACTGGAGGTGCGCGTCGCGCTGGCGCGGGCGGCGGGGAATCCGCACGCGTTTGCCGTCCCACGCCCCGCGATTCGCGCAGGCACGCTGATGCTGTGGGTCGTGGTGGCCCTCGGCGCGGGGCTCCTCGCGGGCTGGATGGCGAATCAGCGCTGGGGCGGGCCAGGTGGCGGCGGGTCCCTCGAGGAAACGCGTGGCACCATCGTTGTTCAGTAGCATCATCCTCACGCTGGCGACACTGCAGAGTCCGGGCACCCGGCTCACCTATCGCGTGCGTGTTCTCGAGCACGCGGCCGTCGCGCCGCGCCTGCTCGCGAGCGGCGCCGTCAGCGGCGCTGTCGATACCGACATGCGTCTCACCTTGCGCACCGACACCACCGAGGTCGAAGCCGTCTTCCAGGTCACTCCGACCGGTGATACCGTCAACCTCGGAGCCGAGTTTTTCACGCGCCGCCAGGTTGGACGGTCCCGGCGCGGCTTGCCGCTGTGGGAAGAAGACACCTACCGCCGCGTCGTCCGCCTGGGATGGAGCGATACGGCCCGGATCTACCCGTTTGGCGCGCCCCCCCCCCCTTCAGCCTCGTCCCGCGGGAACGGTAAGGACGTCCGTGGGATGTGGGTTGAGCTGATTCTCGAGCGCCTGTTCACTGGGGGCGAAGGACGCCCCGCCGAGGAGTTCAGTCTCGTCGATACGACCCGCGTGTTCCGGCTGGAAACCGTGGTCCGGCCGCGGCGGGCCCGCGTGGTGCTGAATCTGGTTCGCGGGGATACTGTCAGCGCGCCGCGCGGTTTCGATCTCGTCCCCGACGAGCCAGCGCGCATCGTGCAGCTCGTGCTGGGCGGCCGCGCCACGACACTGGTCGTGGCGCTCGCGCGACCCGATCCCCCCCGGAACGAACGGGAGCGCGCGCTCGCGCTCGACGCCGAAGTCGTTTGTCTGCGTGTGTCGCCGCCCGATGCTTCGGAACCCCTGGGCCAGGTGTGCGGCCGCCTCAACAACGTCGCGCGCCAATTGCCGCTGCCCACCGGCGA
>DATFVZ010000169.1:0-6305 GCA_035259785.1 Gemmatimonadales bacterium
GGCGGCGTCAGCGTCGGCCCCAGATAGCGCTCCGCGATCGACCGCGGGCGCTGCAGGACCCAGATGTGGTCGCGGGAATCGACCGCGATCCCACCGGTCTGACCGATCACCCAGTTGTTCGGCAGGGTCTTCGGCCAGGACGCGTCCACCTCGAACCCGGGTGCGTGCTTTGACCCCTTGCCGTCCGCTGCAGCCGTGGACCAGAAACTGGCAACGAGCAGCAGCGCCACGGCGCCGGCGACGCCATGAACGTAGCGAACCCACTTGGACATGTTGGTAGACATTTCTCTCCTCCTGGTCGGAAGGTGCTGCGAGCCGACAAGGCTATCGCATCCACCGGGTCACTGGCTGTTGCGAAATCGCTCTGCTATTGCGATTTCGCGTTTGTTTTTTTGACCGCGCCGCACCTACGGTCGCCCAGACCATACTGATCGGCAGGAGGGGGGACACACAACGGCCGCTGTTGGTCCGCCACAAACCGCGATCGCTTCACAAACGACAGAGAGGTCACCATGTCACGCCGCGTCCAAGCAGCGCTTTCGGCGGTCCTCGCCCTCGCAACCGGCGTCACCGCGGCCCACTCCGATGATGAGGTGACGATCGAGGCGGTCTCGAACCGGGCCGACCTGGTCTCGGGCGGCGATGTGCTCGTGCGAGTCACCTTGCCGCACCGAACCAAGGGCGCCCTGTCGCTCAACGGCGTGACGATTCCCAACGCGCTGCACCCAGCGCCCAACGGGCGCGGCTATCTTGCGCTGGTGACCGGACTCGCGCTCGGCGAGAACACCGTGACAGTGTCCGCGGGCAAGCACAAGGCGCACCTCGAGGTCACGAACCATTCCATCGGCGGCCCGATCTTCTCGGGCCCGCACCTGCAGCCTTGGCTCTGCACCACCGATGCGAACGGCCTGGGCCCACCGCTCGACGCCGACTGCAATGCCGCGACGCGTTTCGCGTTCTTCTATAAGAACACCGCGACGCCGCCGGCCTTCGTCGCGTACGACCCCGCGAATCCGCCCGCCGCGTCGCTGATCGCGACGACCATTACCGATCAGGGCCGTACCGTTCCGTACATCGTGCGACAGGAGACGGGCACGCTCAACCGGACGATCTACCGGATCACCGTGCTTTTCGATCCGGCGAAGCCCTGGACCCCCTGGGCACCGCAGCCGGCGTGGAACGGCAAGGTGCTGTACCTCTTCGGCGCGGGGGCCGGGTTGCAGTACACGCAGGGCAACATTGCCGCCACGTTCGACGACAACGGGCTCTCGCGTGGCTTCGCCACCGCAGCGGCAGTGATGACCAATCACGGCACCAACGCCAACGCGAAGCTGAACGCCGAGGCCCTGATGATGGTGAAGGAGCGGCTCGCCGAGACCTACGGGCCGATCCGGTACACCATCGGCTCGGGCTGCTCGGGCGGCGCGATTCAGCAGCACAGCATCGCCGACCAGTATCCCGGCCTGCTCGACGGCCTGTTGCCGGTCTGCAGCTATCCCGACATCTGGTCGCTCGCCGTCAACAGCCACGATTGCCACGTGCTGACGCGCTACTTCACGACCACCTCGCCAGGGCTGTGGACGAACCAGGCCGATCGCCTCGCGGTTCTCGGACAGACCTCGGAGCAGGAGTGCCCGGGGCAGGATGGACCGGCGGCCTTCGGCGGCCGCTGGTTTCCGGTGACGAACGCGAGCTGCCTGCTGCCCGCTGACGCGCTCTACGACCCGGTGACCAATCCGCACGGCGTGCGTTGCGCCATCAAGGACTACCACATCAACGAGCTCGGCGTACGGCCGCAGGACGGCTTCACTTACCAGGTGTTCGACAGCGTCGGCGTGCAGTACGGCCTCAAGGCGCTGCTGGACGGCCGCATCACGCCGCAGCAGTTCGTCGACCTGAACGAGAAGATCGGCGGCCTGGACATCGACGGTAACTACCGGGCTGGCCGCACGGTCGCGGACGCGAAGGGCCTCGAGCGCATGTATCGCACCGGCCTGGTCACCTACGGGCGCGAGCTCGGCAAATACCCGGTCATCGATGCGCGCACCGATGACAACCACGAGATGCACAACAACTCGGAGTGGATGTTCACGCGCTTTCGTCTCTTGCGCAGCAACGGCAACGCCGCGAACCAGGTCCACTGGTGGGAGCACAGCAGGGTGGTCAATCCGACCGGCAACGTTTCGCGCCCTTCGCCCGCCAACGCTCTCAGGTCGTTCAATCTGCTCGACGAGTGGCTGAGCGCCATCGAGGCCGATCGGAGCTCGCTGCCGCACGCGAAGAAGGTGACCCGCAACAAGCCTGCCGCGGCGCGCGACGCCTGCTTCGTCGACGGCGTCGAGTACGAGTGGACCGCGGGATCCATCTGCGACCAGCTCTTCACCTACACCGGGCTGATCCGCATGACCGCTGGCGGCCCGGTCACGAACGACGTGCTGAAGTGCCAGCTCAAGCCGCTCAGCCGGGTCGATTACAACGTGGCCTTCACCGACGAGCAGTGGGCGCGGCTGCAGGCCACCTTCCCATCCGGTGTCTGCGATTACTCGAAGCGCGGCGTGGAGCAGGCGAAACCCCGCCCCTGGCTGACCTTCGCGGACGGCCCGGGCGGGCGAGCCTTGGGGAAGGCGCCGGTTTCGCGCACCGGCGACCGTCACGGCCATCATCATCGCGACCACAGGGGCCACCGCGATCACGACGACGACTGAATGCCACCCGCGCCGGGTGCGACTGCCTAAAGCTGGGCGCGACGCCGCCGGCGCGGCATGCGGCCTATCAGGTTAGGGCCTAAGGGAGGCGGCGGACGCCGCGAGCCGGTCGATCAGGTGGGGTGCGACTCAGGGCGCGGTCGGCACGGCCTCTCGATCGGCTTGCGGTGCAACCTCACAGACACTTTCCGTGTCGCCGAACCAATTCTCGACCTTGACGAGCGCTCCGCCTTCCATCGCAGCCCGGGCTCGGGCGTAGGCGGTGGCCTCTTCTCGCGTGTTGAAGGACACGGCGTTGTCGGTGTGCTCCTTCACGACTTCCCATCCGTCGAATAGCGCCGCCGGGTAGACGACGTAGACCGACGACCGTTTTTTCTCATTCCGCATCGCGTTTCCAAAAAGGGCGTTGTCTGCTCAGAAAGTCAGATTAGCGAGATGCGGCTGCTCGGGGGGGTGAATATTCCCGTGGCGGGGGTGGGATCGTCGCGCCCGCACCTGGCCTAGGCTCACGCGAGGGGCCATCGGGGAGCGCTACTCGGCAACCGGCTTACCGGGCCGGTCGACGCAATGGGCGAAGTAAAGGCCCTTTAGCGCGTTGAAGTCGTCGAGCGGGGCGCTGGCGATCCGTTCTGTGAGCGCCTGACAGACATCGTTGGCCGGTCGATGGCGCTTTAGAAGCACTAGCGCCTCTTCGAGTCGGTCGACGGGCGTCTGCCCCAAGACCTCGGTGGTCGAGAGTTTTCCGGAGCGGATCATCCGCTCGAGGACTGTTTGATCCATCGCTATCCCCTGTGTCGTTGTGACACGCGTGTTCGCGGCCTGCCCAGATGCGGAAGCAGTTTCTGCACCAGATACCGTACGCGTGCACAACGTCACGGAGTCTCCACCGCCTTTTCGAGGCGTCGGGCCGCTTGTCACAATGACCCGCCTCCGGAACGGCAATCGTCCTCGTCAAATTCGCCGCGGGCCGGCACTGGGCGTCACAGAATCGACGCCCGCCGGCCCCAACCTCGGAGCAGACCTACCGCTGGTTACTTCAGCTTGCGGCGTCGTGCAAAGGCGAGACCGGCAAGGGCAAGGCCGAGAAGCGAGAGTGGAGCGGGCTCCGGCACGAAGGCCAGGCTGGCGAACAGGCCGTCGACCTCGCTGTTGATTCCGTTCGCGAAGTAGAGGGTATTCGCGAGGCCACCATTGACTCCGTTGCCGACGATCAAGGCCCAAAGACCGCCCGGCGCCTGGCCACCGGTGGCGATTGGAATGGTTCCAAGGAGGGCGCCGGTCATCGCATCGAACGCGTTGATCTCGCTCGCGACGAAGCTGAAATTGCCGACCAGCAAATCGCCGCTGAATTCGCCGAACGCCGTCGGGGCGAGGGTGATGCCCCATGGCGACGCGAGTTTGCTGCCTACAATCAACGTGCGCACGGGATTGCCGTTCGTGTCGAACACCGCCACCGCCCCGTTTCCCTCGGGCGCGGAAATCTGGGCTGGGCGCCCGGCTGGCGCATAGGTGACGTAGATCTCACCGCCGATGGTCTGCACGTTGAACGGGACGAGCGCCCCGACGGCCGCCGGGGTCGCGAACGCGCCTGCACCGAGATTCACGGGAGCGAAAGACCCATCGAAGACGTCGATACGACCCTGGGCGGTGTTGGCGGCATAGAGGCGGGGCCCCGACGCGCTGTTCGCGATGGCGAGCCCCGTGTACACCGCCCCCGGCGTCGTCGCCTGGATTTGCGCCGCCGTGCCCGCGCTGTTGTTCCACGCGGAGATCGTGCCGTTCAGGTTGGCAAAGATGAAGCTGGCCGGAGCCGTATTCACCAAAAAGGACGAGGTGTTGTTGTTCACCTGGCCCGTTGGCCCCTGGGGGCCGGCGGGGGTGGTCGGGATCGTGACCTCGAGGGCATTCTTGCTGACACCCGCCGCATTCACCGTATAGAGCGTGGAGAGCCCCGTCCCCTGATCCGAAACCCAGAACGGGCTCGCACCGCTGTGCGAAACCCCCCACGGATTCTTGAGGTTGGGATCGTTCACGATGGCGAGCCCCGGTATGTTGGAAACCAGGTTCGTCTGAATGAACCCTGCGCTCGCCGGCAACGAGATGGCGGCAACAGCGAGTGCAACCGTTGCGACGACCGAACGACGCGACCGCAGGACTTCAACCGGCAGCAGGATCTTTGTCATCTCGAGTCTCCCGAGTGATTACAACGATATTGCGGCGCGACCTCCTTGAATCGCGACCTCGCTGGTCCTGTCCGATGTGATCGACCGCGAACCGCTGCGACCCGTGCAGTCGACCGTGTTTGGGAGGGAAAACAGGGCGGCAGAGCCGCCTATTCCTGTCGCGCGCAACTGCTCAGAAAAGAAAACACGCGAGCACCCAAGCGGTTGCGACGGGAATCCTCATGACATTTTCGTAATCTTGTAAATTTGGTCGACGGCGCGGCCGACGAGCGGAAGCACACCGAGGTCGGGAAGACTCGTTCGCCTCGACGACGAGTCGCCATTCTTCAGCCGCGGCATGCGCGCCGCGTGGCACACGAGGAACCCCGCAGCATGACGGCTTCGAATTGGTCGAGGCCGAGCGGGCTTTTTTCGCTAGCGCGTCGCGACCTTCGTCGCCTCGAGCACCGAGTGCCCGACCTCCGCCTCAAACGTGAGCGCCGCGCTCGACACAACCACTGCACCGTGGAGGTCGTCGACCTTGGCTGCGATCAGGCGCCTTGCCGCCGCTTGGATCAAGTCCTTGTGATCATCGAACGCGAGTAGGCAGCGCTGAAAAAGGTCGGTCTCTTCGCGCAGCGCGCGCGCACGTTCGATGAGGGCGTCCTGCTCAACATAGCAGCGCACGCGATGGTCGCCGATTCTGGCGAAGAACAAGACGCTCTTACGCGGTGCGACGTACAGCCTCCGGCTCTCGAAGGCGATGTCCACTACTGCGCCCCGTCCGCGCAATGCGCCAGGAAGACGACCTTCAAGGTCTGGAAGTGTGCGAGCGGCGCCGAGCAGATCAGATCGATCATCGCCTGGCGAACCTCGCGGGCCGGCCGGTGCTTCTTGAGCGCCTTCACTGTCTCCTCGAGCTCTTCGATCGGCGTCTGCTTCAAGATCTCGACTGTGGGCAAATGCGCTTCCGCCACAGTCCCCGTGCGTCGTTGCTTCGTTATAGCGTTCATTTTCCTTCCCCTAACGGCGAAATCTCCGAGCAAAGTGCCGGAGCACTACCGTTCGAGCTAGCAGCTTCCGCGCCAGAACGTCAAACCCTGTCACGGACGTGCAGGACGTCACGCGTGAGTGGGATCAGTTCCTCACGGAGGCGTGACGACGTTCACGCACCCCGGTACGCATGCTGCACCTCACTGACAGGTCCGACGGCGGTTCGTCGAATCGGCGAGGCGAAGGTCTATCGAGTTGGGCACGCGCGACGTGCCTCCGGCTCAAAAACGTCAGCTGAGGCCTACCGTGCGCTCGACGTGAACCGGCTGGCCGGGAACGACGATTGCTCATTCCCCGGCAACTAGCCGCTCGAGCCGGCGAATCCAGGACGACGGGAAGACGGGTGCTGCTCATTGAAGATTGAAGACTACGCGCTGATCGGCGA
>DATFVZ010000170.1:0-9711 GCA_035259785.1 Gemmatimonadales bacterium
GCCCGATTCGGCTTCGACCACGAGGAGCGTCACACGTGCGGATTTCGCGTTGCGCCATTGCCCGAGTGCACTCGTCAGCTCGCGCTGCCGCCCGATCAACGGTGCCCGGCGCCAACCGACGCTCGGCGCCGGCACCGTGGCGTCCTTAGGCAAATGCCAGGCGCGCGCGCTGCGCAATCGCTCGACCAGCGCGTTGGTCTCAGGCTCGACCACGACGTCGTCGCGCCGGGCGTACTTGAGGAACTCGTCGAACATGCGCAACGCGCCCGTGCGGTCATCCGCCAACGCCAGCCGGCGCATGTGCGCCCGGAGCGCGCGTTGCGACCGCGGGTCCAGGATTCGCGCGCGACGCAGCGGCTCGTCCGCGCCCAGCTCGTCACCCGCATCCAGGAGCTCCTCGGCATGGTCGAGCAACGCCTCCATGGCGCGGCTGTTCCAGTGCGACCGTTCCACGGTCAGCCAGTCTTCAAACGCCGACGCTTCCGGAATCCTGAAGCCGTCGAGGAACTCGCCGTTGATGAGCGTCGTGGCGCGCGCCCAGTCGCGCTGCTTCACGAGCTTCTCGAATTGGTCCGTGTCGAGCTCGACGGCTCCCTCGAGCAGCTGAATCACGTCGCCGGAGGTGGTGAGACGGTCTTCGCCCACGTAATGACGCAGCACACGCACGGCTTCGCGCACCGATTGCCGCGCCGCCGTGTCGTTCTTGTCCGGCCAAAACAATCCGATCAGCTGCTCGCGCGTGCAGCGGTGTTTCGGAGCTCGCGCCAGGTACAGCAGCAACCCAATGTTTTTCTTCCAGAGCAGCTCGGCAGGCGCAGCCGCGCCATTCACCGTGACGTCGAGCGTGCCCAACGTCTGGAGCCGGATCATGGCATGCAGTTGAGCTCACGTGCGCGGATCCGCGCGGTGTCGGCGCGGGCACCATACTGGGCTGGCGATCCAGCCCAATTGCGGATCACCGCCCGGTAAGCATTGCAAGCTTCGCCGCGCTGGGCTCGACCGGCGCCGTCGAGCAGGCGTGCCAGGCGCCAGCGCGCCAGCGTGCCGAAGGCCCAGTCCACCTCCGCGGCCTGCGGCAGACCGGTGGGCAGACCAGCAAGGTCGAGGTGCTCGTGCCAGATGAGCTCGGTCTTGGCGCCTTCGATGTCGCCGATTTCGGCGCGCCATTCGGCGCGCCGGAAATGGACGAAAGCCCGGAAGAACGGATCGCCGTGCCGCGCCACCGAGTCAATGTTCACCTTGTCGAGTAGTCTGAGCGCGGCCCGGGGCACCCCCATGGCGCCGAGCGAATCGGCAGTGATGGCTAGCCTCAATTCCCGTGGCGGGGAGGCGCCGTGTAACCGGGAGCGTCCTTCGAGCAGGCTGCTCATCCATGCGGCGCGATCACGCAACGCGGCATCGCTGCTGAGCAGCCAGAACCGGAGGCCGTCGCGAGCATCCTCGGTGGAGACGGAGTCGGGATCGAGTACCGCAAGCGCAGCTTGCAGTTCGGCGAAGAAGAAATCGAGCGCCGGCTCCGGTGCGACCTCGGTCAGCTTGCGTGCGAGACCCCGAATGCTGTCCACTTGCCCGAGTGCCAGCGAGCCGAAGGTTTGGCCAATCAAACCCGAGCGCTGCACATCGCGTTCCGAAGCCTGCGCGAGCATCTTCCCCAACGCGATCGCACCACGAGGCACATCGAACGTCGGCAGCAGCCGCGGTCCCGCACCGAGGTCGGGGCTATTCTGCAGCTTGGGCTCGCTCGTGACCTGTTGGGTGAGAATGAGCGCCTTGGTGGGAGGATTAAAGCGCCAGGCGAAACCGACCTGAAGCAGACCGCGGATCTCGCTGGAGAACGCGTCCGGCGCGGCCGAGTTGCGCTCCACTGCGGCGAGCGCCGAGGCCGCATCCGTCGAGTCCCCCTCGGCGATCGCCGCCCACGCCAGATGCTCCCACGCCGGAACGAAGTCCGGCCGAATGCGCACGGCACGCTCCAGTGCCGGAATCGCTTCCGCGCGACGATGGCCGGACAACGGGCCGCGATGGAACAGCTCGTCGCCAAGCTGGAACCATCCCAAGAAGACCTCGCGCGAGCTTTCCGTAACCGCGCGCAGCGTGTCCAGTCGATTCTGCAGCGGCAGCTGAGCAGCAACCATGATTCTTCTGTAAGCGATGGGGAGGGAATCAGCATGTTGTCGATAGCGCCGAACTCTGTCCGGGTCCGGCTCGCGGCTGAGCCACCGGTCGATATCGGTGATGCGCCACGAACAGATCCAGCACGTGGAGTCCGTGGCTTCGGCCCGCAGGAACGCGCTGTGCGCACTCTCCCACTGCGCTTGCATCACGAGCTGTTCAGCCTCAAGGAAACGCGCGAGCCCCTCGGTGGTGCGAGGCAATGCCCGGCGCGGGAGTGATCCTGCGAGCGGGATCCTGTAATCCCATGCTCCGAGAAGAATTCGGGATCCGATCGAGTCCCGAAGGGCAGGCCACTGGGCTGGGGCGACGCGGAATTCCGACGGTCGGATCCCGCCGCTCAGCTGCACGTCCACAGCCGCATCGGTCATCGTCATTCGCCCAACGATCGCCAATGACGCTGACGAGGGATCGACGAAATTGATGTGCGGGCGCAGATCAGATTGCACCATGCGCACGAGTGAATCTGCGGCGGGACGCCGCTCCGGGGGACCGACGTACTCGATCCGATCGAAAGCGACGTTCGGATTACGAGGATTCAAGTCGCTCGTAGATGACCCGCTGCCCGCCCCACGCCCGCCCCCCCAGCGCCCCGCGATGACGACCGCTGCGATCCCCACACCGAGCAGCAGGGCACCAGCTCCCGTCAACGCAATGATGCGCCCTATGCGAGGCGCCTGAAGGTGCTCCAACGCTTTTCGAAATGCCGCCGCGTCAGGCCACCGGTCCGCCGGATCTTTCGCAACCGCGCGTCGCAACACGCGCGCGAGGTCGCTCGGAATGCCGCTCCAATCGACGTTTTCGCCCTGTTCCTGGAAACGGCGTCCTGACACCGCCTCATACAGCACGCCGCCACTCGAATAGAGATCGGTGCTCGGCGTGATGGGATCCCCTGCCTCCTGCTCCGGGGCCCTGTACGCCGGGGTGCCTTCCCGATTGTGCGCATCGGTCGCGACATCGGTAGGAGGCCGCGCGATGCCGAAGTCGCCCAGCATGGCGCGATTGTGCAACAGAAACACGTTGCTCGGCTTGACATCGCGATGCACGACACCGAGTCGGTGCACCGTCTCCAGGCCGTCGAGCAGGTTGATGCCGATCCGCACCACTTCCTTCGCGGCAAGCGGACCGGTGGCCAGACGCTCTTCGAGCGTTGGGCCGTTGACAAGCTCCATGAAGTAGAACTGCAGCCCCTCGCCTTCGCCGGTTTGATATATCACCACGACGTTGGGGTGCCGGATGCCGGCGAGCGTCTGGGCTTCGCGCAGGAAAGCTTCACCGCCATCGGCCGTGTCGAGCTCGGGGCGGAGGACCTTGATCGCCACGGGGCGGTTGAGCCGGAGCTCGTGGGCGACGTAGACGTGCCCCATCCCCCCCCCGCCAAGGCGCCGCTCGACGTGGTAGTCGCGTGCCACCGCCCGCTGCAGGCGTTCTAGCAGAGGATCGTGGTCCATGCCGCGTTTGAACTTACGACTTGACGCTCTCTTGCGCTCCGCCGGCTACCGTAACGCCATGACAGTCGCGGATCTGCGGGTCAGCACGGCGGCCACCGGTTACTACCTCATCGAGATTCCTGAGGGGGCCCAACCGTTTCTCCGGAAGGTCTTCGACGCCTTCGGCTTCCGATCGCTGCACGTGTGGGTGGATTCGGGCGTCACACCCGAATCGTTCGATCGGCAAGGCTGCGAGGGCCTCGTCACCGCACTGGCTGAATGCGACGGCCGCACGGTTGCGATCGCCTGGAGCGATTTCCGCGTCAAGGCTTCGTCCTACGGACGACTCAACTCGCGCCGCTTTGCGGCGTTCCTGCGCCACGTCCATGAGCGCCCCCCCACCGTCCCGCTTATCTACGTCGTGAATTCCGCCGGCCTGAGTCTCATGGAAGGGCGCGGTGCATTCTCCGACGCCTTCGAGCTGTGGCCGGAGCTGTCGCGGTGCGCCGAGGAGCGACTCGTTCTGACGTGTGCGGTGGGCAAGTGTCTGGGCCTGGCTCCGCTGCTGTACGGTCTCGGCCACTATCGCATCGCTGTTGCGGGCGGCACGCACATCAACCTCACCGGGCCCGAAGTGATTCGGCTGTTTTTCGGCGCCGGCGTCGACTTCGAGTCGCGCGCGGCCGCGGAGCGCTGCGTGGAACGGCACGACCTCGTTCACGAGATCGTGCCTTCCCTCGACGACGCATTGCGCCTGTGTCGTGGACTGATCGCAGGCGTGTCCGGTCCACCGCCGGAGCTGGGCGCGCGTACCGGACCGCTGCTGCTCCGCATCCTCGACGGTACCCCGCGTGAAGTGGTCCCCGGCTGGTGCCAGCGCGTGCGCCTGTTTATTGGAACTCACCGAGGCGTTCCGCTCGGGGTTTTCGTGAACCCGCTGGAGCGGTCCAACAACATGATCACCGTGCGCACGCTCGAGAAGTACGTCGCCGGTCTCGACCTGTTCCGCGCGCTGCGCCTGCCTATCGTGACCATCCTCGATTCACCGGGGATCGATCCGCGCTTCGATCAGAGCGATGCGAACAACATTCGCCGGATTCTCTGGGCCGGCGAGAAGATCCTCCGGTATCCGCATGGTGCGCTCAGCATCGTCGCGGGACGCTGCTTCGGCGGCGCGACCGCCCTCGCCATCCCGAAAGTGCTCGGTGGGACCCGGATGCTCGCGTTGCGGGGCGCGCAGCTCGGCGTGATGCACGAGCGTATCGTCGAGCAGGTGTTGAGCGGCAGCCCACGGCTCCTTGCGGAGTGGCTGCGGGCCGCGGCGGAGCAGGGGGACGGGCTCGGCGATCTGCTCGCGGACGGATCGCTCGACGCGGTGGTCGAGCCGGACGACTTGCCCGCCGAGCTCGATCGCTTTCTGGCGTCGCGACGGACGGGTCGCCGCCGTCTATCACATCTGGAGCTCGCGCAGTGAATTCCTTCATTGCGGGCGTCGGCCACTACCTGCCTGGCCAGCCAGTCACGAATGAAGAGCTGATCGCGCGACATCAGCTGCGAATCAAGCCCTACTTCATTCGCAACCACGTCGGCGTAGAAACGCGGTACTTCGCCGCTCCAGGCCAGGCAACATCCGATCTGGCCGTCGAGGCGGCCGCGCGTGCCATTGCGGCGAGCGGCATCCCCGCGAGCAGTCTCTGCCGGATCATACTCGCGACGGTTTCCGGTGATTACCCGACACCCGCGACCGCCTGTATCGTGCAACGCAAGCTGGGACTGCGCGGACGGGCCGCCATCGACGTCGTCGGGGCGTGCTCCGGGTTCCTCCAGGCGCTCGACCTCGGCGCGCGTTGCGTTGCGACCGGTGAAGGCCCCGTGCTCGTCATCGGTGCCGATGTCCGCTCGCGTCAGCTCGACTTCAGCGATCTGCGCACTGCCTTCCTCTATGGTGACGGGGCAGGGGCTGTCGTGCTCACCGCCGGTCCCGGCGGAGCAGCAATCCATCATTCGATTCTCACCGCAGACGGTGAGGGGGCCGAGGCGGTGTACATCCCCGCCGGGGGCTCACGCGAGCCCATCACCGAAGAAGGGCTGCGGCGGCAGCGCAACTGCATAACGATGCGCGACGGGCGTCGGGTCGCCGATGCGGCGCGCGCAGGGTTCCGCCACCTCGCCGATCGCCTTGTCGTCGAAACCGGCGTGTCGGCAAACGCGGTCGACTTCGTCTGCCTGCATCAGCCAAATCTCTTTCTGGTTAGGCAGATCCTGTGCGATCTCGCGATCCCCGAGGCGCGGACCTGGATCAACTTCCCGACTTGTGCCAACACGACCTCGGCGTCAGTGCCGATCGCCCTCTCTGAGGCGGTGGCAGCCGGTCGGCTCGCTCGGGATACGTGGGTGTGGCTCGGCGCCGTGGGGGCCGGCTTCGCGGGCGCGATCCAACTGGTGCGCTGGGGCGATGTGGGGAGGGCAGCCTGATGATCCTCGTCACCGGTGCGAGCGAAGGAATCGGCTTTGCCTGCGTGCGCGAGCTGCTGGCGCGGACGCGCGCGTCCGTGCTCATCACCGGCCGCGACCGGTGGAAGCTCGAGCGCGCCCGCGAGACGCTCGGTTGCTCTGCGATGGTGTGCGATCAGGGGAACGAGCGCGATGTCGGTGCGCTGATGGCGTCGCTCGAGCAGCACGCCATCGAAGGCGCGATCCTTACGGTCGGCGTGAACCCGGCCTATGCGGAAGGACCGCGCCGTCTGCATGCGTTGTCGGCGGCGACCATAGAGGACACGGTCCGCACGAACTGTGTTCACGCGCTCCGGCTGACCACCGCACTGCTCGATCGATTCCGCCGACGCCGGTGCGGCGTACTCGTCTGGATCGGCTCCCAGGCGCAAAGCGTGGGGCTTCCCGGCGCTGGACTCTACTGCGCGACGAAGTCGTTTCTCTCCGGCCTCGCGCGGACGGCGCACCACGAGTATGCCGAGCGTGGAATTCGGGTGCACCTCGCACATCCCGGAATCGTGCGCACACCGCGCACCGCGGCGGTCGCCGACGCTTTCGCCCAACGACACGGCCTGCGAGTCGCGGAGGCGCCTGATGTGGCGCGCCAGATCGTGGATCTCTACTGCGGCGGCGATCCAGAAGCGGTGGAGGTAAGCCTATGCTGATCCTCGAGCTGCTCTGGTGGGTGGGCTGTGCATGGTTCGCGGCCTGGGTGGCACTGCCGCTGATGGCGGTCCCATTGGTCGGGCTGATCCCGGGCCTCGTGATCTGGGCCGTGCTCGCGCCGTGGACCGGCCTCGCGGGCATGGCGGCTATCCACGGAATGCTGCCCCGCAGTGAGCCTGGCACGTTCCGTCTGCCTGGCGACGGCGGCAGTGTCCGATGGTCGTTGAAGGGATGGGCGCCCTCGCTCTACCTCACGGTCTTCCAGCCGCTGTGCTTCACCAGTCGCTCCTTCCAGCGGCTCGCGCTCCGCGCGTTCGGAGCGCGGCTCGGTCCCGGCGCCTGGCTCACTTCACGGACGATTGTCCGCGAACCGCATCACGTGCGCGTCGGCGCGCGCAGTCTCGTGGGCGAGTACGTCCATCTAGCCTGCTCTTATCAGCCCCGTCCTGGCGTGCTGATCGTCGCGGACATCGTCATCGGCGAAGACTCGCTCGTGGGCGCGTACACCCACCTCGCGCCCGGCGCCTCGATTGGGTCCCGCTGCGTCGTGGAACACGCGGTCGCGATCGGGGCACGCACCGCGATCGGCGACGATTCCCGCATTGGCGCCGGCACGACGATCTACAACTCCGTTTATATCGGCCGAAACGTCACCATCGGAAAGAATTGCTTTGTCGCCTCGGGGACGATTGTCGCGGATGGGGCGCGGATTCCGGACGGTACGGCGGTGAAAGCGCAGGTCCGTGCCGAGTTCGAGGCGGTATCGTGATCGCCTCCTGGTTGTTCCGCCTGGCACTGCAGCGATTCCACGCGGCCTGCCGCGATCCGCTGGCCGCGCAAGCCGCCCAGCTTCGCCGCATCCTCGTGGCCGCCGCGCGCAGCGATCTGGGACGTCGCGCCGACTTCACGCGCATCGCGCGAATTCGCGATCGGGCTGAGATGATCCGCGCTTATCAGGAGGCGGTGCCCGTTCGTTCGTACAAGCATATGCAGGACGATCTCGACGCCGTATATGCAGGCCGCTGGCAGACCCTCTGCCCGAGCCCGCCGGTCTGGTTCGCCATGACCGCGGGTTCGACAGGCCGGTTCAAATTCATTCCCGTGACGGCGGAATTCCGTCGCGAGATCGGTCGCAGCGCCATGATCTTCAACGGGGCGCTGGAAGAGCAATTCCCCGAGACGCGGCGGCTCAAGATGCAGCTTCTGGTCGGCTCGGCGGAGGGCGGCTGCTCACCCGCGGGCGCGCCGCAAGGATTCGCGTCGGGATTCAATTACAAGAACCTGCCGCGCTTCATCCGCCGCCGCTTCATCGCGCCGTACTGGATCTTCACGATCGACGACGCCGAAGAGCGCGCCTATGCCGCCGGGCGTGTCCTGATGAACGAGCCGAATCTCGGCGTGCTCAGCGCGATCTCACCGGTCAATCTCATCAATCTGCGCAGGGCCTTCGATCGCAACGTCGAGCGCTTGATCAGCGACGTCGCTGAGGGCACGCTGACCACACGCGGCGCTCGCGCCGTGCGCGGGCACTGGTCCTGCCGTCCCGATCCCAACCGCGCCCGCGCGCTCCACGCTGCCTGGCATGCGAGCGGCACGCTCCCCGTCGCGCAGCTGTTTCCTTCGCTCCGCGTGCTCGTCTGCTGGCAAGGCGGCAACATGAGTTACTACCTCGACGAGCTCCGTGCCGCATTTGGAATCGATCAGATATTTGAGTTACCGATTTCGGCGAGCGAGGGAGTCTTCGCGATCGGCGGCGGCGCGCTGGCGATCAACATCCATTTCCTCGAGTTCCTCCCGGAGGATGGAGGAGCGGCGCTGCGCGCCGATCAGCTCGAGCTGGGACGGGAGTACCGCATCGTCGTCACCAACGGCGGTGGCCTGTACCGCTACGACATGGAAGACATCGTGCGCGTGACGTCATTCGTGCACGCGACACCGGCGATCGCGTTCGTCAGCAAGAAAGAGCGCCAAATCTCCGTCAGCAATGAGCGTTTGACCGAGCTCGACGTGACACGCGCCATGCAGGAAGCGACACGCCACGTCGGGCGCCGGTTCCCCGAGTTTCTCTTTGTGCCATGCTCCGACCGGCGCTACCGCGTGGTTCTCGACGGCGCGAGCTGCGGCCATGAAGACCTGACGATGCTGGCGCAGACAATCGAACGCGAGCTCAGGCTCGCCGCCAAAGGCTACGATTTCGAGCGCGAGGACGCTCTGCTCGAGCCGCTGCAGCTCGTTCTCACAGAGCGCAATCAGCTGCGGGATTGGCTGGCACGCCGCCAGCCGCACGCGCTGCCGAACGCGCAAATCAAGCCCCTGCATCTCACAAATCAGTTCGATGCACACCAAGCCTTCACCGCGCAGGCGACCTATGCGGCTTGAGGCCCCGCGCGTTCGCATCGTAGATGTGGAGACCTGCGATTTCGGTCAGATCCCCACGTACGACGTCGCGGCCGTGCTGCAGGCGGCGTGTCCCGCCGATGCGTCACGCTATCTCACCTCGGCGGCGTCGCGTCGCCTCATCTCGCAGCTCGGTGTCTCGCGCCGGCATCTGACGCAGCTGCCAGGGGCGCCTCCGCAGTGTGGCCGGCTCAATGCGCTCGACCTCGCGCGTTCGGCCGTCCAACGGCTGCAGGCGCGGCGTTCACACGCGCTGCAGCGTCTCGATGCGCTGATCTTCGTGAGCACGTCGAATCCCAACCCCTGCAATAGCCAGGCTGCGCTGCTCGCCGACGCGTGCGGCCTCAAGGCATCCTGTTTGGACATCAAGGCCGGCTGCAGCGGCGGCGTGCTGGGGTTGCTTCAAGCGGCGCTGCTACTCGAGGCGGGGTGCAGGCGCGTGCTGGTCGTTATGGCCGAGAACCTGTCGCAATTCACGCCACCCGACGATCTGCGGATGTTGCTGACCGTGGGGGACGGTGCGGCGTGCGTGCTCCTCGAGCGCGCGACGAGT
>DATFVZ010000171.1:0-4433 GCA_035259785.1 Gemmatimonadales bacterium
GCCATCGTGGCAGTTTCTGGTCGAGGAATTCATCCCCGGTTACGAAGTCGCTCTCGAAGGACTCCTGATGAATCGCCGGCTGCAGACGCTCGCGATCTTTGACAAACCGGATCCTTTGGATGGTCCGTTCTTCGAGGAGACGATCTACGTTACGCCGTCCCGGACTCCTGCCAACCTGCAGGCGGCGATCACCGACTGCGCCGAGCGCGCGGCGAGCGCCCTGGGTCTCACCGAGGGGCCCATTCACGCCGAGCTCCGCTACAACGAGCGCGGCCCGTGGCTGATCGAGCTGGCGGCGCGCCCCATCGGCGGTCGCTGCTCGGCGGTCCTGCGGTTCGGAGACAAGGGTGTCTCGCTGGAGGAGCTCATCCTGCGGCACGCGCTCGGCATGCCCATAGCCTCGCTCCAACGAGAGCGGCTGGCCGCCGGCGTAATGATGATCCCCATTCCCGGCGCGGGAACACTGAAGGAAGTTCGCGGCGTCGCTGAAGCGAAAGCGGTGCCGTTGGTCGAAGACGTGCAGATCACCGCGCACGTCGGAGAGCGACTCGTTCCATTCCCCGAGGGGTCCCGCTATCCGGGGTTCATCTTCGCGCGCGGCGAGACGCCCGCTCTGGTGGAGAGGGCGCTGCGGGAAGCGCATCGGCGACTGTCTTTCGTGCTCGCATGAAATGGCGGCAGGCAGTCGCAGGCCTGCTTGTACTGCTCGCCGCCGCGGAGATCGTCCGCAGCCTTGGTCGCTTGGATGGCGTCATCTTTACCGGCTACACGCAGGTGGGCGAGGTCGTGCTCCAGGGCGGCGATCCGTACGGACTCCGGATCAACACTTGGCCGCCATTTTTCCTCTTTCTAGCGGCCGGCCTCGCGCTCATCGCGCGCATTTCCCTCGCTGGCGGGTTGCTGCTGTGGCAGCTCGGGAGCGTGGCGGCGCTATGGGGCGCCCTGCGCCTGATGCCCCGACTTGCCGGCGAAGAACCCGCACCGTTCACGTCCACCGCCGTGCTCGTGCCTCTGCTCATGTCGGCGCGCCTGCTGCAAGAGCATTTCCAGCACACGCAAATCAACCTGTACGTTCTGTTCCTCATTCTGCTGGCGTTCCACCTATTTCAGCAGCGACACAACGGTCTCGGTGGGCTGGCCCTGGCCATCGCGGTGAGCTTGCGCGCGGTACCGGTAGTTTTCCTGCCGTATCTCCTCTATAAAGGCGCCTGGCGCGCGGCCGCATGGACTGCCGGCTTTCTGCTTGTGATCAATCTGTTCCTGCCGGTTGCGGTGTTCGGTTCGAATGAGGCGGCGCAGCGGTGGCGTTCCTGGCGGGCGATCGCGACGGCGGAGACTCATGATCCCGCGCCGGGGTATTCCAATCAGTCGCTGCTCGCGGCACTGAAGCGCTTCCTCACCAATGCGGGCAGCGCGCGCGACCCGGTGAAGCTCGCCGTGGCCGACTGGTCGACGGAACGCGTCGTTCGTCTGTTTTACGCCCTCGTTGCGAGTGTCGGTGTGGCATTCGCGCTCGCCTTCTGGAGCAATCGGTCCCGTCCGACGGTCGCGAGCACGCTGCCCTTTGGAGAATTAGCCGTCATCCTGGTGCTCGTGCCGCTGATCTCCCCACTCGCGTGGAAGGCACACTTCGTGACGGTGCTGGTGGGCTACTGGCTGATCTGGCGCGTGATGCCCCCGCGGGGCAGGGGCAGGTGGGTCTGGGGTTTGTGGTGGGCGTCGCTCGTCTGCCTCACACTCACTGCTCCCGCGCTCGTGGGAACACGAGGACGGTCGATGCTCGAGTCGTGGAATGTGATAACGATTGGCGCGTTGCTGGTGCTCGGCCTGACGGTCTGGGCGGCTAAACAGCCTCTGCCACGACCTCGAGCCAATAACGAGGCACCTCGTTCACCTTGAGCTCGTCCATCGTGCGCGCAAGCCCTATCTGTAACGCCTCCGATCCCTCCTCCAGCGGCACGCCGGGCAGCGCACCCTCGATGAACAACGAGAAACGGCCGATGTCGGCGAGACTCTGTGCCGGCATATTGATGCGCAGCAACTCGATCGTGGTCGGCGAGAATCCTGCCGCCTTACAGGCTTGGCCGTATTGCTCGGCGGACAGCCAGTCCATCGCGGCGGCATGGCCATTGTGTTTTACCTCGATGCCCTTCTCGCGGAGCGCCTGGACCGATCGCACGATCCAGCGTCGCCAGAATCCGCTGGTGCCTTCGACGTAGGCGCCATTGAAGAACGTGCTGTTGAACGCCAGCAAGCCACCGGGCTTCAGCACGCGACGGATTTCCCGCAGCACACTCACTTTGTCCCGCATCAAGTGAATCGCGTTGAGAAAAACGACGGTGTCGGCCGATTTGACGAAGTTCGACAGCCACTCGGCGCTGCCCTGAACGAACTCAGCAACCTTCGACGAGATGACGGCGCGCGCTTTGTCGAGCGCTGAGGGCGACGGATCGACGCCGATGATGCGCGGCGCCGGTTGCTCGCCGCGTACCCGCTCCGCAATCAGTTGCGTCACAGCGCCCGGGCCGCACCCGAGATCGACGATCACCTGCCGGCCCGGAGAAATCACGCGTTCCAGAATCCAGCGGTTCACGTGCGTGAAGAACGGATGCCGCGTGAACGGGGTGAACGAAAAACGATCGTCCTCAGCTGGGTTCAGGGCGGTCACAGCTTGTGGATCCCCAGGGCGCCTAAATGGACGTCGAGGTTATGATTGACCCGATAGCCCACGACTCCATTGACGTCGAGATTCGCGGCGTCGCCTGTGTAGACCTCTTTCCCGTTGACCATGAACTTCGCTTTCCCGCCCTGCACCTGCACGCTCAATTCGTTCGTCGCCTTGCCGCTCGTGTCGGCCTTCGTCACCGCGTCGCTCGCCGTCCACTCCACGACAGCCGTGGGGCGGGACGCGTAGCTCGCGCGGCGGCGAATCGAATACATCCCGTCGATGGGACGCACGAGGAAGTATGTGTAGGTCTGACCGGAGTCGGCGAGGCTCTTGCCGCCGATAATGATACCGAACGCTTCGGGATGAGCGGGGTTTTTCATCTGGGTCATCTTGGCAACGACATGGTAGTTGCCGGAGATCGTATCGCGATCACGCCAGTAGATCGCGGCCGGGCCGACGGTCGTATGGAGCTCCCCGGGACCCATGCTCTCGAACTTCACATTCGCGAGCGGCGCCGGCTGACCGGTCTGCCGATTGGTCTCCGTGCGCACGCGCCACCCGGGCGGGAACGTTCCACCGCCGGCGACCGTGCGATCGGGATCGGAATTGCCTTGAGCAGCCAGGCCGGCCGTAATCAGGCTGAGGGCGGCGAGAGCAGCGGCCGAAAGACGTGCAGACATCATGCTAATCCCCCTTGGATTGCGCCTAAGTTGGGATTTCAACCACGCGAGTCAAGAGCGCCGGTCTGCCAAATCGTGCACCGTCTCCAACTCCACGATCTTGAGCTTGCGTTTCCCCATCGGCAGGGTGATTTCGACCTTTTCCTTCACCTTTCGCCCCACCAATGCCTTCCCGAGCGGTGAAGCCATCGAAACGGGCATCTCTTCGCCACCATCCTCACCCTCGATGAACTCGCCGAGTGTGAGGGCGTAGGTTTCCTTCTGTTTGGTATCGATGTCTTCGACGGTGACGCGCGAGCCGAAGCCCACGCGGTCACGCGGGATATCAGACTCCCGCACGTCGGACAGCTTGGAGAGCCGCAGCCGCAGGTGATGCACGCGCGCCTGCGCGAACTGCTGGCGCTCGAGGGCGGCCTTGTATTCGGAGTTCTCACGCAGGTCGCCATGAGCGCGCGCTTTTTCGATCTCCTTCGGCAGAACGAAAGAGATTTCGTGATTCAGGCGCTCGACTTCAGCCTGAAGCTTTTGTTTCAAGGCATCGATCATGTTTAGACGGCTAGTCGGTTAGACGGTTAGACAACGTTTCTTCTATTCTAATGATACTAACGGGATAACCGGCCTGACGGCTAGCTTTTGGGTTCTATGCGGACCTACCACCAGCTCACCGATCCCGACCGCTCCGCGCTTGCCGATCAGATCGGCGCCCAGCGGCGGCGCGTGGCTGAGCAGCTCGCAGGCGTGAAGCGGATCATCGCCGTGATGAGCGGCAAGGGCGGGGTGGGGAAGAGCTATGTGACGGCTCACCTTGCCCGCGCGCTCGCCCGGGGCGGTGGTGCCGTGGGTGTCCTGGATGCCGACCTGAATGGACCCACGATTCCGGGCCTGCTCCAAGCGGGGCCGACCACCCGTCCTCCGGCGGTGGGGCTCGATGGTGTGAAGTGCGTATCGATAGGGCAGTTCCTGGATGACGGGGCGCCGCTGGCATTCGCGGGGCCGACATCTGAGAGCTTCGTCTGGCGCGGCGCCCTTGAAGCCTCGGCGCTGCGGGAGTTGCTTGGCGACGTTACCTGGGGTGCGCTGGACGT
>DATFVZ010000172.1:0-2308 GCA_035259785.1 Gemmatimonadales bacterium
GCAAACGACGCACTGCGCCCGGCGTACGCGTTGAACGCGACGCCCAATCCGCCGCCAAAGGCTATGGTGAGATAAAGGATGGGCGGGCGCAGACGCCCGCCTCAGTCTAGAGTCGGCTGGGTTTTGCCCCGCAGCGCGGCGCGAGTGCGACCTTGCGGAAAGCGTCGAGCAAAACCACGTCGAGCCTGGCTTTCTCCTGATCGCTGCCGAGTGACAGCTCGGTCAGGATCTCGCCCTGGCGCGTGGAGACATAATGAGCGGACAAGCGATTGAGCGCGTAGACCTGCACGTCGCTCCGACAGGTGTCGCACCCGCAGAACTGAGGGAAGTTGCCGCGCAGGCTCTGATACTCGCGCTGTACGACCTCGGCGGTCAGGTTGGTGACAGCCACGCCGCCTCTTCGAGTGGCCAAGCCGTAAACGTGGATCCCGTAGTGCCGGTGAATCGGACGCGCCGATACGTGCCGATCCACTCCGTCGGGCCTTCGACGAGCGCGATCTTGTTCGTGCGGGTCCGGGTCTGCAGCAGATCGCCTCGCTTCGCGGGCCCTTCGACCAGCACCTCGTGCGTCGATCCGACCAGCTGGATGTTCTTCCGCTTTGCGACCCGGCGGACGACCTCGATGAGCCGGCCGATGCGCTCCGTCTTGGTGGCTTCGGACACGTGGTCCTTGATCCGTACCGCGGGCGTTCCCTCGCGGACCGAGTACTTGAACGTGTAGGCGTCGTCGAAGCCGACTTCCTCCACCAGCGAGAGCGTCTCCTGAAAATCGTCTTCGGTCTCGCCCGGGAATCCCACGATGATGTCGGTCGAGAGCGCGATCCCAGGAACCGCCGCGCGGAGTGCGGCAACGACCTCGAGATAGCGCGCGCGATCGTAGCGTCGCAGCATCCGCTTGAGCGTGCGCGAGCTGCCGCTCTGCACCGGCAGGTGTACGTGCTCGCACACGGCAGGGGTCTGCCCCATGGCCGCGAGCACCGCGTCGGTGAAGTCGGTGGGATAGGGCGACGTGAACCGTAGCCTCCGGATCCCCTCAACCGCGCCGACGGCCCGAAGCAGCGCGGCGAAATCGTGCTCGCCGTCGTGATAGCTGTTGACCGTCTGACCAAGGAGCGTGACCTCGGTAGTCCCGTGCGCGGCGAGACGCGTGACCTCGCCGACCACATCGGCCAACTTGCGGCTGCGCTCCGGTCCGCGCGTCATCGGAACGACGCAGAACGTGCACCGATAATCGCAGCCACGTTGCACGGTTACGAAGGCGGAGATCTGATTGTCGCGCACCGGCGGGACGTCTTCGTAGTGCTCCCAGCTCTTGAACGCGACAGCGGCGGCCCGCTCCCCGTCGCGCGCGCGCGCGATCAGCTCGGGAAGCCCACGATAGCCATCGGGTCCAATGACGAGATCGACCTGGGGAACTTGCTCGAGTAGTGTGGGGCCCAGTCGTTGGGCCATGCAGCCGACGACGCCGAGAACGTCACCGGGTCTCTTGTAGCGCTTCAATTCGCCCATCCGGCCGAGCACGCGCTGCTCCGCGTGATCGCGCACGGCGCACGTATTTACCAGCAGCACGTCGGCCTCGGCGGGATCCTCCGTGCGCACGTATCCCGCGCGCCCCAGGACTCCGAACATCAGCTCCGAGTCCGAGACGTTCATCTGGCAGCCGTAGGTCTCGATATAGATGCGCGGCATCAGTCGATCTCGACCGCAAATCTACTATTTCCAGTCCAATCTTCCGAACGGACCTCGACCGTCAGGTAATCCTCGGTAAGGACTTCGACCTTACCGCCCAGCCTGCTCGACACCACGCCGTCCCCCTGCTGGCCTCGGCGCCGCGCACGGTACGCGACCGACTTGGCCACTCCCAGCTCGCGCAGGTCCCGGGCTCGGGCGCGAACCACGTCCGGTGGGAGCTGCCCGGACAACCGAGCGGCTGCGGCGTCGGGCCGGACGCTGAACGGGAATACGTGCAGATAGGTGAACGGCAACGACTGTACCAAGGTGAGCGAGGCCTGATGATCTGCCTCGGTTTCGCCCGGGAATCCCGCGATCACGTCGGCGCCGAGACCGAAGACGGGCAGTCGCTCGGCGAGCCAGTCGATGCTCGCGCGATAGGAGTCGGCAGTGTACCAATGCCGCCCCATCCGCTTGAGGACGCGATTAGAGCCGGATTGCAGCGGCGCATGCAGATGCGCGGCAAGATTGCGGGGCGCTTCAATGAGGAGATGCGCGAGAGTGTCGTCGACCTCGGTAGCTTCGACGCTGGACAGACGGAAGCGGACACCGGGCAGAGCACTGATGAGAGACTCGA
>DATFVZ010000173.1:0-7314 GCA_035259785.1 Gemmatimonadales bacterium
GAACCAGCCGGGTCGACGCACACCATGCCGACGGCGTTGAGACCGCAATCGAAGCGGTTCACGTCCTGGCGGCCCAGGAAGCCCGAAAAGAGTTGAAGGACGCGTCGCGCGCGCGGGCGCGGGGTCGCCTCCGCGGTCGAAACCGCCAGGGCGAGCCCGAGCGCGACCAGCGCGCCGAGCCGCAGTCCGGTGCTTACCGATACACGTGCCATTGAACGGTCTCCTTAAAGAAAAAAGCGATCCTGGGGAACGGCCGCCGGGCGAATCGTCCGGATGCCGTAGCACCCGGACGAATCACCCGGCTCCAGGTCAAATTCTTAGAACGAAATCTCCGCGCCTACGCGGATGCGACGGCCGGCCCCGTAGAAGCGGTCGGGAGCCTGCTGCAGGTTGTACCAGGCGTTGAACGCCGCACCGTACTCCGACGCGGTGTACACGCCGTCGCCGTTGCCGAACCGGGCCTCGGCGCGCTGCAGCAACACGCAGTCCACCGGTCCGCCCGCGCCGTTAGCCGTGCGCGACGCCCACCCCGTGCAGACGCCCGGGGACGACAGGTCGACCGCATTCTCACCGTCAACGGTCGTGAAGACGTGATTCTCCTGCGCCTCGGTCTCGATCTGCGCCGTCTGCTCGTCCACGTACTTGGCGCGATGCTGGGCGTTGACGACGTCGCCGGTTTCGAGGAACAGGTTCAGCACGTTCCTCCAGTTGAAGAGGTTCTTCGCCTCCCCGAACAGCGTCCAGTCGAGCGTGCCGAAGCGGAAACCCTTCGTCACACGTAGGTCGACGTTCTTGAACCAGGGCATGTACGACGAGTTGATGGGCTCCTGATTGGTGAACTCGAGCGGAGCCTCCCCCTGCGCCACACCTTCACCCGAGTTGCGGATCTTGGTGTACGGCAGGCCGCTGGCGAAACGGAACGTGGCGAACATGCCCACGTCGCGCACGATGCTGCCCAGTGTCGTGCCCTTGTGCCAGTCGGTCGGGAACTGCAGCGCCATCGCACCGGTGACCTGGTGCTTCCGGTTGTCATCAGTCGGCAGCGTCGCCTGCGGGGGCGGCGCTGTTTCATTCGTCAGCGAGCTGATCACGCGCGCCGTGGTGCGGAAGTAGGCGAACGGATCGGACCCCGTGCTCTTGGCAATCTGGAACGTGTACGCTGCCGAGCCGCTGAAGATGTTCGAGAAGCGGCGGTCGAGCCGGAAATCCAAGCCGCGCACGTTGCCGAAATCGGCGTTGTTGAACACGCGCCAGTCAGCCAAAGTACCGCTGTTGCCCGGATCCGAGATGCGGAACAGCCGGCCCGACACGTCCGCTACCTTGTCCTTGTTGTACGCCGACACGTCGAGCACCATGTCCTGGTTAAACGCGTGCCGGATACCGAATTCGAAAATGATCGTCTTCGCAAAGTCGAGATCGCGACCGTAGCTCTGGTTGCGGTTACTCTGCGACAGATCGGTGTTCTTGCCGCGATACATCAGGTCGAAATCGGGCGCCTGCACCTGGTGCGCGTACGAGAGCCGGAAGTTCGAGTGCTCGGTGACCGGGAAGGACACCTGCACGCTCGGGCTCCAGGCGGTGTGCGCCGGCGCCACGACGAAGTTCGCGGTGGGGTTGAGCGGATCGAACGGCGCGAGCGGATATGTCACACCGTCGATCGTCACCTCGCTCTCGGTGATCGACGAGATACGGCCCGGAACGATCGGGAATGAGGACTTGGAGTCGACCCGATCGAACCGCAGACCGCCGACCAGCACGACATCGCCCAGGTCGAGGCGGTCTTCAAAGTACATACCCATCCGACTCGGCTTCTCGGCGTAGCCGTTCAAGCCGAACGCCGAGATCATGCCGCTGGCGTAGCGCCGTGTGTCGAAGGTGTGGTATTCACCACCCAGCTTGACGCGGTTGTAGCGGTCCGCCTGCCAGTCAAAGTTGGCGCGGAACTGCCAACGGTTTTCCTTAATCAGGGTGAAGCCGTTATCGACCCCCGACGTGAACATCGGTAGCCGGGCGCTCTGCTCGGCGGCATACGGGTTCATCCGGTAAGGCTGGGCCGAGATCAGGTCGTTGCGATCGAGGAACGGCGCCAGATCGGTGCACGCCGCCTGACCTGCCTGCAAGCAGGAGATCTGCTGGTCGTCGAGCCAGTGGACACCGTTGTACGTCGTTCCGGCGATCGTCACGTCGTGTGTCGAGTTGAAATCGACCAGGAACTTCAGCGGGCTGAGCATGAATCCGCCCGTCGGATCGCGGGAGTCGAGCTCGGACTGGCGGGTCAGGACGCCCGTGATCCCCCGATCTTGCTGGTACGACGCGTACACGTCGAGCGCCATCGCGCGCTCGGCCGACCGCGCCAAGTTTTGGTTCCAGTTGAGCGTCCAAGTCGAGTTCGTGAGCCGCGAGCCCGTCTGGTTCGCCGAATTGTAGAGATCGATGGTCGGCGTGTTGCGCCACTGGTTCGTGCTCATGGCGCCCGAGAGACGCACGCGCGAGCCGGTACCGTAAGTCCACAACAGCGAAGCATTCCCCGTAACGAGCGTGTTCGCAGACAGCGGGAGCCGCAGGCCCTGGCACTCCACGCCGTAGTTGCTGGAGATGTCTTGTTTCAGTTGCGAGCTGCCATAGGGGGAGTTGCCGCAATACCCGCTGTACTGCACAAAGCGGGGGATTTCGACCGTGATCGTATCGCTCAGCGGATCGCCGAAGTCCACCGGCTGATTCACGACGGTGTCGACGCCGCTCGCGACGTAGACCGGACGCTCAAGATCGCGATCGAGCTGGATGTCACCACAGCCGTTCAGCCCAGCGCAGGTGCCGCTCTGGTTCCCGGTGGCCGTGCCGCCGAGGAAGAATGTGATGTCCTTCGCGACCGGGCCGCCGAAGCTCGCCTCGATCCGGTGCTGGCCGACGTTGCGCCACAGCTCGCCAACCTGATCCGTCGACAGCGACACGTTGCCCTGATACCGCTGACCGCCGGTCTTCGTGACGAACGCAAACACACCGGACTGCGCTTCCCCGAACTCGGCTCCCACCGCGCCCGTCGTCACCGACGCTTCTTCGAGCGCGTTGACGCCGAGCGTGAGGTTGGTCTGGCCCATCTGGCTGTTGCGGACCAGCACGCCGTCGACAAAGACCGCGGCTTCACCGGGACGGCCGCCGCGAATTACGAGACCCTTCGAGTTGCCGCTCTCGACGACGCCCGGCTCGAGGCGCAGCGCCTCGCGCACGTCGTTGACCGGCAGCCGCTCGATCGTCTGACCGGACACGATCGATTTCGACGTGACCTGGTCGCGCGGCACGATCGGGTTCGCGGCCGTCTCGATCGTGATGCCCGTCAGCACGACGGCCGACGATTGCATCTTGACATCGGTCGTGACGGTCTGCCCGCCTTGCACGCGGACGTTGCGCACTTCCGCGGGCGCATACCCGATGAACTGCGCGCGCACCGTGTATGTGCCGACCGGCACGTTGTTGATGAAGTAATAGCCCTTATCGTTGGTCACCGCACCAAACGAAGTTCCGACGACGAACACTTGCGCGTTCGCGACTGGTGCACCGGCCTGATCCGACACCGTGCCTTCGACCTTTCCGGTCACGGCTTGCGCGGCGAGCGGCGAAGTGACGGCGCCGATTGCCAGCGTGAGGACGGAACAGAGCACCAAAAAGCGCGAGGCAGCGCTCATCACACGAGGCATCATGGATGCTTCCTCCAAAAGCGTGTATGCGCGTGAACTTCCGGACAGAATGTGTGAGGTCGAAGCACCACACCTCCCTTCGGTCTAGATCCAACCGACGGCTCGAAATAACTCTTTCGATAAGCTGGTTGGGCTTTAGAAAGTCGTCAAGATAACGCAACGTCAACGTCTTAGGTTTGTCAGGCGGCGGCGAAGATGCGGCGTATCGCGCCACGCCGCAAGAGGCCCTCCCTAGCCCTCGGAGATCAGGAGCAGGTCCTGCTGGCGTCGGGACGGCGTCACCTCCGGTCCAGCGTCCCCCACGTAAACGTTGATCTCGGTGCGCATGCCGAACCGTCCTGGCAGGTAGATCCCGGGCTCCACGGAAAAGCCGACTCCTGAGATCAACATCCGCTCGTCCGCGGTCTCGAAATTGTCCAAATGTGGCCCGGAGCCATGCAAATCACGGTCGATGGAATGGCCGGTCCGATGCACGAAATACTCGCCATATCCGGCCGCGGAAATCACCCCGCGCGCCGCATCATCGAGCGCGGCGCCGGTCACCGGCTGCCCCTTGCCCCACCGCTCCTTCAGCATACCCACTGCAGCCTCGCGTGCGTCACGTACCGTTTCCCAAATCTTCCGCACTTCAGCCCCTGGGTTGCCGCCCGCGTATCCCATCCATGTTTGATCGGCAAAGACCGAACCCTGCTTGGGTCCCGCCCACAGGTCGAGCAGGACCACATCACCCTGCGCGAGACGGCGATCGGCGCCGGCGCTTGGCTCGTAATGAGGATTCGCCGCGTTGGCCTGAAAACCAACGATCGGCGGGTGGTCGGTGAAGAGCGATGCGCGTCCGAAGGCGTCCATCACACGCGCCTGCATCGCGGTCTCCCGCACTTCCTTTCCCGCGGTGAGTTGCGCGCCCGCCCAGCGCAGCGTGTCGCCGGCAATCTCCGCGAGGGCCTCGGCAGCGCGGCGATGCCCCGCGAGCTCGCCGGCCGACCAGCGGGCCGCGAACCGGGTGATCAGCGTCCCCGACGACACGACCCGCGCGCCGAAGCCTTCGATCAGCTCGATGACGCCGTGCGGGACCCGGTCGACGTATGGCACGGCATCGCGGGGAGAGACTTCCATCGCGACTGTTTTTCCGCTGACGACGGCGCGCAGCTGCGCATGCAGCTCGGACCATGCTGCGTACGGGCGCACCTCGCCGGGAAAGCCTTCGAACGACGCCAGCTCGATGCGGTGTGCGATGGCGACGGGCGCGCCCGAGCGCGGCAGCAACACGAAGAACCGGCGCGTACCCATACCGTGGATGCCGAGCACGCGTGTCGCCGCAGGGTTGTTGCCGTGGAAATCGTACAACAGCCAGCCATCGGCGCGCAGCGTACCGAGCAGCTCGCGCAGCGCGGAAAAATCAAAACCCTCGAGCGGTTTCATTGATGCCGGGGATCGGGACCGATGGCGCGCCATTCGCACGCGCTGGCGCCGCGCGCGCGACACGTCACATGCAACATCGCGCCCTCGTATCCCACGAGCAGGCGCAAGAGCTCGACGAGTCCCGCGCCGTAGAACGCGCACGCCGAGCCGTCCGGCGTCGCCTGAATCGCGATCGGGTCGTTGACGCGGGCCACCGGCAAGCGCTGCTCCCGACCGAGTTCCGCGCCCAGCACGGTGCGCGCAGCGCGCCGGGCGGCGACGTGACCGAACCAACGCGGCGCGCGCTGCGCGGCAAAGCGCGAAATCGGCGCCATCCGACGGACCGCGCGCCGGGCCGCGCGCCGGCCCGCGTCGGCGAAGACGAGATCGGCATCCGGGCGGCGCCCCACCAACCGCAGCAGCGCCTCGACGTGCGACGGCTCGACGCGCGCATCCTTGCGGACCATCTGCTCGAACTCGGTGAGCTGCATCTGGACCGTCGTCGAGAGGCCGAGCCGCTTCACGAGCAATTCATCAGCGAACTCAGTGAGCCCATCTTCGACGGGGGTGTCGAGATTCTTGACCGCCTCAAGGACGGCGAGTGGGACGATGCTGTGCACCACGGAGCGCGTAACGTAGCACTCCCTCCCCCATTGCGGAACTCACGCGACCGCACGAGCCTTCAGGAACACCATGGCAGAGTCTCCGTCACCACCCGTCCCTCCTCCCTCGTCCCCGGTCCCCCCCGTCGATGAGAAACGGGCGAGCTTCGAAAACGAAGCACTCGTGCATCTCGACGTCCTCTACCGCGTGGCTCTGCGCCTCACCGGCAATCCCTCCGACGCCGACGATCTCGTCCAAGAGACCATGCTCAAGGCCTACCGCGCCTGGGACCAGTACGAGAAGGGAACCAATGCCAAGGCTTGGCTGCTTACGATCCTGAGGCACGCCTTTATTAATGAATACCGCAGGAAGGTCCGGCATCCGGAGACCGTCGATCTGGACGCGATCGAGCCTTTTGCCGTCTTCGCAGAGGTCCAGGATGAAGACCCGCAGGGGGCGTTCTTCGACCGCATCGTGGATGACGAGGTGCTTCGGGCCATCGATCAGCTTCCGGAGGCGTTTCGTGAGACCTTGGTGTTGAGCGACGTGGAAGGCATGTCGTATCAGGAAATCGCCCAGATTCTCGAGGTGCCGATCGGTACCGTGAAGTCGCGTTTGTTCCGGGCGCGGCAGATGCTGCAGGGCAAGCTCTACAATTACGCCGTCGAGATGGGATATATCAAAGGAACGCCCGAATGAATTGCCGCGAGTGCGTCGAGCATCTCTACGAGTTCCTGGATCGCGAGCTGACGCCGGAGGTCGAGCGGGAGATCCGGGAACACCTGGAGGAGTGCCCGCCATGCGGTGAGCAGTTCGACTTCGAGGAGCTATACCTGAAGTTTCTGCGTGCGCGCTGCCGCACACAGGGTGCGCCGGCCGAGCTGAAGCGCCGCGTCTTGCGCGAGCTGTTCGGCGAGTGAGATGGCTGACACGACGGGGCGCCGCGGCGGCGCTCGTCGTCGGTGTAGCGACGCTCTGGGGATTTGGCTGGCGGGGATTGATTCTGCTCCTCGCTTTTTTTGTTTCATCGAGTCTGCTAACTACGACGGCGAAGGGCGGCGACAAAAGCGCCGAGGAAGGACGGCGAAACGCACGCCAGGTCATCGCCAACGGTGGAGTCGCCGCTTTGGCAGCACTGATCGGCAACTGGGCCTGGTTCGCCGGCGCACTTGCTGCTGCCAGCGCCGATACCTGGGCGACGGAGATCGGAAGCCATTCACCAACGCAGCCCCGCTTGATCACGAACTGGACCACCGTTGCCGCGGGCACGGACGGGGGCATGACGCTGCTGGGTACGGCTGGTGGCATCGCGGGAGCGGGGTTCATCGGCGCCCTCTCCTACGTGCTCGGTCAGGGAGCCGCGATGGCCCTGATCGGTGCGGGGACGGCCGGGATGATTATGGACTCTCTCCTCGGTGCGATCGGACAAGGCAAAGTTCGGTGGATCGACAACGACGTGGTCAATCTGGCCGCAACGCTGACGGGCGCCGTATGCGCCGGGCTCCTCGTGTGAGCGCGCGAACCTGGGACGTGGTCGTCGCCGGTGCCGGCCCGGCCGGATCGGCCACCGCGTTGCTGCTGGCGCGCGCGGGTGCGCGCGTCCTGATGTTGGATC
>DATFVZ010000174.1:0-4018 GCA_035259785.1 Gemmatimonadales bacterium
CCGTGAGTTCTTCGAAGACCTTCACCGACTGCTCAGTCGGCGCCGCATCGGCGCCGCCAACCACACCCGCCAGCCAGCTGATTCGATTGTTGAGCATGATCGGATAGTTGAGCGGGTCCTGGTTGCTGCGGTTCTTGACCTGGTAGATCTCACCCTCGATCGCGCTCACCTTCACCTTCAGCGACTCGGCATCGGCCGCGAGGTCTGCTGCTTGCGCACCTGCTCCCTGCTCACCGTTCGCGCCGGTGGAGGTAGCCGTCGCGCTACGCGCTCCACGCCGCGCGCGTGCCGCGACGGCGTCCAGCTGCTCCTTCAGCGCGCGAATGCGACGCACAGCGTCGTTTGCGTTACTCACTCGATTGCGGATGCTGATCAACATGTCGAACTGCTTTTGCAGGTCTGCGTCGCTCGCAGTCACACGCGGGTCCTTCTTGATCGCGAAGCTTTGCGTGGCGCCCCAGCTCCCTCCCGCGATTCGCACCTTGTACGTGCCGGGCACGGCGATCGGCCCCTGCGTCCCGCCACCCCACAGGATCATCTGGTCGAACCGGCTTGCGTCCGGATAGCGCAGGTTCCAGACGAAACGGTTCATCCCGGCGGAGACCTTCAGCGAATCGGTGGGCGCGCGTGGCTTTGTCGAGAAGCGCCGGATGACGGAGTCCTTGGCATCGAGGAACTCGAGTGTCACCTCGCCCTCGGGCTTTTGGGGGAAATACGCAAATACAACAGCGCCGGCGGGAGGATTCCGCCCGATGCCGCGTACCTGCGCGGGCCCTTCGTCGCCACCGCCTCCGCCGCCGCGTCGAATGCGCCATACATCTCGCGGCTTGAAGAGATGCCGATCCGCCCGCGCCACCTCGGCCGTGAGTTGATGGAGCGGGGTCAGGTCGTCGAGAACCCAGAACGACCGTCCGTGCGTCGCCGCGATGAGATCGTTGTCCTTCACCACGAGATCGTGGATCGGCACGACCGGGAGGTTCTGCCGCAACGACTGCCACGTCCCACCGTCGTCGAACGACACGTACACGCCGAACTCGCCGCCCGCGTAGAGCAGCCCGCGGCGCACGGGATCCGCACGCACCACCCGGATGAAGTGATTGTCGGGGATCCCGGCGGTAATCCGGCGCCAGGTCTTTCCGTAGTCCGACGTCTTATAGATGAAGGGACGGAAGTCGTCCAATTTGTACCGTGTGGCCGCGACGTAGGCCGTCGCCGGATCGTGCGGTGACGGCTCGATGATGCTGACCAGGGCCCACTCCGGCAGGTCTTTGGGTGTGACGTTCGTCCACGTCTTCCCGCCGTCGCGCGTGATCTGCACCAAGCCGTCGTCCGTGCCCGCCCAGATCGTGTTCGAATCATGCGGCGATGGCGCGACCGCAAAGATCACGTCGTAATACTCGATGGTCGTGTTGTCCTTCGTGATCGGCCCGCCCGACGGGCCCTGCTTGCTCTTGTCGTTCCGCGTCAGATCCCCACTGATGGGAGTCCAGCTTTGACCGTCATCGGTGGACTTGAAAAGCACATTCGCCGAGGCGTACAGCACGTTAGGGTTCTGAGGCGAGTGGACGATGGGAAACGTCCATTGCCAGCGGTACTTCTGATCGGCCGCGCCGTGGCCCATGCCGTAGTCGGGCCAGATGGAGACGTTGCGCTCCTGGCCGGTCTTCGCGTCGTGGCGCTCCAGCATGCCTTGGTAGCAGCCGGCGAACGTGACGTCGGGATTGTCGCTTCTCGCGGAGATGTAGCCCGATTCGCAGCCGCCGACCACGTACCAGTCGGTCCGATCGATGCCGGCGTCGCTGGTGCTGCTCGCGATGCACACGGTCGTGTTGTCCTGCTGCGCGCCGCAGATCTTATAAGGAAAGTGCGTCGTCGTTGTCACGTGATAGAACTGCGCAGTTGGCTGGTTGTCCTGGCGAGTCCACGACGCGCCGCCGTTGAACGAGACGTTGGCGCCGCCATCGTTGCCGTTGATCATGCGTCGAGCGTCGCTGTGCGCGATCCAGAGCGCGTGATTGTCGCCGTGCGGCGTGGGGATTGGGTTGAACGTCCTGCCGCCGTCGACGGACCGATAGAACCCGGTGTTCATGACGTACACCGCGTCCACGTTCTGCGGATCGGCGTGGATGTGCGTGTAGTACCAGGCTCGCTGGCGCAGCCGGCGCTCATCGTTGGTGCGTCGCCACGTCCGGCCGCCGTCTTCCGAACGGAATACGCCGCCTGAGTCCGCTTCAACGAGCGCCCACACGCGGTCGTGATTCATCGGCGAAACGGTGACGCCGATCTTCCCGACTACCCCGGTCGGTAGTCCTTCATTACGCGTGATCTCGACCCACGTGTCCCCACCATCAGTCGTCCTAAAGAGACCACTCCCCACTCCCCCGCTGCTCATGTACCAGGGGCCGCGCCGTACCTGCCAGAAGGCCGCGAACAGAATGCGCGGGTTCACGGGATCCATCGCGAGATCGATCGCGCCCGCGGAATCGGAGCGGAACAAGATCTTGTCCCAGGTCTTGCCGCCGTCTTTCGAGCGAAATACGCCGCGCGTCGCATTCGGACCGAACGCGTGGCCCAGCACCGCGACGTAGACGAGATTCTCGTCTTTCGGGTGAACCTCGATGTCGGCGATCTGGCCCGCGTCCTGCAGACCGATGTCGCGCCATGTCTTGCCCGCGTCGGTGGATTTGTACAGCCCATCGCCCGGCGAGACGTTGCCCCGGAGCGGTGACTCGCCGGTGCCGATGTAGACCACGTTTGCGTCGGAGGGAGCGACCGCGATCGCGCCGATGGAGCCGGCGCCGAGCGCACTGTCAGTCACGGGCATCCACGTCGTGCCACCATCGGTGGTCTTCCAGACGCCGCCACCCGTTCCGCCGAAGTAGTAGACGTACGGCTCATCGTCGTGCCCGGCGACGGCAGTGACGCGCCCGCCGCGGAATGGACCGATCTCGCGCCACTTGAGAGCACCGTACAGAGAGGTGTCGATGACGGACGGTTGGACGGATGGACGCTTGGACGGTTTCTGAGCGGAGAGCGAAGCGATCGAACCGAGCAGCGTAATGACGACGACGAGCGGGCGGGACATGACGGCAAACCTCGGGTGACGGAGCCTCTGTATGCTGCCCCTTCGCACCGCTCAGAGCAAGCGCTTCAGGACACTGATTACGCCTCGGACTTTGTTGGCATCCTTGACACTGAAATGCACTTCTCTCACGCCACTCACCTCCACCAATCGCGCGACGTTGTCTGCGTTCACGCTGCCCCCAGCCAGCATCTCGATCCGCCCGTCGGCTTGCTCAACGAGCCGTCGAATCGTGTGTCGGCCATCGATCGCGTTCCGCTCGCCACCAGACGTCAACACGCGCGTCACGTCGAGCCGGATCAGTTGATCTAACGCCGCGCCGAGGTCGCGAGAGTCGTCGAACGCGCGATGGAATGTCAGGGGGAGCGGCCGGGTGGCGTCGAGCAGCTCACGGGTTCTGCGCTGATCGATTTCGCGCTCGCGTGTCAGAGCGCCCGTCACGATTCCATGCGCTCCCGCCTTCTTCATGGTCGCGATCTGCTCGAGCATGGCTTCATGCTCGGCTTGCGTGTATACGAAGTCGCCGGGCCTCGGTCGCACGAGTACGAAAATCGGAATGGCCAATTGGGAACGGCAGGTTCGCAACAACCACACATCTGGTGTGGTGCCGCCGTTGGCGAGATCCGCGCAGAGCTCGATTCGGTGCGCACCGCCTTCGACGGCGGCCAACGCGGCGTCGAGCGTCTCAACCGCGGCTTCGATTAGGATTGTCAAGGATCTGGGCCTTAGATTTCCAAAGTGAACCTACGACGTCTGGTCACACCCATCGGAGAGCTGACCCTGACAGCCTCCGAGACCGCGTTAACCGGCGTCTACTTCCCCGGCTCACGGTTCGGTCCACCAGCGGGGACCAAGGCACCGAGCGCAATCCTCGACAAGGCCTGCGACCAGCTCACGGAGTACTTCGCCGGCAAGCGTACAACGTTCGACGTCTCA
>DATFVZ010000175.1:0-19038 GCA_035259785.1 Gemmatimonadales bacterium
TGGATCGCGATCGGGCGCACATCGCCCGCGGCTTTCAGGACGCGGTGCTGGACGTGCTGGTCACGAAGCTCGCCCGCGCGATCGATGCAACGGGGTACACGACCGCCGTCCTGGGCGGAGGCGTCGCGTGCAGCCGGGCATTGCGCGGCCTTGCAGCCCAGCGGCTGCGCGGTCTCGCGCGGGTTGCCGTTGCCAGCCCGCGTCTCAATGCCGACAATGCTGCGATGATCGCGCGCGCCGGTTGGCACCGCTTGCGTCTGGGCGAGCGCAGCGACTGGACGCTGGATGCCCGGGCTGATCTCCCCCTCCCTGGACTCGAGATGAACGACACGACGCACGACGCACGACGCACGGCCGTTCCATGACTGTCTATCCCTTCTCTCTTCAGCTCGGCCCACTCCAGCTCACGGGCTACGGCTTGATGATGATGGTCGCCTTTCTGATGGCCGGCTGGGCGATCCAACTCGACCTGCGCCGGCGCGGGCTCAATGAGGATTACGCGGCCGATATCATCATTGCCGGCGTGATCGGCGGTCTGGTGGGCGCGAAGCTGTGGTACGTCCTGCTGACCGGCGAATCGGACGCGCTGTTTCGCCGTGGCGGGTTCGTATGGTATGGCGGCTTCCTCGGTGCCGTGGCGGCGATTCTCATCAACGGTTGGCGCCGGCGGGTGCCGGGCCGCTTCACCGCGGAGTTCTGCGCGGCTCCTCTTGCGCTGGGGTACGCGCTCGGACGCGTGGGTTGCTTCCTGGTGAACGACGACTACGGCATTCCTTCCAGCCTCCCGTGGGCGATGAAGTTCCCGAACGGCCTGCCGCCGACAACCGTGGCCAATCTCCAGGCGACTGGCGTGCAGTTTCCTCCGGGGACGGATCCCATGCAGGTCGTGGCGGTCCATCCAACACAGTTGTACGAGACGGCCATCATGTTTCTCGTGTTCCTGTGGCTGTGGCGGCGACGCGAGCATGGCCACGGTGTGGGCTGGCTGTGGGGGTGTTACCTGGTGTTCGCGGGAGCGGAACGATTCCTGGTCGAGTTCGTACGAGCCAAAGATGACCGGTTGATGAATCCGTTCACCCTGGCGCAGGTAACCAGCATCCTGATCATCGTTGTGGGAGGACTGCTGATGTACTGGTGGCGGACCCCCGCTAGCCCCGCGGTACCCCAATCCCTACGACTGAATGAGCCCGCTCTCCGCGCGTGAGGGCTTGGGCCGCATGGCCCAGACAACAGCGACGACCGCCAGCAGCAGCAGCACGCCCTGCACCGCCAACGACTCGAGGGTTGGGTAAATCCCGAACACCGGCAAACGGGGCGCTTTCTCGACCACCGTTAGTGAAATGACCTGCGCGCTCTGCAGCTCCGCGATACCCTTGCCCGCAAAGACGAACGCCATGTAGTAGAGCATGCTGCCCGTAACCGTAAAGAACGGCTTCATCGGGACGCGCAATCCCAACTCGTTGATCGCCAGATAGACGAGGAGCAACGCAACGGCGCCAACCCCCATGCCGGCAACGAGCGAGACGCTGCCACCAGCCGGGCCGGCTGATGAGAACAACGCCTTATAAAACAAGATGGTCTCGAAGCCCTCGCGGTATACGGCGAGGAACGCGACCGCACTGAGCGCTAGCCCCGAGCCCGATGAGAGCGCGCTCTCCATCTTGCCTTTCATGAACGCTGTCCATTTCGCGGCACTGATCTTCGAGAGCAACCAGTAGCTCACGTAGAAGAGCACAGCGGCAGCAAGCAACATGGTGGCACCTTCGATGATCTCCCGCTGGCCGGGGGTGACTTTGAACAGCAGCTCGACCAGAGCCCAGGTCAGCAAGCTTGCGCCAATCGCCGCCCAGGCACCCCGCGCCACGTCATGACGCCGCTCGGGTGCGCCGGCCTTGCTGAGAAACGCCATCAAGGCCGCAATGATCAGAATCGCCTCGAAACCCTCGCGCAACATCAGGAAGAACGAAGCGACAAACAGACTCATGGCCGAAGGACGGTCCGCAACTACGCGCTCAGCGCGCTCGAGGCCCTCGAGCAGGCGGCTGCGGATCGCGTGACGTTCCGCCTGATCGGCTTTGACGGCGCGTGTACGCAACCAGGCGAACGCGGCTTCCAGGTCGCTCGCCAGACCCGGGTTCTTGGCTCGAACGGACGTCTCTACCTGCTCGAACGTCATGTAGGCGTCGAGCGCAACTTGCTCGGAGCGTTGCGACAGCGCGGAATCGATCTGCCGTCGGGCGGCGGCGAACGTGGCCGCCGTGGCCGATCCGCCGTACTGCAGCGCCGCGACGTATGCTGTCACGGCCCAGCGATCTTCAGTCGAGATGTCGCCCGCGAACTCCGGCATGGCGGTGCCTGGCGTGCCAATCGAGATCCGGCGGTAGATCTCGACGAGCGACATTCCGCTCATCAGCGCAGGATCAGCGAGATTCGCGGGTGGCGGACCTTCGAGCGTCTTGGCTTTGGGTCCATCCCCGCGCCCGCTCTCGCCGTGGCAAGCGACGCAACGCTCGCGAAAGACGACGGCACCCTGCGCGAGCGAAGGCGGATTGATTGGCAGCGGCTCGAGCGCATCGGGGCCACCCACGGCGCGCGTTACACGCGCGACGAGGCTATCGGCGCTGCTCCGCACCGAATCGGGCGGAGCAAGCTGCTCAAGCATCGTCGCGATGCGATTCATGGCGCGTTGGGCGTCCGCGCGGACCGACAAAGGGAGTCCCGGCACATCGAACTGCGCCTGCTGAATGAAGAGCTTCGCCTCCTCGACTTCCTCAGGCTGCGTGATCTGCCCTCCGGCCGGCATCACGCCCAAGGCGTACTCCTTGGCGGCGAGCGCGGCGGCAGCTACCAGGCGCCGCGCCGGCCCCAAAGAGTCAGCCGCCTGCCCTGCGAGTGGCTGAGCAAGGCAGGCGGTGACCAAGAAAGACACCGTCAGAAACCGCACGGGGCACAATGTAGAGTGAATTTGTCGGGAATTCAATCTGTTGACAGGACAGCAATTGCGACGGCGGCCTCGTGTGTGTGCGACAGCGACAAGAGCACTTTCTTGACTCGTAATTCCTTCGCCCGGCTTGCCGCCAGCCCGCTCAACTCGACGTCGGGGCGGCCATCGGCCGCGCGGGTGACTTCGATGTCGCGCCAGCCGATGCCCCGCGCTGCGTCGCTACCCTGCAACGCCTTGTAGACCGCCTCCTTCGCCGCGAGCCGGACCGCCACGTGTTCGGCCGGGTCGGGACGTGAGCGGCAGTAGTCGGCTTCGGCCGGCGTGAGCAGCCGATCGAATACGTGGGCGCCCTTGTCGGCAAGCATCGCCCGCGCGCGCGCGACTTCGACCAAGTCGACGCCTACACCGATCGCACTCACGGCGCGGGTCGAGCGATGAAGAGCCGCCGTCGATACTGCTGGCCGTCCACAGCAATCACCACGACATAGCCCCCATTGACCACGCGCCGCGTTCCTCCGTCCACCGTCAGGTCCCAAACGTATTCGTTGGTCGGCGCGGTCACGTTGGTCTCGAACAGACGCTCACCGGTGAAGGTGAACACCGATATGCGGGCACTGCCAACGGTAGTAGGCCATGAGATTACGACTTGATTGCTTCGCACCGGGTTCTCGGATAGCTCGGCAGCGCCTGAAGCGGCCAACTGCGCGAATGCCGTCGTCACATCGGAGGCAAAGCCAATCGCGTCGAGCCACCAGGTGAATTGATTCGAGATGAAGCGAATTTGGGCGCCCCGGCGGCCGGCGGCCTGAGGCAGGTCGACGCGCAGCGGATACCAGTTGGGGCCGTCGCCGACGATCATCGCCACGTCACTCCATGTGCGCCCCGAGTCGCCCGAGAACTGAATGACGCCATTCTGCTCAGGTGAAAACGTCGAGCCGTAATGTCTAGTCCAGAGCTGCAGCCAGACCGCGGTGCGGCCCTGCAGATTGGTCAGCGGCGATGTCAATGTGTCAACGCGGCCGCCGGTGAACCACGAGTGGCTGCCCGCCTGACGCACGGTATCTCGTGCCCACCCACCGTCCTGCCAGCCGGCGTCGAGCGGCTCCGCGCCGCCGAGGGACAGGAGCTCCGCCATCACGTTTGATCCTTCTGCGTGCAGCGCTCGCACGATGTCGAGGTGGAGATCGGTGCGCCAGTCGGTCCGCAGCACGCCGCGTCGCAACGAATCAGTCTGCACGCTCCGGCGGACGAGTGCCCCCGTCGCGGTCCGCAGTGCCAGCGACAGCGGTCGCGGCGCGCCGGCATCGAGATTCAGCCACGCGTCCGGCCACAGCGACGTGAACCGCGGAGCACCCGGAACGAGTCCGGAGGCGCCCGGCGCGCGCGCAAGATCGCCGGATGCGTCGATGAGCGAGCGCGCGAACGGGAGGTTGTCGCGGAAGACTTGCTCCACCAACGCACTGTCATCGGGGAATTCGAAGCCATAATACAGTCCCTGCACGCAGCAACCGCTCGTGAGCTCGGTTGTAAATGCGATCGTGCCGTGTGTCTTGTAGGCCCAATCCGTGTACTCGCCATTCGTCGCATAGAGATTCCATCCGGGGCCCGGATGGTAATGATCCCGCGGTGAACCGGTCACGCGGTCGGTCACCGCGGGAACCAGATCGGTGCCGGCCAACGCCTGATAGCGCGCCAGGTCCGGCGGCAACTCCCCCGCGCGAAAGCCCCAGGGATGAAGTACCAGGCCGCCGTAGCTGTGGTATGACACCGCGACAACCGGTGGATGAGCGGCGTGAAATGCCACGATAGCCTGCGTCTCCGGCTCGGAGGCGGCAGCGGTTCCGCGGAAGGTCTCCGCTTCCTCCCAGGAGCTCGAGCCGAGGTCGTCCAGGCCCCAAAACGCAGGGTAATTCCTGTTGGGATCGACGCCGTAACTGCCCCCCGCATTGGGACGGCGGTTCTTTCTCCAGTAGCGCTCGTTAGTGAAGCTGTATTGGTATCCGTCGGGGTTCTCAACCGGCAGCACCCACACGTCATGCGCAGCGAGCGAGGCTCCGCCGGAGTCGGCAAGCCAGCGGATCAGCTTCATCGCAACGGCTGTCGAGATCCATTCCCGCGCGTGATGCGTAGCCATGAAGAGCACGTTCGGCCGTCCGGGGTCATCGGCGGCCGCGCCAATCTTTGCGACGAGCATCGGTCGCCCCTCGTACGACGCGCCCACCGAGTCCAGATGAATCATCGTGTCTGCCGCGGCCCAGGTGCTCAGCGTCGCGCGGATACCGCTGACGGGGTTGTCGAATGAGTGAAAGTTTCGAAACGTGTCTGCCGCCACTCTCGTCGGCACGCGAGCGAGAGCGGGAACCGAAGGGCGGTAACCGCGTTGCGTCAGCCGTACTTCCGATTCCGCTGAGACGACGATGATCGCGCGTAACTCGCCGGCAATGCGTCGAACGTCGGCGACCTCAAAACCGAGGCGCGCGAGCGAATCGAGGCTCGATCTGCCCGTGATCGGGACCTCGACAACCCGCATCTGCGCTGTCGCGCGCGGGGCGGCACAGCACAGAAACAGAAGAGCTAGAAGCCGAGGCGCGCTGCGAGCCATGCAGGGGCCGGCACGTAGCCGCCGAGGACCAAACCGAGCCACACGAGTACTGCGGCCAGGGGAAGCCAGATCACGAAAATGGGCCAAAGTCGTGGCCGCCAGCCGGCCACTGCGGCGATGTCCGGCATCCAACGGCCTCGTTCCTGGTCGACAGCGATCTCGAGCGCGAGCCACGCAGCCTCGAGACGGCGCGCGACGGTCCGCAGCGTTTCTTGCCAAGCTGCGTGCGACTCCTTTTCGAGCACCGTGGCTTCCGCGACACGCCGCGCAGCGGCGTCAAGCTCGTCCAGCGCGGCGACGAACGCCCCTCCCCCCGTTCCCAGACGCGCGACGATCGCGCGTTTTTCAGCGTTCGTCAGCAGGTGGCGGCGCAGTTTGCGCCCCGGCATCCGCACGCTCTGCGCGGTGGCGGTGAATCCCGCATCCAGTGCTTCGGCGACGCGGGTCGCCGCGCGCCGCACCGCATGGTCCCACGCCACCGCCCACGCCCGGCGCCCTGTGGTCTCGAGCACCGTGTCGCGAGCCTCGGCTGCCCGCCCCTCACCGCCGAGCTCGAGGACGCGTGTTGCCAGCTCTTCGCGGATGTCGTCGAGAGGTACCCATGGCACCTCCTGGCGGCGGGGAACGATGATGCGCCCGAGCGAGGGGGCGAGCTCGGGCACGCGCAGCGGCATGAGGAGTTTCATCGGGCCAGCCGTGCCGGCTTCCCCGTGCGCTTCTCGTACGCTTGCTGGAAATACGGCAGCGACTCTGCCAGGAACATGTCGCGCGGCAAACCGGTCGCCACGATCGCGCGCTCGATTGCGTCCGGTGGCCCTTCGACCTCCAACAACACGTCCATCTCGGGATACCACTCCAACCGCAACGTCGCATCTCCGAGACGGTATTGCTCGACCGTCCGGTCGATCCGGACCACGATCCTGTAACCAAGGCGACGCAGCACCACGAGCGCAACTTTGGGATCGTCGACGCGCGTCTCCCACTCTTCCCGGTGCCGATAGCCGTCCTTCTTGCCTATCGGTCCCTTCCAGCCCAGCACACCCCATTCCTTTGAATGATCGGCCGGATGGTAGACGCGCAGGCGCACGACCTCGTCCCGCTTCTCGAGGCGTTGTTTGCGATCGAATCGCCGATCCAGCATGGCGCCGCGATACGTGAGCTCCGCGCCTGCGGCAAGCAGGGCGCGCCGTAGCGCGTCGGGGTCATCGATGCGCGCCTTGAGCTCGAGCTCATCCCGGACAACGGTCACGCGAAGAGCGCCGCGAGTACGGCCTGGGTATCGCCGAGGTCGGCGAACACATGGGTGGCGCCGGCGGCACGCAGCGCGTGCACGTCGTAGTACCCAGTCGCGACCCCAACCGAGCGCGCGCCCATCGGTTTGCAGCACGCGACATCGTCCGGTGTGTCGCCGACGACCACCAGATCCGCACCAGTGAAGGTCCGTCCGGTGCGCTCGGCGGCGCGACGCGCCGCGACAGCGGGTAGATCAGGACGATGGTGAGAGTCGGAGCCGAAGGCGCCAACAGCGAAGCGCGCGAAATCGATACCAGCCGAGCGCAGCTTGAGTGCGGCGCCGCGCTCCACGTTCCCCGTCAGCAGCCCGACCAGAGCGCGGCCGTGCGCTTCGTGCGGCTCGAGTGCCGTCAGCAGCTCCTTGATTCCGGGATAGACTTTGGTGGCCTGGGTCGGTTTCTCGAGCTCGGTCGTCAGCAATTCGACATAGCGGCGACACACCGCGGTCACTCGGGTCTCCGAGCGCGCGTCGGGATGCCCGGCCAGCTCCATCAGCTCGCGCACGATCTGTGGATCAGTCTTGCCGTCGAACCGATACCCTTCGATCGGGCCGGCCGTCCCCATTTCATCCAGCAGAGCCTGGTGAATGGCACGCCGTCCCGCGCCTGCGGTCCATAACAACGTCCCGTCTAAATCGAAGAGGATCAGACGCATCTTTCAAAATAACGTGCGACGCACGATCATAGCCGTCTCACGCCAACGAGACTCTCTCGCATCCGTACCATGCGAGGTTCGTCACCAAACAGGCGGTCACTTCCCACGCCACCGCGCGACAGCGCCGAGTGCACGATCGTACCAGCGCCGGCCCAGAGTGCCACGTGTGACACGCGGCCGCGTTCAGCAAAGAAGAGCAAGTCGCCGGCCTCGTAGCCCTTGCCATCCGCCGCCATCGCAATCTCACGACCCTGCCCAAATTGCTGATCGCTGTCGCGCGGGAGCGCGATGCCGCGGGCCCCGTACACGGCCTGCACAAGGCCGGAGCAGTCGATGCCCCACTCGGTGCGACCGCCCCAGAGATAGGGCGCGCCGGCGAACCATCGCTGTGCCAGCTCCGGAAGCGCGAGGTGACGGGCCTCGACCCGCAGCTCCTGCTCACGTCGCACGCTGCCGGCGGCCACGGCGCCGCGTTGTCCGTCGGCAAGCTCCACGACTCCGCGGCGGAACGCGACTCGGCCGCCTGTCGGCAGCCTGCGACGCCCATCCGGGGTCACGATATCGGCGCTGAGCGCGCGCCCCGTGGCGCGTTGTTGCCAGTCCTCCGACCAGGCACGGGGACCAGTTGCCACGTAACCCGCGTGGATCCATGCGATGTACCCATCGGGCGCTCGGACGCGCAGCCACTCCTCGCGATGTTCGAGGACATCGAGCGGCTCGCCATGCAGGGCTTCGCTCACGCGCGGCGTGGCCACCTTCGGTTCACCCTGGAGCGGCGCCACCGCGGCCGTCACGATCGCAGCCGGAGCTGGACCCTCGTTCGGCAGCAGCACCACCTTCTCGAGCAACCCCGATTCGCCCGCCAGCCGCCGCAGTGCGTCGCGCGCATCGCGACTCGTCGTGGAGCCATCGATCATCTTGGGCAGCAACGAGACGTCGAACACGCCCAGGCGTCCATCGGGCACCCACTTGCGGCGAATATCGTCCACGGCGCGTTCGACTTTATCCACGGCGCACCGATCGCTCGACCGCCTCGGGCACAACGAGCGTCGCGATCGCCTCGACTTGCATAGGGGATTTGGCTTTCACGGCCCTCGTACTGACGGCGAAAATCACATCACCGTCGAACAACGTGCCGTATGGAGTAATCCGTCGAGCGATGGCGTCGCTGCTCGTGGCGGCGAGCGCCTGCAGTTCCACACGGTTGACATCGGCGTTTGTGGCAACGACGGCAAGCGTCGTGTTGCGATTGAGCCGTTCAGGGTCGCCGAGCGGAGCCCCGCCTTCAGCGAGGTAGCGCAGACTGTCGACGAACTTGCCGTCCGGGCCACGCCCGGCCGCGATCAGCTCGTTGCGTGCGTTGCGGATGTCCCCGACGGCATTCACCACGACCAACGCGGACACGATCACGTCGCCAAACTGTGCGGCCCAGGACCCGATCCCTGCGGGAATCATCTTGTCGATGCCCGCCGCCTTCCCGCAGGTCGCGCCGCGCCCCACCCCGATCGACCCGTCCTCGTAATCGGGGCGCGCATTATCGCACGCCGAATAGGCGTCGTCGGCGCTCGGCCAGCCGAGCGGTTTGCCGGCGTTGCCAAGATCGAAGATCACCGCGGATGGTACGATGGGAATCGTCCCCATATCGCCCACCGGAAGACCCCGTGCGCGCTCGCGCAGCCAGCGCATCACTCCGTCGGCGGCACCCAGGCCGAGGGCGGAGCCGCCGGTGAACAAGATCGCATCGATGCGTTCGACCAGATGTCGCGGATCCATCACGTCGAGCTCGCGAGTGCCGGTCGCGCGGCCACGCACACAGACCGCGGCGCGCAAGCCGGATTCCGGCGCGAGGATCACCGTGCAACCGGTCCCGTGCGCGTCGATCGTTGTGTGCCCGACCGTGATGCCAGGAACTGCCGAGAGATTCGTGCGTGTGCTCATTGACGCGCCAAGATAACGTCAGCAACGTTGACGGCCATGACCGCCACACCTGCCCCAGCTCCATCTCCCTCTGGCACGACGGTCCTGGTCGTTGATGATGAAGAAGGTATTCGTCAGGCCCTCGGACGTTTCCTTTCACGTCTCGGATATCAGATTCTCGCGGCGGCGAACGCCGCCGACGCTCTCGCTCACGTCACTTCCGCCCACCCGCAGGCGATGTTGTGCGACATCCGCATGCCCGAAACGAGCGGCGTGGACCTGCTGCCCAAAGTCTTGGCGCTGGATCCGGACCTCGCGGTGGTGATGCTCACGGCCATCGACGAACCGCGGACCGCCATCGAGTGCCTCAAGCTTGGCGCGTTCGACTATCTCATCAAGCCCGTGGATCTCGAGGAACTCGAGCTGGCGTTGCAACACGCCCTGCGCAAGCGGCAGCTGGAAGTCGATCGCCGCGAGCTGGAGCAGTGGCTCGCCCGCGAGGTCGCGGTGCGCACCCGCGATCTCGAAGAGCGCACGGCTGCGATCGAGAGTATCGCGCTCGACGCGCTGGCGGCGGCCCGCGACTGGCACGGCACGGATGCGGCATTGACCAAGCTGGCGAATGAATTGGGCGCGACGCTCGAGGACCTGGCAGCCGAGGTGCAGCGGCGACGCGGCTAGGCTTTGTTGGACTGGGCTTTTTGTTCGCACGCCTTGCAGCGCGTGACGCCGCGGAATGTACAGATGAGGCAGATGAAGGTGCCACAGTCGGCGCAGGGATAACCCTCGGAGGCACGCTCCTCGTTCCCGCAGGACCGGCACACCATCCCGTCGTGCTCTTTCAACTTCGGCTTTTCCATGCTTGCAATCTATGCCGTCTTCAGAGATTCAGGCTATACGCCTTGATCTTGTTGATCAATGTCGCGCGCGAAATGCCCAGCTCCTGCGCCGCGTGCGTGCGGTTCCCGCCATGATGCCGCAGAGTCCGCTCGATGTGCTGACGCTCGATCTCTGACAACGACTGGGCCTGGTAGCGCCGGTCGATCGGAGCACGCGGGCGGATATCAGGCTGTTCGAGGAGCGCGCGGAGGCGGGAGTTTTCACGCGTCAGCCGCACCTTCTCCGCGACACGCGCCACCGCGGCCTCGAGGTGCCGCAGGTCCACCGGCTTGGTCAAAAAATTCTCGGCGCCCAGCTGCATCGCCTGGACCGCGGCGGCGTCGTCGCCTGGGTCGGTCAGCACAATGACCGCCGCGCGCTGTCCGTGCAGCCGCCCCAGCGTCGCAATCCCCGCCCTTCCATTGCGCCCGGCGTCTTCATCGGCCAGCTGCAGATCGAGCAGCACGACGTCGGGCCGCTCGCGACGGTACGTCTCGATCGCGTCCTGACCCGTCGTTGCACGCCAGACGAAAAAGCCCGCTCGCTCCAAGTGCTCCGCGATCGCAGCCAGTGCGGTCGTGTCGTCGTCAACAACCAGTATTGAATCAGCCATGTTTCGCCTCGAACCCGGAGCCGACAAGAACCGATAGTGCGCCGGGTAACAGTCGGACCTCGAACGGCGTCGTCCCCGTCACCTCGCCGTCGAGCTGAACCGGACGCTCTTGCCCGTCGGGGAGCTCGACGCGCACACTGCGACCGCGGGACCACCAGACGCGGCGTCCCGGCATTTCCCAGACGCCCAGCAGCAGCTGGAAAAGGGCACTGGCACTTTGCAGCGCGCCGTCGGCTTCGAGCGCCATCACGTCCAGCCATCCATCATCGGGAGCGATGCGGGCACGCAGCTTCAAGAACCCAGGGGGAAGCTTCCCGCAGTTGAGGACCAGCAACATTGCGGCGCGAACTTCTGTGGACGTACCGTCGACGACGACCCGATGTGTTGCGCTGCGCACCGTCGGAAGAGTCAGGGCGGCGCGCGCCACATACGCCGCGAACTTCCAGCGCCGCTTGGCCTGCAAACCAGTGTCGGCCATGAGCTGGGCGTCGAATCCCGCGCCGGCGCCGACGGCGAAGTAGTGCGGACCATCGGCGCGCTCGACAACGCCCAGATCGATGGGTACACGTCGAGCATTCAGCAACGCGTGCGCAGCGCTCGTTGCCGTGCGTGGGAGGAGCAGATTGTTCGCGAGCACGTTGCCGGTACCGCCTGGGACCAGCCCCAACGTGATGTTCGTGCCGGTGATGCCCGCCGCCACCTGCATCGCCGTACCATCGCCGCCGTGACTCACGAAGACGTCGAATCCCCCCGTCCGCGCCTCCTCGGCGATGCGACGGGCGTCGCCGGGACCGGCGGTGGCCTGCACGTCAACCTTCCATCCGCCCCCTTGTAGGATGTCGCGGATCGTCGTGGCGGACTTTCCATGCGCGCGCGACGCAAAGGGGTTGGTGATCAGGAGAGCTCGCGTCATATCAGTAGCGTCGCTCCCAGAACAGATCGAAGCCGACCTGGCGTGGCGCCGCCGGTACAAACAGGTCCAAGTCGCCGGTTGCGCACGTGCGCAACGGCTCGAAGCCGGCTTCGGCGCGCCATTCCGGGCTCAACCGGTACTGCACCGTCGCCCCGAGGGTGTTAGTGAAGCGCGCTTGCTTGACCTTGGCGCAATAGCCCGCGTTGACCACGACAAATGTCTTCGCGCCGATCGCCCACCCCGCCGCAACCTGCGCACCGGAGAAAGGATTCGTCACATCACCGGGGCGAATCTCGAGATAATCGAGCGGCACGCCGAGGTCGGACACCACGGTACGCTCCACCTCACCGGCGAGGAGCGAGGCCGCGGTGCCCCGCACGAACGCGCCTTGATCGGTGCCCAGCTCGAAAGTAGGCCGGCCGCTGACCAGATAGGACAGTAGCTCGGTCTGCGTGTATCCGTAGTCTGACTCGAGTGCAAGCTTGGGCAGTCGCAGCGTCCCGGTGATGTGCGCACGCACCGGAATTTGCTCGCGCTGTCCCGGGCCGGGCAGCGGATGGACGACATGCGTAGCCTGAATGTTCAGTTCGGCATCGAGATCGGGAGTTCCGAAGTACCGCACGGTTCCCTGGCTGACCACGAACTCACGTGTCACGGGACCGACGATCAAGCGGTACGTCCCACGCGGGGCAGCGAGGGTTCCGCTGAGCAGATAGGCTTTATTCGCCTTGTTGACGGTGACGGAACCGGTCAGCTGAATGTTCGCCTCGTTGGAGCGCAGCCAGACATCCTCACCCATCGTGAGCTGCAGATTCTGGACGCGGAGACTGTCGAAGAACACGCTCTGGAATTCCGGCCCGAGCCGCTGCGCCCGAATGAGCGATGTATCGATGAGGTCCTGAACCCACGGCTCGTCCAGGTTCACGACGCGTTTGTTCACGAGATCGGCGAAATGCAGCACGCCGGACGTAACCGTTCCGCGACCACTGAGCGTCGCCCCGAAAACCGGGCCGGTGAGTGTCACCCGGGCGCTCGCGGTGAGCGTGAGGTAACCGCGCAAATCGAGCGCCTTGAATTCCGCGGTCTGAATGTTCAACGCGAGCAGCGGCTTGGTTAACCGCTCGAGGCGCACGTATCCGCTCACCGCCGCGTGGCCGCGCTCGCTCACCGCGCCGATGCTATCTACGCGAATCGTGTCGCCGCGCAGCGAAAAGCTGCCGTTCAGATTCGTGTACCGCGCATTCAGCGCCGGGATGGTGACCGCGGCCTGCCCGATTTCGAGCCGGCCCCGCAGCCGCGGGTCGTCCCACGTCCCGCCGATTCCAAGGTCGGCGTTGAAAACTCCTTGGACCTTCCGGACCGTTGTGGTCACCGCCGCGAGCACACCCAGATCGGCGCTGTCAGCGCGCGCTTGCACGGAGAGCGTGTCGGGGAGCTGACGTCGAGCCACGGGAACGAGCGCGAGATCGAGCGGAAGATGGGCGGTGACATTCAGGATCTGCTGGCCCGCGCGCCACAAGTGAACCTCGCCGTTCAGCCGCCGATTGCGGTACTCGACAATCCCGTCCATGAACGGGGTCGCGAATGATCCGAACGACGCGTTCGCGAAGGCGAACGTGCCGACGTACTGCGGGTTGGCGCGCGTACCGCGCGCGTTGAATGCGCCCGTCATGGCGCCAGTGACGCCGGTGGTGTCCTTCTGGAGCAGTGCGGAGATAGCAGCGAGCGGGAAGCTGTCCATCGCGACACGCGCATTGATCGGCCCGTGCGGGGGCAGCTCACCGCTGATCGTCAAAAGACCGGCACCATTGACATTACTGATTGCGGCCGAGTCGAGATGCACCATCGAATCACCGAACGCCAGTGCTGTCGGTTTTTGGAGGAACCACGCCCCGCTGGGCAGCAACACCGCGAGAGAATCCAGAACGACGTGCTGGGTTTCCCCCGCGCCACCTGGTCGCGCGTACCGACCACCAGCAAGGAATGCTCCCAGATCGCCGACTCGTGAACGGGCGAACCAGGTGAGTGAATCGCGCGTCCCGCGCGCGTGGGCCTCCGCCGCGCCAAACCCGAGTCGACCATGCCCAAGCGAATCAAGATTCGCTTGCAGATCGAACTTGCCTACCGGGCCCGGCTGGTATGCGACGCTACCGGAGCCCTTGGGGAGGCGCCACCCGCGCCAGCGCAGGTTTGCGACCTGTGCATCGGCGCCGAGGGACAAGGAGTCGATCGCGCCCTCGAGCCGCAGCGCGACATTGGCCGAACCCGTGAGCTTTTCATCGGACGCCGAACCAGTCAGTGGCGCGCCCGCGAGCCACGTTACGAGTGAATCGAGCACGCTCAGGTTATCGGCCTCGACACTGAGCTGGAGTGTGCCCCGCTCCGGCCGGCGCCATCCCAAAGAACCGTGCCCACGCGTGAGCAATCCGGGCTGCTGCAGCCGCAGGGAATCGACATTCAGCCGGCCGTCGGCAAACCGGATCGCGGTGGCTCCACTGTCGATGATCGAGCCCGCAAAGAATGACGGCGCGAGTGTTGCCGAGAGGGCGCCGACGGGCGCGGAGACGCTGTCGCCCCGAACGCTGCCGGTCGCCGTGACCGTGAGGCGCGAGGGTGGGCCATCGCGTACCAGCCAGCGCTGCAGGTTGACGTCCTGTGCGTGCAACGTGAACCGTTGCACGCCGTAAACGGGCGCGCTGCCCGGCGCGCCGAGCAGGAGTACTCCATCGGCACGCACCGCCCCCCCGCCGCCCAACATTCGGAGATTAGCATGCGTCTCGAGTCCGGCGAGGTCGCCTTCGAGGCGCACAGGTCCTTGCAGCGAGCCGCGCAACGGGAAGTCGCGGAAGCGACCCGTCAGGCCGTCGAGCGCGAGCGAATCGGCCTCAACGTCGGCGAACACACCGAGGATCTCGCCGCGCGAATCGAGGCCGACCACGCCACGGATGACACTGACGGGCTTGTCGCCATCGTGATGACGCAGTGTTCCGCTGAAGGTCGCGTCCTGCAGCGTGCCGGTCAGCGTCCCACTGGCGTCGAGCTCGCCTTGCAGATCGAATGCCGGAACCATATTGCGAATGGTGGCAAGATCGAACCGTCCGGTTTCTATGCCAAACGGCTGAAACCCGAGATCGCTGCCGGCAATGTTCACTTCCCCTTTTCCTTGGATCTGCGTTTCCGGCCAGCCCGGCACGAGTGAATCGCGGAAGGACCATGAGGTTTCGAGCTTGAGCGTGGCGACGGGTCCGTCGACCCGCGTCTCTCCGGTGAGACGACCGGCGAACGGCAGCGTGTCGAGGAACGGGCGCGCCAACTCGAGCGACAGGTCGCGTGCCTCCAGCTCGCCCTGGTGCAATGCCACTATCCCTGAGTCCGCGGCGCTGAAAACCGTGACCTGCCCAGTGAGCCGGCCAGTTCCATAGGTCAGGTCGAGGGGCTGCAGCCGAATCTCGAGGACTCGACCTCCATCGCGCGAGATGACGGTGACACCGCCATGCAGAACCGCGCCTTCCGGAAAGCGCGAATCGAGGAAGCGGATATCGCTCAGCCGCGCCGAATCGGCGCGCATCGCGAGATTCCAGAGGACGGTGTCGCGCGGCCAGCGGATATTGCCACGGGCGCTGAATTGCGTGCCCGGGAACCGGACGCGAGACAGATTCACATCGAGCGCGCTGCCGTCGATCGTCACCCGGCCTGCGAGATCGGCGATGGAAAGCTGTGGGTCGCTACTCTCGGTCGCGAGGCGCAGGATATCGATACGAATGCCCTTCTCGCGGGGCGCCTGGATGCGGAGCGCCGCGAGCCGGGCGTTGAGGTGCTCGAAGCGCCGCAGGCGGTAGCGCCCGTCCTCACCCGAGTACTCAATCTCTTCGTTGGCATCCGTCACCGGGCCATGTTTCTGCAGGCGGAGCGTGAGCGATCCGTCGTCGATCTGAACGTTGCGCAGCAGAATGAGCGAGCGCGGACCGGCAGGACCGAGTGGCGCGACCTTGACCGTGTCTTTCGTCTTCAACATGAACAGCTCGGCGAAATTGGTCGTCCCGCTCTGGTGCTGGACGATGTTGATGACCGGTTTGTAGAGACGCACCTCCATGAAGACGATGCGACCCGCCGCGAAGTCGATCAGGTTGTAGCCGAGGTCGGCGCGCGGCAACAATGCGACCAGTGTCGAATCGGAATCGACGAGCCGAACATCCGTGAGGGTGACGCCCGTCAGCAGCGAGCCCCGCACCTCACCCACGGTAATCGAGCCGTCGACCACCTTCTGCACCGTGGAGCTCGCCACGCGCGCGAGAAGCGTGCGGCCCGATTGTGTGCTCACGAGCGCGTTGAGCGCCCCGAGGACGCACGCGAGCAGGCCGACCAGCGACCAGAGCGCGACGCTCAACGAGCGGCGCACCATCAGAAGGCGTGTCCTATGGCAAACTGCACGACGAGCTTCTGCCAAAACGTCTTCGGAGCTCGTACGGGAGGATATTCGTCGCGGATCTGCTCGATTGGAGGAGCCATTCCCGCGGTGTCCGGCTGGGCGTAGAGCAGCGGTCCGCGCTCAATGGCGTAACCGTTGTATGCAGCGTCCACGCGCACCGGCCCCAACGGTGTGGCAAAGCGTAGACCGGCGCCCGGCGTGATCCGTAGACCGCTGATCGGGAAAGCCTCGGACCCCCGCTCCCACACCTGTCCCGCGTCGACAAAGAGTCCGAGCCGCACGCGCTCGGGGTAGACTGGAGAGGGGAACCGCAGCTCCGCGTTCAGAACGATGAGCGTGTTCCCGCCCGTCGGCGCCGTAATAACGCCCTCGAATACCTTCTCTCCCGCCGCGTCGGTGAGCACGGAGTCGATCTTGGTGGTATCGCTGACCACGTACACCCGCGGTCCCATCTGATTGAGCCCATAGCCACGCACCGTGTTTGGACCGCCACCGTAAAAGCGCTGATCCGGCGGGACATAGGCGACCTGTTGTCCCGATGGAGCAATGTTGCGTGGCAGAATCACTCCCGCACGGGCGCGCCACCCAAACACCGTGCGCCGTCCAATCGGGTAATACTTCGCGACTTCGACCTCCCCGCGATTGAACTCGTACGGCACTTGTGAACCGAAAATGTGCGACGCGTTCAACAGTGTCACGGTGGTGAGGCTGCCCCGGGACGGATCGAGGACGTTGTTGACGCGGTCGCGCGTGAGACTGATCGACAGAGCGCCGAAATGCCGGCGATCGCGCAGAAAATGGCGGCTATCTTCGTCGCAGATACGGAAACTGACGCAAAAGATCGCGTCGGAAGCCGAGGTGCGGCCCACCGAGTAATAGTAGCCGAGCGTGAGGGGCCAAGTGCTGCGTGTGTTGAACGTGATCGCCATGTCGCCGCCGACGGCCTGCCGCGTGTAGACGCCGTATTGCGAGCTCCGCTCCGCCGTCAAGCCGAAGCTCGCCACGTTTGTGCGCGACAGAAACGCGGGCTTTCGTACGTTCGCATTGAGCTGGTAGTTCAGCGTGTCGATTGTCCAATCACCCGCGAACGGGTTGCAGACCGGCTGGATTTGCTCGTTGGGATTCAGAGCGGGATAACCGCCGGCGATCTTGGTGAAGCGCGCTGACAAGTCGAGCGAACGGGCACCGCCATAGAAGTTGCGCGCCGTCCAACCGGTCTGGAGCCGGAAGCATTCCACTGTAGCGTAGCCGAAACCGATCCTGGTCTGGTGGCGGGGGCCCTCCAACACCTGGATCAGCACGCGCACAGTGGAGTCGGCCGGTGCTCCCGGCTGGGGCGGAAGGGAGTCGATCAGGACGACGTTCACCGAGCTAAATACGCCCATGCTGTACAGATCGCGCTGGGTGAGGTAGAGAAGGTCTTGCTGGAAGCGGGCACCCGGCCGCACCGACATCACACGCCGTACCGTCCCTGTATCCGTGTCACGCAACCCCTCGATCAGTACCTGGCCGATGCGCATGCGCGGACCGGGGTGCGCGTCCAGCTCGATCTCCGCCCGCAACGCACCCGCCTCCGAGTCGAAGTTGCGGAGCACTTCGGCGTAAGGGTACCCATTGTTTCGGAGTCTCCCGACGATCGTGTCCGCCGACGCCTGGAGCTGGAAACGGTTGAACGGATCGCCCACGTGCAGGGGAAGATCTTTCGTCAGCCGTTCGACATTGAAGATCCCATCGACACCCTTCACATCGAGCCGAGTAACCCGCACCGGCTCGCCCTCATGGATGCGGAACTCGATGTAGGCATCGCGCGCGGTTCGCTGGACGAACGTGTCCACGACCGCGTTCATGAACCCGCTCTGGCGGTACTGGAGAAGCAAACGGACGACGTCGCGCCGGAATTCGACCTCGTTCAAGTACCGCTTCTCGCCCAGGCCAAGCCAGCGGAGGAGTATGAACGTGCCAGCACTCGAGTTGGTTGTGGCAATCACAGAGGCGAGCGTTTCGTCGTCGAGGGCTTTGTTACCGACGAACGACAGTTGCCGGACTACCCGCTCCTGCTCTTGAGCGGACAATGCGGCTGGCGCCGTGAATGCGGCGAGCAAAAGAAGCCATGCAATGCGCAATTGACGAGATTGTTCAATCGGCTATGTTGCGACACTTGCTCCGCACTGTCAACCTTTTCGACACCGCCAAGAGCGCCCTGTTCCTCTGTGTTGTCGCCGCCTGCCAGGGTCAGCGAGGTGGCGAGCGTGCGCCGCAGGTCGGGGGGCTCGTCTATTACGAGTCGTACGACCCCCGCTCGCTCGACCCCGCGCTATCGACCGACGTGCCCACCGGCGAGATGGTAACGCTCCTGTTCGACGGGCTCACCCAGTTCAACGCCGACGGCGCCCTGCTGCCCGCCCTTTCGGATCGGTGGACGGCGGACCGTACGGGGCAGCGCTACGTCTTTCATCTCCGCTCCGGCGTTGCGTTTCATGATGGCCAGCCCTTCGTCGCGGCGGACGTCCAACGCTCGTTCCGGCGGGTCCTGGCTCCCGGCACGCGGGGCGGCCGCGTATGGCCGCTGCTGCCAATCGCCGGCGCGCAGGATTACGCCGACGGCCGCGCTCGCGACATCAGCGGGATCACGCTGCTGGGAGACACGGCGGTTACGTTCGTCCTGACCGAGCCGCTGGCCATTTTCCCGACGTTTCTCGCGATGCCCGCTGCGGCGATTGTGCCGCCGTCCGCCGGGCCGGAGCTGGGACAGCATCCCATCGGCACCGGGCCCTGGCGTTTCGTAGCGTGGGAC
>DATFVZ010000176.1:0-2783 GCA_035259785.1 Gemmatimonadales bacterium
ACTGGGGCGACCCCACCTCCACCCTCGGCGACCCGGACGGCATGATGTGGCGCCTGCTCGGCCCCGGCGGCCCATACGATTACTGGCGCGATCCCAAGTTCGACGAGCTCGGCAACGCCGCCCGCTTCTCGGTGGACGAGACATTCCGCGGTGAGGCGTATCGCGAGATGACGAAGATCTTCCTCGAGAACTTCCCCTGGCTGCCGGTCATCCAGCCCTACGAGGACTACGGGACGCAGAAGTACGTTGAGTTCACCCCCAACCCCAACCAGCAGTTCGAGCTCCGGCGCTTCAACTTCAAGTTCCGCCGCGCGTAGTCAGACGCTCGCGTGCTTCCGCCCCCGACTGTGATGGGCGGCCTCGCAGCTGATCGATCAAGACCGATCTCATTGCCAGCCTGACGCGAGAAGAACAAGCAGGGCGATCTGATGGTCGACGGAAATATCTACGTCGACATGCTGACGACGATCTACATGGTCGAGAAAGCCTAAGCACTGGAGTTGTTCAGGATCGGGGGAGCGTCTTGGCGCTCCCCCCGGGCCGCAAAGGAGCGCGCGGCCATCGCCCGCAAGCACGGCTTCCACCGGGCGCCCCTTTCGTTTGCCCAGGCTTCACCCAGGCCCGGGTCGGCGCTCACAGGGCACGAGGGGACATCACCTGGCTGACCGCCCCCACTGAATCCATCGAAAATGACTCCGTTGCTGACCTTGGAATGACTCCGTTGCTGACCTTGGTAAGGTACGCGTTTGCGCCTCAGCAATCGCTGGCGGCACGATCATCTGATATGGTCGAGCGTCCGCGAAAGATGTGAACGAGAGGATCAGATGAGACGGCGCGAGTTCGTTTCACTTCTCGGCGGGGCGGCGTTGGCACCGCTCGCTGCGCAGCGGTTGCATGCGGATCCGCCCGACAGCTGCGGTGTTCCGGTCACGCGAGGCGACGGCTGGCCGGTCGCCTCCCTCGGCGAGGACAAGCTCGTCGACCGCAATGCGCTGTGCGGGACGGCCGATCGGCTCACGGCTAGCGCGGCTAACGTGCACGCGATTCTGGTCGCGCGCAGCGGCAAGCTGGTGTTCGAGCGGTACTTCCGGGGCCCCGACGAGATTCCCGGCCGCATTTTCGGCCGTCGGGTGAAAGAAGTCGCGTTCGATGCGGATACGCTGCATGACATGAAATCGGTTTCAAAGAGCGTCGCGTCACTCGTAGTCGGGATTGCGATCGATCGAGGGCTCATACGCAGCGTCAACGAACCGATCTTCAGCTTTTTCCCGGAGTTGTCGGACCTGCGTTCACCTGAAAAGGATCAAATTCAGCTGGTGCACGCGCTAACCATGTCGATGGGTCTCAAGTGGGTGGAGGCGACTCCAGCCACGGGAGACTACAACAACGACGAGGCGCGCATGCACATGGCCTGGGACCCGTGTCGTTACGTCCTCGGTCTGGCGGCGACCGCGCCGGCAGGACGAGACTTCTTCTACAACACCGGCGCGCTAACGCTCGTGTCGGCCATCGTCCGCAAGGCTACGGGACGCCCCCTCGATGAATTCGCGCGAGCGACGTTGTTCGAGCCTTTGGGCATAGCCGGCACAGAGTGGTCGAGGGTCAGAGGCGACACCGATGCGGGCGGTGGGTTGCGTCTGCGACCGCGTGACATGGCAAAAATCGGCCAGCTTGTCCTTGCGGGCGGCCGCTGGAACGGCCGTCAGATCGTTTCAAAGACCTGGATCGAGACCTCGACGGCGCCGAAGATCACGGGCACAGACGGTCTATCTTATGGATACCTCTGGTGGCTCGGCCGCTCCACGCTCGATGGGCGTGAGGTCCACTGGACTGGCGCGCTTGGGCGGGGCGGGCAGTCGATTCGCATCGTCCCGGAGCTCGATCTCGTTGTCGCGGTGACCGCGGGATACTATCAGGACTACAGCCCCCACGCGTTTCAAGTGCAGTCCGGCATTTTCAGGGACGTCTTGCGGGGATTTCGCCTCCGATCCAGTAGATTTTAGGTGCCGTGGTGGCAACGATGAGTCATTCGACCGGCTACGCCGACGTCGACGCAATCCTCGCGGAGCTGCTGGCAGGGGTGCGCGGCACGCTCGGGCCGCAGCTCGTCGGCGTTTATCTCGACGGTTCGCTGGCAATCGGCGATTTTTCGGAGCACAGCAGCGATATCGACGTTCTCGTAGTGACGGAGGAAACCCTCTCCGACGAGGTCATCGCCGCGCTCGGCACGATGCACGCGCGGCTCGCCACGGGAAAGTCGAAATGGGCCCGAGAGCTCGAGGTCTCGTACATCCCGCGCCGTGCACTTCGCCGCTTCGATCCCGACGACAATTGCCATCCCCACATCGAGCGCCTCAGTGATCAACTCGTCACCGAGGCTCACGAACGCGATTGGGTGATTCATCGGTACATCGTCCGCGAGCACGGAGTGACCCTTGCCGGCCTCGATCCACGCACGCTCATCAATCCAATCGATGCTGAAGAGCTGCGCCACGCCGTCGTCAGTCTCCTGCACGGTTGGTGGATGCCAGCGCCCACGTGTCGCCGGTGGCTCAACAATCCCTTCTACCGGTCGTATGCCGTGCTGACCATGTGCCGTATGCGCCACACGCTGCAGTACGGCACAGTGGTGTCGAAACCGATCGCCGCATGCTGGGCGCAAACGGCGCTGGATGCGAGGTGGACGCCGCTGATCCAGACGGCGCTCGCTTGGTCGAGGGACATCGTCCCGGATCTCGGCGATACGCTGCGATTCATCGATGACACCCGGCAGGCGAGCAAGC
>DATFVZ010000177.1:0-2709 GCA_035259785.1 Gemmatimonadales bacterium
TTCATCAACGGGTTCCACGAGACCTGGCCCATCCCCTACGGCGAACGCGCCTTCGGCTTCGCCACCACCGGCCAGACCATCGTGAACGTCCCGGACGGCAAGATCATCCGGCTGTACCTGGATGACGAACCATTCGACCTCGGCGGCGGAACGATTCTGCGCTACGAGCGGACCCTCGACATGCGCGCCGGCACGCTCGATCGGGAGGTTCTCTGGGAAACGCCCGCCGGTCGGCAAGTCCTCGTCCAGACACGGCGCCTGGTCTCATTTCACGAGAAGCACATCGCGGCGATCCAGTACCGCGCGACCGTCCTCAACGCCCGGGCCTCACTCGTCCTGGTGTCCGAGATCGTCGATCACGCCCCCGTCGGGGAGGGCGGCGAAGACGATCCCCGGCTGGCACGTGCGTTGTCGCATCAGGTGCTTGTTCCCCGAGGAATCACGGGGGCCGACCGCCGAGTTCTGTTGAGTTTCCGGACCAGGAGCAGCGGGATGGGACTGGCGTGCGGCATGGACCACACGCTGGAGACGGAGTGCGCTTCGTTCTACAAGTCCGACTGGGGTGAAGACTCCGCGCGGGTGGTGTTCCACATTAACGCCGAACCGGGCAAGGCCGTCACGCTGACCAAGTATCTCACCTACCACACGTCGCGCTCCGACAAAACCGACGAGCTGCGCGACCGCGCCGAACGAAGTTTGGATCGGGCGGTGGGACAGGGGTTTGGCCAACTCCTGGCCGACCAGCGCGCCTACCTGGACGAGTTCTGGAAGCGCAGCGACATCCACCTCCACGCCGAGCATCAGCGCTGGCAACAGTGCCTGCGCTGGAACCTGTTCCAGTTGCTCCAGGCGTCGGGCCGGGCCGACAACACCGGCATTCCGGCCAAGGGGTTGACCAGCCAGACGTACGACGGGCATTACTTCTGGGACATGGAAATCTACGTCTTGCCGTTTTTGATCTACACGTCCCCGCGGCTGGCCCGAAACGTTTTGCTGTATCGCTACAGCATCCTGGACAAGGCTCGCGAGCGGGCCCGCGCGGTCAATCAGAAGGGCGCCTTATTCGCGTGGCGCACCATCAACGGCGAGGAGGCGTCAGCGTATTATGCCGCGGGAACGGCCCAGTACCACATCAACGCCGCCATCGCCCACGGCATCATGAAGTACGTCGACGTCACCGGCGACAAGGATTTCCTGTACCGCTACGGCGCGGAGATGCTCGTCGAGACGGCCCGGTTGTGGTACGACCTGGGCTTTTTCTCCGAGCGCCAGGACGGGCGTTTCTGCATCCACTGCGTCACCGGGCCGGACGAATACACCACGGTGGTCAACAACAACACCTACACCAACCTGATGGCGCGGGAGAACCTGCGCTTCGCCGCCGACGCGGTTGATCAGGTGCGCGAGGCCAGCCCGGACCACTACCGTGAACTCGTGCGGCGAACCGGACTCGAGCCGCGCGAGGCGGAGGACTGGCGGCGGGCGGCCGAACGGATGTACGTGCGTTTTGACGAGCGGCTGGGAATCCATCCGCAGGACGACGAGTTCCTCGACAAGAAGAAGTGGGACTTCGCCAACACACCGTCCGACAAGTACCCGCTTCTGCTTCACTATCATCCACTGGTCATCTATCGACACCAGAACATCAAACAAGCGGACGTCGTCCTGGCCATGTTTCTGCTCGGCCACGAGTTCAGCGCGGATCAGAAGAAACGCAATTTCGATTACTACGACCAGCTGACGACTGGCGATTCCTCGCTGTCGGCGTGCATCCAGAGCATCGTCGCTTTCGAGATCGGCTACGACGAACTCGCCCTGGGCTATCTGATCGACGCTCTGCTCATGGATCTCGCCGACGTGGGGGGGAACGTGAAGGACGGCTGCCACATCGCGTCGATGGGCGGGACGTGGATGGGCGTCGTGTACGGATTGGCCGGTTTGCGCGACTACGGGGGTCGGCTGTCGTTCCACCCGCACAAGCGGGTGCGCGATCTGCGCTTCCACTTGACGGTTCGTGATCAGCTTCTCGCCGTCGCGATCACGGCCGAAGGCGCGACCTACACGCTCGAACAGGGCGCCGGACTGACGATCTACCACCGGGACGAACGATTAGATCTGCGGCCGGGCGAGCCGGTTCGCCGGGCGTGACAACATTGCTGCCGGCCCGCGGCACCGGCAAGGGCATCCCTTGCTCAATCAAATCAAACATCGGTGCTCCGCGACGTCAACCCACCGGGTGGGAGGATGACACATGAAGGCGGCAACGATCCCCACGACCGGCCCCGAAACCACGGCGTGGCACGCCCTCGCCGCGGATGACGTCGTGCAGCAATTGAATACCAGCACGCACAAAGGCCTCGACGCGGCCGAGATTTCCCAGCGCCTGGCGAAATATGGTCCCAACCGCCTGCCGGAAGCGTCCCGACGTGGGCCGTTCATGCGCTTCCTGCTGCAGTTCAATAACATCCTGATCTACATTCTGCTCGTCGCTGCCTTCATCAAGCTGATGATGGACCTGAAGCTCGACGCGTTCATCATTCTGGGTGTGGTCCTTGTCAACGCGCTGCTCGGGTTCATTCAGGAGGGTAAGGCGGAAAAGGCCCTGGACTCGATTCGCAACATGCTGTCCGCAGAGGCCCGCACCGTGCGTGACGGCGAAGCACGCCTTGTCCCGGCGGAGGAGTTGGTGCTGGGCGACGTCGTATTGCT
>DATFVZ010000178.1:0-2886 GCA_035259785.1 Gemmatimonadales bacterium
GTCATGGCCTGGTCGGGGAAGATGCGACCCCACTCACCGAACGGCTGGTTTGCCGTGATCAGCAGGGAGCGCCGCTCGTAGCGCGCGGCAATCAGCTCGAACAACACGCTGGTCTCCGCTTGATCCTTCGTCACGTAGGCGATGTCGTCGAGGATCAGGAGGTCGTATCGATCGAGCTTGGCGATCGCTGGCTCCAGCGCCAGCTCGCGCCGTGCCACCTGCAGACGCTGCACGAGATCGGTCGTACGTGCGAACAGCACGCGCCAGCCGTTCTCGACAAGTGCAAGCCCGAGTGCTGCCGACAGATGGCTCTTACCGCCGCCGGGCGGGCCGAACAACAGCAGATTGGCGCCAGTCTTGAGCCAAACGTCACCAGAGGCGAGCGCCATCATCCGAGCCTTCGAGACCATCGGTACACTGTCGAAGTCGAAAGTGGCGAGCGTCTTGCCGGCGGGCAGGCGCGCTTCCGCCATGTGCCGTTCGATCCGACGGCGGCTACGGTCGGCAACCTCCTGCTCGGCGAGCGCAGCCAGGAAGCGCGCGGCGGGCCAACCCTCCTTATCGGATTGTGCAGCGAGCTTTGGCCAGATTGCCTTCACGCCAGGTAACCGCAGCTCGTGCAGCAACAGCTCGACGCGAGCGGTATCTACGGAGTTCGCTGTCCCAGTCATGCCGCTACTCCCTTATTGGAGTTCGCCGGAACTACGGTGATGCCCGCCAGCTCGTCGTAGACACTGAGCGGTACAAGATCGACAGCTACAGCTGGGATGGACGCCTCCTCCGGTTGGTAACGAGCGCACAGCGCCGCAGCATCGGGCAATCGTCCAGCATCGATCTCGGCGACGAGCACATCGGCTAGCTCGGCCTCACACGCGCGCTCGTGCGCAAGCATCAACAGCTCGACCATCACCTTGCAGGCGTGTCGGTCGCCACATCGTTCTCGGAGCACATCGAATGTGCGCTTGTACGCCGGACGCGGGAACAATCGATCACGATAGACGAGATTGAGTAAGGCCATTGGCTTGCGCCGCAGCGCGTGGATGACGTGGTGGTAGTCGACGACGTGACCACCCTTGTTCTCCGATGCGGGATGGCCGCGTGTCAGCGTGACCACTGGTGTAGTACCGAGGAAGCATTCGAGTCGGTCGTCGAAGATGCGCACGCGAAGGCGATGACCAATCAACCGCGACGGCACGGTGTAGAATACGCGCCGCAGAATGAAGCCGCCCGAGGACGTCACCGGGATCACCTTCTCCTCAAAGTCGGTTGTACGCCGCCGTGGCAGGTCTCCGAGCTTGGTGCGCTCCAACTCGATCCGCTTGCGGTTGTTTGCGTTACGCCGGCCGACAATCTCGTCAACGAACGCGCGATAGGCATCCAAATCGGCGAAGTCGCGCGTGCCCCGGAGCAGCAGCGCGTCCTCTAACGCTTGCTTGAGGTGACCGTGTGCGCTCTCGATCGAACCGTTTTCGTGGGCGACGCCGGTATTGTTGCGCGACGGCTCCATCTCATAGTACCGCATCAGGCTCTGGTAGCGTTGCGTCAGATCCTTCTGAGCGTCAAACGACAGATTGCGGAACGCAGCTGATAGGCTATCGCTGCGATGCTCTTGCGGTACACCACCGAGCGCCCATAGCGCATCTTGCAGGCCCTCAGCCAATGCCACGAAGCTTTCACCGCCCAGTACGACGCTGGCATGCGTGAAGCCGGAGAAAGCCAGTCGGAAGTGATACAGCCTATGATCCAACCGCTGGCCAGCGATTGTGATCCCGAGCGCCCTCGCGTCGGTAAAATCAGAGAGGCCGAGCCGACCTGGCTCGTGCTCCTGGCGGAAGATCACGTCCTGTTCAGGGCCGTTGAGCGCTCGCCACGCGTTAATGCGACGCTCCATTGTGCGACGGATGTTTGGATTGAGATCGGGACGTCGTCGGCGTAGCTCATCCAAAACGGCGATCACGCGGATGCCCGGTGCTGCCTTCAGAATCGGCACGATGTCGCTGTCCCAGTAGGGCGCCAGTGGATCGGGCCGACGCCGCCCTCGTGGCGCCCTCTTCTGCGACGGCAGCCGCGGATCGGCCTCGAGCCGATACGCCGTCGCCGTCGAGAACCCCACCTTTGCCGCTGCGGCTTCGGCGGAGAGTGTCTGTCGGTAACTCATGTACAGCCTCATCTGGTGGTCGTTGATATGGAGGCCGGGCAAGTCGTCGATCCCCCCTCGTTGCCGAGACGAATCAACAGCTTGACCGAACCCCGCCCGACCGCCAGGCAGGCTTTGAAAACGCCCCCCGGTGAGGGGCGAATCTACGCTCGGGCTACGCCCTCACTTCGATTCGCCCCCCGGCAAAGTTCTCATCCAGATTGTCGCTGGTTCTCACCTTGATTGTCGGCGCCCATTGCGGGTTGGACTGACAGCGTACCAGGTCAACACCCGATTTTCGTCTGCCCCGGAGATCGAGACTACAGGTGAGCAAATAGCGAGCACCTCTGAGACGCAGTCCCTGAAAGCCCTGGGCGGGTGCTTTGGTGTTTCAGCGACCAACGTGTGAGCCTTCGGGGCTTTGAATGGGTCAAAAGCTCCCGGCGCAATGAGCGTCGCGGCATGGCGAAGACATCGAGACTGATGTTCGTGCGTGGCGTTGTGCCGGGACGTCGTGCGTCACCTTCGGCACTGCTACGTTGGTGTACCCGGAGCATAAAGGATGGCATCGATATCATCGAACGCATGCAGAAGCGCGGCGCCTTCATCAAAGTCCTCGATATGCCCCACCTTGACCTCACGACGCCACTGGGACGCGGCTTCATCGCCTTTCTATCGGCGCTTGCAGAGAACCTGGTTAAGACTGATGACGGCGCTCGTACGATACCGGATACGTCTTGTTGCGGAAC
>DATFVZ010000179.1:0-6491 GCA_035259785.1 Gemmatimonadales bacterium
CTCGCTATGCCTGTCCGCAACCGTCTTCACCCTCGCGGCGCAGACCAACGGCTCGATCGTGGGGCACGTCCGGCAGCGCGCAGGCGGCGGACCGCTCGGCGGTGCGCAGGTGGGGCTCGATGGGCGCTGGGTCGCCCAGACCGACTCTATCGGGTACTACCGTATCCGCGAAGTGCGCAGCGGCTGGCACACCGTGATGGCGCGTTCGATTGGCTTCGAGACGGTGCGACGCGACAGCGTGCTGGTCCGCGCCGGTCAGACCACGGTCGTGAATTTCACCGTCGACGTTTTTACGATCGAGGAGCCGATCGTCGTGGAAGCATACGCCGACTCGATCCTGGATCCGACAGTGGTCGCGTCGGTACAGCGCATCGGGGGCGATGAGCTGCGGCGCTTTCCGGTCACGACGGTCGGCGAAGCGGTGGCGCTCTCCGCCGGCGCCGTGGGGGAGAGCTACCGCGGCGGCCGGCTCGGGCAACAGGCGTTCGTGCTCGATGGGTTGGGTGTGAAGAACCAGCTTGACGCGTCCACCGGCCCACTGGGCGTCAGAATCCCGCCCGATCTGTTGGTGGAAGCATCGCTCGCGACGAACGGGTTCTCGGCGCGCTACGGCCAAGCGATCTCCGGACTCGTCAATGTCGTGACGAAAGATGGCGGCGATCGTTGGACCGGTCGCGCGGCGTACGAGACGGACCGGCTGCTCTCGGGCGCGGCCGATCTGGGCCTGGATCGTTTCGTCGTGTCGGCGGACGGACCCGTGACCCGCGACATCGGATTCGTCGCCGTGTTCGATGCCGAAGGGCGGCTCGACGCCGATCCCGTGAACGCGCCACCGCCGCCGGACGCGCTCGATCCTCGAAACCAGAATCCCGCGATGCTCCCGCACAACAGCGGTGAGCGGTACGACGCCGCCGCCAAGCTGCGCTTTTCTCTTGGTAGCGCGCACAGCCTTCGGCTCTTCGCGCTGCGGTCGGTCGAGCAGCGGCTGTTGTACGATCCCGTCTACAAGTACGACACCGAGCACGCTCCGGCGCTGCACGTGAGCGGCGAGCTGCTCAGCGCCGACCTCCAGCGGGTCAGCAACAACTTTACTGCCGCGCTCCGGGCCGGTTATTTCTCGCGCTCCTTCACCCGCGGCGCGCTCGCCGAGCCGCCGAGCTACGAGTTTGGGGCGTTTACGGGACATGAGTTCCGGTTCATCGGCGAGGATCTCGTGCGCAGTCAGGACACCGCCGGCGCGCGCGAGCCGATTCCCGGCTTCACCACGCCCGATCTGAGCGATCGCACACCGTGGGGAGTGCCGGCGTTTTTCAAAGGCGGCGGCCCGGCCGGTGACGTTTCGTGGAATCGGTTCCGCGAGCTGCGCGGCCAGGCCGACTTCAGCCTGGGAGGTCCACGCGGGGATTTCTTTTTCGGCGGCGAAGTCGCGAGCCAGCGCGTCCAGATGTTCCAGCGCGCGCTGGCATACCTGCCCGTGGGCGACAGCGTCCCACCCGCGACGGCGACGAACTTCACGCCTCTGTCCGCCGCCGCCTACGCCGAAGGCCAGCTGCGCGGTCCCGATTTCGTGTTCACGTTTGGCGTACGCTACGACCAGTTCAATCCCGGCAGCGGCGTGCCGGGAGGCGTCGTGTACAGCGCGCAGCGCAGCATTAGTCCGCGACTGGGATTCTCGACGGTCTTGAAGGGCGCGACGGTTGTCGCGAGCTGGGGCCGCTTTTCACAGGCTCCCGATTTTCAGTATCTCGTGGACGCCGCCTTCGACGATACCCTACGCACCGGCCGATTCCGTCGCGGCAATCCCAATCTCGGCTTTGAAGACGCGACGCAATACGAGTTCTCACTGCGGATGCGCCCATCCCCGACGACGAGCCTCCGAATCAATGTCTTCAATAAGCTGCTCGATGGGATGGTCGCGTCAGTGCCGCTCGGCGTCGATCCCGACTCCACCATCTTTGGCAATCTCGATTACGGTGACGTCAAAGGCGCGGAGGTGATCGCGGAGCGGCCGCTGCACAACGGTTGGGGGGTGCGGGTCGCCTACACGTTTCAGAATGCCAAGGCGACGGCGACCAACGCGTTCCAGCTGACGCGCCGTATCCGCATCGAGCCTGGGGGCGACACGCTCGATCCGGCGCGCGTGACGTTCCCGCTCGATTACGACCGCCGCCACAATATCACCGTGATCGGACAAGGGCAGGTTTCCGCGACCGGGGGACCCCGTGTCGCGGGCGTCCGTCCGTTTGCCGGACTCGAAGCGGCGACGATCGTGCGCGTCAGCTCAGGGCTGCCGTACACAATGACCAATCTTGCGGGCGACAGTCTCGTTGGATTGCCCAACAGTCACCGGCTCCCGACGCTCTTCACCGTCGACTTGCTCGTGCGCCAGCCGATTCACTTGTGGGGCCAACGCTGGCAGGGGAGCGTGTACGTGGATGTGCGCAATCTGCTCAACCGGCGGAACGTCGAAGCGGTGCGCCGCGAGACAGGGCAACCGGAAATGACCGACACGCAGATTCAGCAAATGGCGGCTGACGCGTACGCCGCGCATCCCGAGCCGATTCCCTACGAGTCGCCGCGGTATCGCTCGTACGCGGATCTGGACGGGAACGGCCTCATCGAAGGACCCGCGGAGCTGCTCCCGTTGTATGTATCCGCGGCGCGCGATTACGGGCAGCCGCTCTTCTCATACGGGGCGCCCCGCCTCTTCCGCCTCGGTGTCGAGCTGCTTTTTTAGGCCCTCCAGGACGTACCCGGCGGCGACGCCAGCCACTACCATCACCAGGCCGAGCCAGCCGAGCGTCGTCAGTCGCTGGCTGAAGAGCAGTAGTGCGAGCAATGCTCCGACGACAGGTTCGATGGTGGCCGCCACCGACGCCGGCGCGGCCTCGATCCGCTTCATGGCTCCGAAAAAGAAGAGGTTAGCGGCGATGACGGATCCCGCTGCGAGTCCCAACAAGCCGCGCCAGGCGGCAACCGACGGCGGTACCGCAGGCGCCCGGCCCCAGATCAGCAGGACGATCCAGATCAACACGACGCCCCCGACCGCCTCGAGGAACAGGACCTTCACCACGCCGTAGCGCGGCGCCGCCCACCTTCCCATCAGGGAGGTCAGCGCGTAGCTCAGCGCCGACAGTAGTCCACCCACAATGCCCGCGGTCACGCCGAGCCGTGCGGCCTCCGCGCCTACGTTGCTGCCGCCGGTTACGGTGAGTGCAACACCGATCATCACGATGAATGCGAGCGCAACGCGGGTTGGGGTGAGTGCTTCGTTCAGGATGACTCGCGCCAGCACGGCGACGATAACAGGAGCGGTATACAGGAGCGCTGCGGCTCCCGCGACGCCGGCCCCCGCGATCGCGAACTGATACGCGATCTCGAACAGCGCGACCAAGGCGCCGCCCCCAAGTCCCACGATGAGCCAACCACGTCCATCGGCGCGAAACAGGTCACGCCGAAACACCAGGCCCCAGATCGCCAGCGCGACGGTTCCGACCAGTACGCGCCAGAAGCCAATGCTCGTGGCGGGCATCAGGGAGTAGAGACCGGTGGACAGTGGGCCTGTGGTTCCCCACGTCGCCCCGGCTGCGAGCGCGAAGAGATAACCAACGACACGACTAGGTTGACTGGGTCGGGTTGCTCCGGTCACGACGGCAAGTTGCCGGTCGTCAGTTCGCCGCGCAACACCGTCACCGCCTGGCCGCCGAGACGCACGCGATCGGCTTCAAGCCGCAACCTGATCTCGCCGCCGCGCGCCGACGCTTGAAACGCCATCAGGTCTTTCTTGCCGAGCTTGGCGCTCCAGTACGGCGCGAGCGCACAGTGCGCCGACCCCGTCACCGGGTCTTCGGGAACGCCCGATTGCGGCGCAAAGAATCGGGAAACGAAGTCGTATTTGCCCTTGTCGGCGGGACTGGTGACGATCACGCCTCGTGTCTCCACTTGGCTGAGCGCGCCGAGATCGGGATCGAGCTTTCGTACGGTGGCGTCATCCTGGAGCTCGACGAGATAGTCGAACTTGCTGCGCCCGACGAATTGCGGCTTCGCCCCAAGTGCCTCGATCAGCCCGTGCGGAGCGTCAGCGGGAGTCGCCGGCGTGGCAGGAAAGTCCAGCTCGATCCAGGCACCGCGGCGGTCAGCCGTCAGCAAACCGCTCTTTGTGTGAAATCTTGCTTGATCATTCGGTTTGAGATGCCCGTCTTCCCACAGCACATGCGCGCTCGCGAGTGTCGCATGGCCGCACAGATCGACTTCGACCGTCGGAGTGAACCAGCGGAGATCGTATCCATCGCGTTGCTTCACGAGAAACGCGGTCTCGGCGAGGTTCATCTCGCGCGCGACGTCGAGCATCCACGCTGGGGTGGCGGCCTTCGGGAGGATGCAGACGGCGGCCGGGTTTCCCGCAAAGGGGCGATTGGTGAACGAGTCGACCTGGGTAATACGGAGGCCCATGCCTCCAAATCTATCGCTGTCGTACCAGCCGGCGCGCGCCCCAATTCACTCCTGCAGCGGCGAATGCGCTTGCGTAGACCATTGCTACGGTGACTCCGGCCCCTCCTTCCTTCAGCAACGTCGGAAGAAATCCTAGTCCTATGCCCATCGCCCAGACTGCCAGCGACAGTGTGGCCCAACGCCACGGCGCATGGCCGTGCGCGAACGCCAGGGCGAACGTCGCGATCGCGAGGACGACCACGCCGAGCGCCTCCGTGCCCAAGAGCCCGGCACCGAAGGCAAGCCCGAGAGTGCAGGCGGTCAGGTAGCGCATCCTAAGCCAGACGGACGCGTGCCCGATGCCAAAGGGCGATAGCTGCAACGACACTCCCGATGAAGGCACCGCCGATGGGGTTCAGGATGATGTCGCCTCCGGCTGACGTTGCAAACCATCCCACGACTCCGCCGACGACCGTGCCGCCGGAGCAGACGAGGAACATTCGCCCGAGCGCCACGCGCCGCAGCAAGACCCAGGCGAGGAGTGGCGCAGTGATGCCCCCGAGGGGGGCACCGAAGATCGCGCCAACCTCGAACAGCTCTCTCGAGATCCGGCCGTCTGCCAATAGAGCGACGAGCGCGAATGCGGTCCCACCCGCGAGCGCACCAAAGACGATCCCGGCACCAATCAGCCCAATCGTCACCAATGCAATCCGGCCAGCTCTTTTCATCGTCAGCTCGCTTTCGCCAGCGCGAATGTCGTCTTGCCATGCAACAAGCTGTTCTCGTGACCAATTATCCACGCGGTCTCGATGTCGTTGTTGCGCAACACGAGGTGCAAGTCCTGCGCAGCCTCCGGCACTTCGAACACGATATCGGTGGTGTACGACTCGCCCGGGATGAGCGGTCGGCGCAGCCCATCCGTTGAGCCCGGGTATCGATGACCGTGCGCGTCGATCAATGCGACATACCGGCTGTTGGGGGTGAGCGGGGCGGTTCGCGATCGGCGCTCCGAGATCGTCTCTTCGTCGAACCGCACCTTCACGGTGACCGTGTGCCGCATCTGTCCGTTGGGCGCGGACTCCGACTTCGCGCCGACGACGGAATACGCGAGGTGACAGTCGATCTCGCAGATGTGCTTCTCTTCGCCAAGTGCCAGGACCCGGTCACGGCTGACGATTGAAGCAACGAGAAACAGCAGCACGTACAATCCAGCACCTCCGACCAGGGTGCGCAGCGTGATGCGCGCGACGCCATCGCGCTTCGTCACACGTGCAAAGAGATGGAGCACGATGAGCGCGGCACCGGTCAAAACGGCGCTGGCGAAGAACAACACCGTGAGCGGACTCAAGCCATCAGTGATCATTGGATTGCTCCTTGATTTCGGCCGGGCATGCGGCTCTGAGCGCACTGGCCTGTTCCCGCACAAGAGAGCGCGCGCGAGCGCGACTCCAATTCCACGTGCGCCAGTCGACGTCTTCCTGGTCCCAGCGCTTGAGCAGGCCGTGCACCACGACGCACCGATCCTGCTCGTTCAGCTGCGGCAAGGCGGTAAGTAGCGTCGGTACCGCGTCGGCCCCCAAAGTCAGCGCATACTTGGCGTCAAACGGTCGCTCGGCGGCTGGACGGTTGAGATTGGTTCTGACAATCCGCGCGTCCGGATTGAGCAGGTGCAGACCGGCGAGCACCGCGAGTCCCTGCATCAGCGCCCCGAACACGAAACGCTGCCGCCGAGCGCGCAATACGGTCCACGCGAACCAGGCGAACACGCCGATCAACAGGACCATGAAAGCCGTGGCGTACAATCGTTGCTCGGACAGCCCGAACGCCGCCACGTACAGACGCATGCGCTGCAACGCCGAAACCATGATGACCGCGAGGAACGCCAGCAGCAAGCCGGAGAGCTGGTGCACGACGCGGACCTGCGGTGCCGTGCCCTTGCGGACCAGTTCGTCAGCACCGAGCAGAAGGGGCAGGACCAATCCACTCGCCGTCATCAACTCAAAAAACCCGCGGCGCGCATACTCGGCGTAGGTGAGCCCGCTCGTCTCCTCGACGATGGC
>DATFVZ010000180.1:0-2676 GCA_035259785.1 Gemmatimonadales bacterium
GATCGCCTTCGAAGCCGTTCGCAAGATGGACGCCATCTTCATGCTGGAACGCTCCATCAACGGCTTGTCGCCCGAGGAGCGCCTGGCCGCACGCCGCCGGGATATCGCGCCGCTGGTCGACGATCTCATCGATTGGATGAACCAGGAGCGAGCCAAGCTCTCGCGCCACAACGAAGTGGCCAGGCCCATGGACTATATGCTCAAGCGCATCGACGTCTTCACGCACTTCCTCGGAGACGGCCGCATCTGCCTGAGCAACAACGCGGCCGAACGCGAGTTGCGCGGAATTGCGATGACTGAATCATTCTGCACCCCCTATTCAAGTATTTGGAAACATTAAGCTCTGTCTTTCGGGATCAACCCGACACGGGCGACCTTTTTGCTTGAGCGCAGCAACAACCTGCTCACTTGCGAGATCGGCCGCACGGATCTGATGTGGTGCGTCCGGCATAATCTGCTCGCTGTTGAGGATGCCAGCCTTGATGAGCTTGCGAATTTGATGATGGCTGACACCGAGCTTTGCGGCGGCATCACGCAGTGTCAGCCACTCGCCGTTCTTCTCGGCGGAGCGGTAGCCGTGGATGCCGCGTACACGGCGAAGCGAGCTGACGCGGTGCGCTGTCCAGGTCTTGCCTTGGCCGGTCGGCATTCCCATTCGGTTCAGAGACGCGGCGATGTCCTGATCGGACCATCGCCCTGCCATGCTGCGAATGACGGCGAGCGCTTGCTCGGGTGTGCTACACCCGTGTTCCCCGGTTCGCGGCTTGCGGACGCGCAGCTCGGAATGCTGGCCGCCCTTCCAGTGGATGACGAGCACGATCTCCCCGGCCGCATCGTCGATATCGACGATGATCTCGGTGATCAGTGCCCGCACCAGTCGCTGGCGCGTCCTCATCGTGGTTCGCGGCGCCTTCCATGCCGCCGAGAGATCATCGGCCAATCCGGTGAAGTCAGGACGCACATCGTCGGCATCGGATATCTGCATTCGATCGAGCCGGTCCCGGCAAAGCTCGACACGCTGCAGCGCGGTCTCCCACGCCTTCTCCAGCTGCGCCGCGATCAGGCGATTGTCGGGGTCGCAAGCAGCATAGCGGCGTTCAGCGAGCGATGCATCGTATTGGGCTTGCTGCAGCTCTAGCTCGGCGATGCGCCGCCTGTCCTGATCCTCGTCTCTGAGCATCCGGTCGGCCTCCTCAGCCGCCTCGATCGCCATGGGCGCCACGGCGCACAGCATCTCGGCGGCGATGGTCTCGTCGACGCGCTTGCCAGCGACGCTCAGGCATCGCCGCTGCCCCAACTGTACGTTCGGTTGTTCGCACCTGTAGATCGGCCGTGGATAGCGACCGGTGTATAGAACGCTGAGCCGACGACCGCAGCGCGCACAGCAGACGAGACCGGCCAGCAGGGCGCGCCCGCCGCGCCCGGACTTCGTGTCCCCAACCCTGCCGTAGGCGTTGCCCGCAAGCAACGCCTGATTGCGCTCGAACTCCGCCCAGCTGATGTAGCTCTCGTGATGATCCTTGATGAACACCTCCCACGTGCCCATCGGCTTGTGGTGGCCATAGCTCTTACGCGCACGACCATCGACGATCGTGGTGCGCTTCTCGCTCTTCCCGTACGCGTAGACGCCGGCATAGAAGGGATTCTTCAGAATCGATATGATGTTACGATACCTGATTGGCCGCCATTCGAACGATGTCAACGTCCGGCCGTTCGACGGGTAGGGAAAGTGGACGTTCTGCGACGCCATCCACAACAGCACTTGGCGGGCGCTCCCGAGTTCACGGAACTTCTGAAAGACAAGCCTGATCACCTCCTGCAACCGCCGGTCCGGATCGAGGCCGAGGCCGACGTTCCGGTCCCAAGCGTAACCGATTGGACTCGAGATCCTCAGCTCGCCGCGCCTGGCCTTCGATCGTGCCGCCTCGTACATCCGCGATCGGATGATCCCCAGCTCGAACTCGCTGATGCTCCCCTTCATGCCGAGCAGTAGGCGGTCGTTCGGTCGGCACGGGTCGTAAACGCCATCGAGGTCGATGACGCGGGCTTCCACTAATCCGCACAACTCGAGCAGATGATGCCAATCACGTCCATTGCGCGCGAGTCGCGAGGCGTCGAGACAAAGCACCGCGCCAACCTGTCCGGCGCACAGGGCGGCAACCAGACGATCAAAGCCGGGTCGCTCGACGGCGCCACTTGCGGTGCGACCGAGATCGTCGTCGATCACTTCGATATCGGTGAAGCCGCGTCGACGTGCGACTTCAACCAGCTCGTATTGGCGCCTCTGGCTCTCCAAGTTCAATTGAACCTGCTGTGGCGTCGACTGGCGGACATAGACGACCGCCTTGCGCTGGAGAACCACTGCCGGAAGGAGAGCGTCATGCGTTGTCATCGCTGACCTCCCGCGTTGCTACGCCGCCCGCCTCGAGCAGGAGCCGCGCCATCGCTCTCAGCACGGCTCGGCGCTCCGCCGGTGTCATGGCCCGAAATCGTACGTCGTCGAGAACGAGATCGAGCTGGCGTGGTGCCGTCAGAGCTGTGTGCCGGCAAGCCAGCTCCGTCCTTCGTGCGAGCGGTAACCGCGCTTCCATCCTGCGCCTCCTGCGTGACGATGTTGCCGTCCGCGGAGACCAGCCGTGATTCGCAGGCAATGAGCAGCTCGCGCAGCGAGCAGAG
>DATFVZ010000181.1:0-47559 GCA_035259785.1 Gemmatimonadales bacterium
TCCGCACCCGCTCCAGCACCGGGAGTGTGACCGAGTTGCTCGATGCTGCGACATCGCGCAGCCGGCTGATCTGGTCACCAGTCAGTCCGAGCACGCCGTAGGCCCCGAGAATCTGGTCGATCGGGTTCTCGATCCCCGCCAGCTCGAGCCGGATGCTCGCCGCGCCGCGATCCTGGCGCGCCCATAACGACTTGCCGCCGCGCTCCGGGACCAGGCCAAAGTAATGCGCGGTCAGCTCGTACGGCGCGCGGCCGGGGAACTGGATCGTGAACCGGCCGCGGTCGTCGCTCGTCTGCCAGCGCGACAGACGCGTGACCGATGAAGTCGCCTGCACGATCGCGCCGGCCAGCGGCTGTCCACCGGGGCCAGTCACGGTGCCGGCGATCGTGTCCGTCCCGGTAACTTGGGGGCTCACATTGTTGGCCGACGCCTCGCCCGCGCAGAGTACCAGTGCGGCGGCGACTACCCAGCCTCGCGACATTAGTTTGGCCATGGCAACTACCCCACCCGTTTTGGATTCGCCCACTTGACCACGGCGTATACCAGGAAGGTGCCCACGCCGACGAGTAGCGCATCTACCGTGTTGGCGGGCGTATCGAAAGCGCCCGCGTCATAGTACTCCTTCGCCTGCAGCACTACGAACGCGGTCACCGCGACGATCAGCGCGCGAACGGCGACCACACCCCAGGTGGCCGGAGTATCTTTCATTTGGACACCACGGCTTCCGTGGGAGGCTTGTCCAGGAACCGTGCGGGGCTCAGGATGAATTGATCGAACCCCACGCCCTCCGAACCGCCCTGCAAGCGCACGGTGACGTCGCCGTTCTTCTGGAAGCGTACGAGGCGATCTTCTCCTGCGTCCTCACAGGCCACCCAGGTCCATCCGACCTGGGTTGGTCCCTCGGCGGTCAGGTAACTGCGCGTGCCGGGACTCAGCGTTTCCTTATTTGCCTTGTCGACCGCGCCGCTGAACTGCACGAACAGTTTGTTGGCCGTCGACACGCCTTTTGGCTCGCCCACTTTCATGTGGATCCAGCAGCGATAGTCGATGCCGCTCCGCACCGGCACGGTGAACGTCACGTGGGGGTCGTTCTCGGGCGGCGGGTCCAGCTCCTCCCCCTTATTCAGCGTCCCCACCAGCTTCCCCCCAGGCGACGCCGGGTCGTTCCAGAAATCGAACTCCGACAGGCCACTCGCTTTCAAGTCGGAGGCGTAGACGATGACCTCGGGCGCCTTTGCTGGTGCCTGTGCCGTTCCCCGTGCTACTGGGAGCGCCACGGCGCAGAGACCGATGACGAGAACTCGGTTGAACATTTCAATCCTCCTAGAACGAAAAAGAACCCCAATGAGCGTCATCTTATCGACCTGAACGTCTTCGCTGGCCAGGCGCAAAACTCGACCGCGCCCTCGCCAAGACTCTCCGATTCGACTATTGGTCACAATGCGAGCGGCGCCGCCACCAACGTCGTGGCGGCGCACGCAAGCACGCTTAGTCTCACAATGCTGACAAATTCACCTCTCGCTCACGCCGTCGTTGCGGCGTTCTTGCCGAACCGCAGATAGAGGCTCGGTACGATGAACAGGTTCAGTAGCGTAGACGTGATCAAGCCGCCCAGCACGACGATGGCCAACGGGTGCTCGATCTCATGCCCCGGAATGCTGCCGGCCACCACGAGCGGCACGAGCGCCAGACCCGTCGCCAACGTCGTCATCAGGATCGGCGACAGCCGTTCCCGCGCTCCACGCAGCACCAGGGCTGGCCCGAAGGTTTCGCCTTCGAACCGCTCGAGATGCTGGAAGTGGTTGATCATCATGATGCCGTTGCGGGCCGCGATGCCCAGGATGGTCAGGAAGCCGACCAGCGACCCGAGCGAGACGACCCCGGTGCTGAAGTAGATCGCCAGCGCTCCGCCGACCAGCGCCGACGGGAGCGTGACGAATGAGAGTATACCGAGACGCCAGCTCTTGAAGGACGTCTCCAGCAGAAACAGGATGCCGATCGCGGCGAAGATCGCCAGGAACATGAGGGTCTTCGACGCCGCCTGCCGCTCCTTCCACTCACCCTGAAGTTCGGCGTGGTAGCCGAGCGGCAGCCTGACTGTTTGCAGCCGCTTTTCAACATCGGCCACGACTGAACCCAGGTCGCGACCCTTGGCGCTGGCCTGCACATCGAGGCGCCGCGCAGCGTTTTCGCGCTGAATCATGTTGGCCGTCGGCTTGACGGTCACGCTGGCAACATCGGCCAGGCGCACGTGGCCCCCATCGGGCGTGTCGATGAGCATCTCGCGCACGTTGGTGAGGTTTTGCCGAGCCTCGGGGATAGACCAGACCTGCACGTCGTACACCCAGCCGTCGCGGTGAATATCCGACACTTCCGCGCCGGTCATGATGCGGTTCGCCGACCGCAGCACCTCGCCCGGCGAGAGCCCGTAGCGATTGGCTGCCTCCACGTTCACCTTGACTTCCACGAACGGGATTTCCGTTTGCAGCTGCACGTGGAGATCGGCGAGTCCGTCGATGCCCTCCAACGCCGCCTTCACGCTATCGGCGGCGGCGCGCAGGGTCGAGAGCTCAGGACCGAACATGCGCACGATGATGGCATGCCCACCGCCCGTCAGGACCTCGCGAATGCGCTCCTTCAGATAGGTCTGCACGTCGCGGTAGACGCCGGGGTAGCCTTCCACGGTCTCGTGAATGGCCGCCAGCGTGGCGTCGTAGTCCACCTTCGGGTCGACGCTGATCCAGTTCTCGGTGAAGTTGATGCCGTACGGCTCGTCCCCGGTCAGCGCCCGCCCGATGTGGGCGCCGAAGTTGCGCACGCCGGGAATGGACCGCAGTTCTTTGCTCGCCGCGGCCGTAATGCGGTACATCTCCGGGTGCGAGCTGCCCGGCTTGTTGAGCCAATGCATCAGGAAGTCCCGCTCCTTGAACGACGGCAGCAGCTCCTGGCCGAGGCGAGGCACGACGAAAATGCCCGCCGCCACGACCAGGACGACCATCGCGTAGGCGGTGCGCGGAACCCGAACGATGCGCGCCAACAAGGCCTGGTAGCGAGTTTGCAGCCACCGCGCCAGTGGCGATCCGTGCTCCGTCAGCGGGGCGTTGCGCAGCAACAACAGGCCCATCGCCGGCGTCACGGTGAGCGCCACGACCAGCGAGGCCAGCACAGCGAGCGCGTAGGAGATGGCCAGCGGGCGGAAGAAGGCGCCGGACAGGCCCTGCATGAAGAACACCGGGAGCAGCGCCGTCACGTCGATCAACGTTGCGTAGATGATCGCGCTCCGTACTTCGAGCGAGCCATCGAGGATGATGCGCCCGATGGATCGTGACGTGCCTTCCTTGCGGTATTGACGCAGTCGTCGTGTGATGTTCTCGATGTCGATGATGGCGTCATCCACGACGACCCCGACCGAGATGACCAGCCCGGCCAGCACCATCACATTGATTGTGGCATCCCGCACGTACAACACCATCATCGCGGCCATGAGCGACAGCGGAATCGCGACGACGCTGATCACCGCGGCGCGCCAGTCGTACAGGAAGAACACGAGCACCCCGACGACCAGCAGACAGCCTAGCAGCAGGGCATTGGTGAGATTCTTGATTGACAGCTCGATGTAGGTCGCAGGCCGGAAGATCTTGGAGTCGATCTCCACCCCCGGCAGGCCGCGGCGCAGCTCCTCGATTGCCGCGTCCACCCCCTGCGTGACCTGCAGCGTGTTGGCCCAGGGCAGCTTCTCGACGATCAACATGAGACCCGGTCCATCATTGATGACCGCGTCCCCGACCAGCGGCCAGGTGTCCCAGCGGATGTTCGCCACATCACCGAGTCGCACTGTCCGGCCATTGGCCGTCTGCACGATGATCCGCTCAACGTCCTCGGGCTCGATGATGGGGGCCACGTGCTGCATCGGGAGCCGCTGATTGGGAGTGTCGATGAAGCCCTCGGTCTGGGTCTTGGCGGAGACCGAGTACGGCAGCAAGCCCATATCGAGGGTTTCCGAGGTGACTTCGTGAATCTGCTCGAGAGACACCCGGTGCTGCCGCGCCTTCTCTGGGTCGACCTGGATCGTGAACATCTTGATCCGCTCGCCCCACATCGGCACGTTGGCGACACCTGGGACCTGAAGCAGGCGGAACTTGATCGTCCAATAGGCGATCATCGACAGGTCCATCAAATTGTACTGCTGCGACGACAGGCCGATCTTCATAACCCGGCTGGTCGCCGATAGAGGCTGCAGCATGACCGGCGGGGTGGCCGCCGCGGCCGGCAGGTTCATGACCGCCAGATTGAGCCGTTCCTGCACCATCTGTCGGGCGTGCAGGATGTCGGTGCCGCGCTTGAATTGTAGAACGATCTGCGACAACCCATTCACCGACCGGGAGCGCATCACGTCGAGCTCCGGCGTTCCCGAGAGCACGAGCTCCATGGGGTTGGTGATAAGGTCCTCGACCTCGGCCGACGACATGCCCTGGCCTTCGGTCTGGATTTCTACCTTGGGCGGTGCGAACTCGGGAAACACGTCGACCGCCATATGGCGCAAACGCGATTGGCCGAAGAACACTAGGGCGGCAGCCCCGGCGATGACCAGGTATCGGAATCTCAAGCTCGAGGCCACGATCCAGCGCATCATAGGGTGGCTCTTCCTCTCGTTGGTGCGAACGTCCCAGCCATTAGTGGCCAATCTCGAATTCGGCGCCGAACAATTGCAGCGCTCCTACTGTGACGACCGTCGTGCCGGCCGGTGGGCCGCTCGTCAGCACAGCCAGATCGCCGTCGATGTATTCGACCTCGATTGGGTGACGGATGTAGCGAAGCTCTTCAGGGCTGGCATATACCCACGTGCGGCCCTTCGCATCGTACAGAACGGAGGCGTAGGGTACGACGATGCGACGTACGCCGCCCGACCGACTCGTGGTCACCGACCGGACGGTCGCGGTCTCGATGCGGAGGCGCTGCGCTGCGTGCGAAGTCAGCGTCACGCGGGACACCTCAGCGCCCTGGACGTGGTCGACGGTGGCCGGCTTCTCTTTCTTCGCGGCCGCCGCCTTCGGCTTTTGGCTGCACGCCATCAGCGCCACGCCGACAGCGACCAAACACAGAGCTCTTGTTGGCGTAATCATTGGGTCACCTCGCTCGTCTCGGTCCCCAGACCGAGGTCCGCCTCACGGCGGGCGCCGAACCGGAGGTACAGCGCCGGAACCACGTAAAGGGTGAACACCACGGTGGTCACAAGCCCGCCCAGCATCACGGCAGCGATGGGGTGCACGATTTCGAGGCCGGTCCGGCTGCCGAAGATCACCAGGGGCAGCAAGGCAGCCATGGTGATGAGGGACGTCACGATGATGGACATGAACCGCTCTTCCGTGCCGCGCCGTACCAGCTCGGGCCCGAACCGCATGCCGTCCTGCTCCTCGAGGTCCTGATAGTGGCGTACGAGCATGACGCCGTGTCGTACCGCGATGGCGAGCACGCCGATGAACCCCATCAGCGAGCCGAGGGAGAGGGACGCGCCGTCGATCAACGCGCCGAACACACCACCAGCGAGCGCCGCCGGCATCGCCAGGAAGAATGCGGCTGACATGCGCCAGCTGCGGAAGGCGGCCTGCAGCAGCAACAGGATCCCGATCCCGACCGCGAGCGCAAAGCTCATCACGCGCTCCTCGGCTGCTTCCCGCTCAGCAGACTCTCCCAGCACTGCCGGGTAGTACTCGACCGGGAACTCGACATTGTCGAGGCGGCTTTCGACTTCGTCGACTACCGTGGCGAGATCGCGGCCGCGCACGTCGGCCACCACGTCGATGCGGTTCTGCAGCGCCTCGTGATGGATGACGGTGGGTGAGGGCACGATCCGCACGTCAGCCACGTCCCGCAGACGCACGTGACCACCGCGCGGGGTGTCGATGAGGAGGTTGCCGATGTCGCTCACGCTATTGCGCTTCTCGGGTACTCCCCACACGACGACGTCGAACACCCGCTGCTCTTCGAACAGGAACCCGACGTTCAGCCCGGAGAACATCGTGGCCGCCGCGCGGCGCACGTCCCCCGGCTTCACGCCGTAGGGATCCGCTTTTGCCAGATCGACCTGAATTTCCACTGCCGGTTGCTCGACGTAGCCGGCGACATGGAGATCGACGAGTCCCGATACCGGTGCCAACGCCTCCCGCACCTCGTCCGCCTTGGCACGCAGCACGTCGCGCTTCTTGCCGTAGATGCGCACGACCACGGATTGGCTGGCTCCAGCGAGGACTTCCCGGATGGTGCCGCTCAAATAGCTCCGCACGTCGTGCGCGAGTCCCGGATATCCGTTCACGACCGAACGCACGGCGCTGACCGTCGCGTCGTAGTCGGCCGACGGAGCGATGCGGACCCACAGCTGGCTGGAATTGACCCCCACCACCTGATCGCCGGTCACCGCCCGCCCGACGTGCACATAGGCGCCGGCGACGCCGTTGACCTTGCGCAGCTCTCGGCTCGCCAGGGTCATGATCCGTGACATCTCGGGATGGGAAGTGCCAGGCGCCCCCACCCAGTCGATCCGCAGGTACCCTTCACGGAACGACGGGAGCAGCGACTGATTCAGCAACGGCCAGATCGCGGCCCCTGCGACAATGAGAACCACTGCCGTCGCCAGCGTGGCGACAGGCACGCGGATCGTGCGCGCGAGTATCCCGCTGTAAATTCCCTGCAGGCGACCTACGAACCCCGCTCCGCGTTGCTCGAGCGAACGACGCCGCAGCACGGCAGCCAACGCCGGCGTGACGGTCAGCGCGACTACGAGGGCGGCGAGCAAAGCGACCGTGTACGTAAGAGCCAGCGGCCGGAAGAAATCGCCCGCCACGCCTTCCATCAGGAACACCGGCACGACGGCGAGCAGGAGAATCATCGTGGCGAACAACATCGGACCCCGTGCCCGGCCGATCTGGTCCGGGCCCCGTCCGTGACGCGTGGCGTCGACGCCGACGATGGCCTCGTCGACCACCACCGCGAGTGCGATGACCATTCCTGCCAACACCATCGTGTTGAGCGTGCCGCCCATGTACCCGACGACAGCGCCCGCGGCGACCAGGGACAATGGGATCGTCACGAGACTGATCAGGGCTGCGCGCCAGTCGTGCAACAGCACCGTGAGGAGCACGATCGCCAGCACCGCCGCGATCACCAGCGCCTGACCGAGATTCGAGAACGCCGTCTCGATGAAGCTCGCCGAGCGATAGATCGACGGGTCGAGGTCAACCCCGGGAAGTCCGTGGCGCAGCTCTGACAGGGCCACGTCAACCCCTTTTGCTACCTCGAGCGTGTTGGCGCCGGGGAGTTTCTCGATCACGAGCAGCAGTCCCGGGCCGTCGGAAAGGACGGCGTCGCCGATCAGCGGCGGGTGTCCTTCCACCACGTTCGCCACGTCGCCCAGCAGCAGGGAGGATCCAGCGATCCGGACCCTGGCAAGATCTTTTGGACGTGAGATCGGCAGGACATGGCGTACCTCGAGCCGCTGTTGGGGACCGTCCAGCCATCCGCCGGCCCCGGGATGCGACGCCTCGAGGTAGGTCAGCGGGGAGATCCACAGCGAGTTGCCGGTCGTCTCGATGATCTGATGTTGTGTTACGCCGTGAGCGGCGAGGCGGTCGGGATCGAACTGCACTTGCAGTTGCCGATCACGGTCGCCCCACACGGCCACATTCGCGACGCCGGGGATGCCCAGCAGCCTGGGCTTGATCGTCCAACGCGCGAGGACGGACAGGTCCATCAGGGGAACCGTCTTCGACGATAGCCCGATCATCGCGACGCGGCTCGTCGCCGAGAGCGGCTGGATCATGATCGGCGCTTTGGAGGCGTTGGGCAGCGCGTAGGCGCCGGTCAGGCGTTCCTGCACCATCTGCCGCGCCCGCCAGATGTTGGTGCCAGGCTCGAAAATCATCATGATCGACGACATGCCCGGCACGGACTTGGAGCGCATGGTCTCGAGCCACGGCACTCCCGCGAGCAGCTCCTCGACGTTCAGCGTCACCAGGTTTTCCACCTCGGTGGCGGAAAGTCCCAGCGCCTCAGTCTGGATTTCGATGTAGGGCGGGGCGAACTCCGGTAGTGCGTCCACCGGCATGTTTCGTACGCGCCCGATGCCGAGCACCATGACGACCACAGCGGCGGCCACCACGAGAACGCGGAGTCTCACACTTGCTTCGATGATGTGACGGATCATAGCTGTCTACTCCTCGTTCAGAATGTGACCATCGCGTTCAGGCGCAACCGTGTCTGGAAGTCGTCAGCTGGTTCGTGGTGCCGGTAGTAGTACAGCGTCGCCGTCAGGAGCGTATTGGCGCGCGGTGTCATATCAAACGACAGCGTGTGGGTGTCGGAGTTGGTCCCGATCGTGGTGTTGTCGTGGGCGAACGCCGCCAGGATCGCGTCGGTCTCGACCGCTGCGTACCCATAGCGCGCGCGGATGTCGCCTTTGCTCCCTGTCTTGCCGACGTACACGTCCCCGCTGAACCCCGTATTGAGATCGCTGGCGCCGTCATTCTTCACGTATTCGCCGACGAAACGCAGGGGGAAGCGTGTTCCGGACCTCGAATAGTCGAGGATGACCAATCCGTCGATGAGATTGAAATCCGACAGATAAACGGCGCCTCCAGGAGCCAGACGGTTGCCTCGCACGTCGCCCGAGACGCTGGCGCTCGCGAGGCTGCTCATGCGGTAGTTGTAGTACGCCGCCGCGCCCTGGACACGCCAGTTTTTGCCGGCGGCCGCGTTCACTGCGAGCTGCGCGCCTCCCATGTCGCTGGTCGAGTCGCCCTGCCGCTGGTCAACAATGAAGTACATGGCGGTTAGGTTGGTCGTCACGCCGGGAGCTTTCCCGAACTTCAGGCGCCCACCCGCTCCTTGCGGGTTCACATCGCCATCCCAGACCATCTCGGTCGTCAGAAACGGATTTGTGAATTTGCCCGCGAACGCTCCAAACCTCGGACGAGTGAATTCCACCGAAGCAAGGTCCAGAGTGAACGCCAGATCGTTCACGAAGCTCGTGAGTGTGACGTCCGTGGAGTTGGGATCGTCCGGATCACCGGTTGCGATACGGGCCCGAACCGTAATGTCTTCCTGCAGCGCGTAGGTTGCGCCGAGCCGGAACCGGACGACTTCGCGCGCGCGCAGAGCGGCGGGAACGTCGGTGTTGTGCTCGTAGCGCACGCGAAAATCACCGTTGAAGCGTAATGCGGCCGGCGTCGGCGTCTGGGCGGCGGCCGGTCTCACCGCGAAGAGGCCGGCCGCCACGATTACCACCAAAGTGTCCCTCATGTGTTATCCCCCCCCCATGTTAGTGACCGCCAGCTCACTGAGCCCCGCCCATGTCGATCTGCCGACGCCGGTGCCGGTACACGAAAAAGATCACGACTGCGAGTACGAGTGGTCCGCCGACTGCGAACGGCAGCACGCCGCCGGGATTGAGCTTGGTGTAGGGCGTCACAACCAGATGGATTCCCCCGCTCGCGACGGGCTGGCTGGTGGCGTCCTTGCTCGTCGGAGCCGGGATGGCAACCATGTACACCATGAAGTTGCCGTCGAGGATGGCGTTGATCCGCCAGTCAATAGTCGAGGACTGCCCCGCCGCCAGCGGCTCGACGTACTGGGTACGCTGTGGCGACCAATCCTCGGGGTCGACCACTTCGCCGGTCTTGCTGAGGTTGATGATGTTCATCGCCACGATCACCGGGGCCGACTGCTCGGCTTGCGTGTTCGTGACCGTCGTCTGGAACAGGATGGTGCCGCCCGCTCTGAGCGTGGAGTCGGTCATGCTGATGGAGACCTTGAGGGGGTCGGTTCCCTGAGCGCGCGCGGGAGCGGCGGCAAAAGCGCTGAGCCCGAACGCGATGAGGATCGCGGCGGCGACACTAGCCGCCGGCGCCATGCGCCGCCTGCGCGGCGCCACTGCGTCGAGGTTCAGAGCCGACCCGACGTACAACACGAGATAGCCGATCATGATGACTCCAAAGACAAAGGGTGCGAGGGCGTTGGCATAGACCTGCGCTGGATGCGCATTGTTCACGAGGACTTTGGCGAGGAAGTGACGGTACGCGCCAAGCGGGTTCACCGCCTGACCGAGCAATCCGATGACGCTGCCTTGGGCATTGCCGGGCAACTGCGTCGGCAGGACGAACAACAGGAACAGGGCAATGGCGATTGCCATGCTTGTCTTGTTGCTGTTCGATCGCCAGCTCACGACCATGCCCAGCGCGGTGAAGCCGGTGAGCCCGATCCCGAACAGGCCGCCCCACAGCACCGCCTGCCCGAAGACTTCGTCACCTTGGGCGAGCACCTTGAACAAGGGCACGGTGATCAGGAACGTAACCGGCCACATGGAGCAGGCGGCCAGAAACTTGGCCACGACGAGTTGGCGGCGACTGATGGGTGTCACCAATAACGCCTCGAGTGTGGCGCGCTCGCGTTCCCCGCTCAGACTGTCAGCTCCGACGATGAGACCCATGAAGACGCCTGCCAACAGTGCGGCCTTGAGCAGCTCGAACACCATTTCTTTCGGGGGGATCAACCCGACCAGGCTGTAGGAGGCCATCCAGTACGCATAGCCGCCGAGCAGGACCGTGTATGCGATCGTGAGGTTGAGCGCCCGACCGCCGATCCACAGATCCTTCATTTCCTTTGTCAGCACGACCCACCACGGTGACGATCCCGACGACGCGTCGACCGGGCGGGGGCGCATAACGCGTGGCTTAGCCGTTGGGGTCGAAAACGTTTCCGCGACGGCGGGGACGGCCGGCCGTGGCGCGATTTTCTTCGCCGGAGCCGCCGGCTGCCGCCCCACGCCGAACACCGCCAGGAACGCCCGCAGCCTGGTTGCCGTTTCCGCCTCCATGCTCATGCGTGGACCGAGGTAGCCGAAGAGGAGCACAAGGGCCAGGACCAGAAAGACCAGGACCGGAATCAACGTGGGCAACATCTGCCGGACGGGCACGTTGAATACCAGTACCTGCGCGAGGAACCCGTGGACGGCAGCCATGGGATTGGCCGTCTCGAGTGCGAGGCCCTTGGCGACCTCGGACGCAGTGACGACCTTGGCGCGCCGGAAGGGTTCAGCGGCCATGAGCATGGGGAGGTAGAGGCCCAGGCACACGAACATGCTGGCCTTCGTCGCATTGCAGGCGATGCTGACCATCAGTCCGACGGCGGCGAGCATTGGGACCAACATCCCGCCCAGCACGACGGCCCAAAGGACTGCCTGTCCGAAAGCGGGATCACCCTTGGCCATCACCTGCCAATAGGGGATCGAGATCGCGAGGGCCAGGGGCCAGGGCGAACACGCGGCCACCAGTTTGCCGAACAGGATCTGCCGGCGCGTTGCGGGCGATAGCAGAAGTTGCTCGAAGGTTCGACGCTCCCGCTCGCCGCTGATGCTGTCGGCGGCGATGACCATGGTGATCAGGAGACCGACGGCGAGGGAGGCCTTCACCATCTCCATGATCATCTCCGACACATGCATCATCTTGACTTCGACGCTGCTCGCGAGATTGAAGGAGTACCCAGCCAACAGCAACGTGTAGAGCAGGATCAACCAGGGGCCCTTGCCCCCGATCCACAGGTCCCGGAGCTCGCGGGCGCACACGACCCACCACGCGGGTGCTCCCACCCCTTGTTGTGGAGCCCTGCCGATCGTCTTGATCTGTTCAACCATTCTAAACCTCCGAGTGAGACAGCAGCCTAGGCGGCGGCCTTCAGTGCGACCTTCTTCTTCGCTCCAGCGTGCAGCGCAAGCCGCGGAGCCGCGTAGATCAGCAGCAGGGCAAGGACCAGCACAGGAAATGCCACGGGCGATTTCAACCAGTCCGACCAGTCGTGGAATCGTGCGTTATTGACGACGAGCCTCTCCAGAAGCTGGTCGACGGCCGCCAACGGATTCGCGCGCTGAACGAACTTTCCGATGATCCCCTTCTGGGCTTGCCCGCCCAGAAGCGCTGGAAGCAGGAACAGACAGTAGAGTGTCAGGCTGACAAACAGGCTCGTGCGGTTCGAGTTGCACCAATAGCTCACCAGCATCGCCAACCCGGTGAAACCCACGACGAGCAGACTCCCGAGGAAAAACGCCCAGTACAGCGCCGGACCGACGATCGCGTCGCCCTGGGCGAGCAGTGCGATAAAGGGGAATGACACGGCCAGCGCCAACGGCCAGGGAGACATGGCCGCCAGCAGCTTTCCGAACACGATCTGGGTGCGACTGACCGGCGACAGCAGGAGCGTTTCGAGTCGTGCCCGTTCACGCGCGCCGCTCAGCGTATCCGCCCCGATGATCACACCCATGAACACGCCTGCATAGACGCTCGTCTGCAGCGTGGTCCACACCATTTCTTTGGGAGGAATCAGGTCCAGTTGGCTGTTACTGACGGCTACGAACGACGCGACTGCTACGATGACGACATATGCAAGGAGGAGCATGAGGGCTCGACCGCCGACCCAAAGCTCGTGGAGGTCGCGTGTGGACACGACCCACCAAGCAAGCCAGCGGGACCGCCATGCAGCCGCTGGACCGACGTTTACGTTTTGCCGGACTCGAGAGGGCTGCGTGGTGGCGAGGCCGCGGACTTCTTTGACGGCAGCCGGCCGTGGGGACCGTTCACTCCACCGGGACAACAATGCCCCGATGCGGTTCGGTCCCATCACCAGGGGGACACGACGGCTGGCGAACGTGAACAGTACTGCCGGCAGGAGGACGGCAAACAGCACGGGCTCGGTCAGCTTGAGCCAGAGGTCCTTTAGCGATGCATTCTCGATGATGGTCGCTTCAAGCACGCGCTCGCCGGCGACGACGGGATCCACCAATTGCAGCATGTCCGCGCCGCGCGTGCCAGGTGCTGGACCAAGCAGCTCCGGCGGAAGGACGAGCAGCAGGAAGATGCCGAGGCTGGCAAGCATGCTGGCGGCGTTGGAGTTGCAGCGCAGACTCACGAGCATCCCCAACGCGACCATGGGAGGGACCATGAGGCTCCCCATCACCGGGCCCCAGAGAATCGCCTGTGCCAGCACCGGATCGCCCTTGGAGAGCACGACCCAGTAGGGAATGCCGATCGCGAGAACCACCGGCGCCGGAGACAGGGCCGCGAGGAACTTGCCAAGCACGATCTGCTGGCGACTGGATGGCGTCAGGAGCAGCGACTCGAGCGTGCTCCGTTCGCGCTCCCCGCTGAAGCTGTCTGCACTGACGATAAGGCCGATAAACATCCCAACGGCGACGGATGCTTTGACGATCTCCAGCACCGTGAACTTGAGCGGCATGAGCTGCAGCTCGTTGTTCGCGGCGAACAGGTACACATAAATGCCGAGCAGGATCGTGTAGATGAGGACCAGGTTGAGCGCTTTGCCCCCGACCCACATGTCGCGCAATTCGCGCGTGAACACGATCCACCACGTCTGTTTCATTTCATCGCCTTCGTGGTGAGGTCGAGGAACACGTCCTGCAGGCGTCCGCTCTGCGGTTCGAAGCCCAGGATCGGGATCCCGGCCCGAATCAGGGCGTCCAGAATCTTGTTGCTGAGGTGGTCACCATCTCCAGCCACTCCCTCCACTTCAAGCCGTAACCAACCCGGCTGGCCCGTCCCGCTGACAACCCGCTTGACGGGAGACAACAGTTCCAGTTCGCGCTGCGCGGCCGCCACGGCGGGCACGGGAACGCGGACTCGGATGACGTTTCGCTCGGCCCTGCCGGTCACGTCGCCGACTGGCCCCTGCGCAACGACTTCACCGGAGCTCAGGATGACCACGTCGTCGCAGACGGCTTCGACTTCGGGCAGCATGTGGCTGCAGAGGATGATGGCGGCGTTCCGCTCGCGCGCGATTCGCTTGACCAGCTCGTTGAGCTCCTGCTGGCCCTTGGGATCGAGCCCCAGAGTCGGCTCGTCGAGAAACACGACCGACGGATCGTTGACGAGAGCCCGTGCAATGCCGATGCGTTGGCGCATGCCGTGACTGTAGGATCCGACCAGCGACTTGCCGCGCTGCCCCAGCCCCACCTCATCCAGCAACTGGAGGCCGTACTCCCGCGCGTCGCGTGCGGTGCGCCCGTAGAGCTGTCCGAAGAACGTCAAGTACTCGATCCCAGTCATTTGCTTGGGGAGGCCGAAGCTTTCGGGCAGCACCCCGATGACCCGGCGAATTTGCTCCGGGTTCGTATGGGGAATGCCGGCCACCTCGAACCGGCCGCCGTCCGGCTCCATGATCGTCGTGAGCATGCGGATCGACGTGGTTTTCCCGGCGCCGTTGGGGCCGAGGAAGCCGAGGATGCGACCCGACTTCAATGAGAAGGACAGGTCGCGTACAGCCAATCGCGGACCGTAGAACTTTTTCAGGTGGTCAGCGACGAGAACGTTTTGCTGGTTCATGATGCTCCCTTTCCTTCGGGCGAATTCAAATGGTTCCTGTTGTCAACTGATCCAGATTCTTACTCTTCCCAAATTTCAAATACAGGCTGGGCACGACGAACAGGTTGAGCAGCGTCGAGGTGACCAGTCCGCCCAGAATCACGATCGCCATCGGGTATTCGATCTCGTGGCCGGGGATGTCGCCGCGTGCTACCAGCGGCACCAGTGCGAGGCCGGTGGCCAACGCGGTCATCGCGATGGGCGAGAGACGTTCGCGTGCCCCGCGCAACGCCAGCGCCGGACCAAACGATTCGCCTTCCGACCGCTCCAGATGCTGATAGTGACTGATCAGCATGATTTGGTTGCGGGCGGCGATCCCGAACACCGTGAGGAAGCCGACCAACGAACCGAGCGAGATCACGTCGCCGGTGAAGTACACGGCGAGCAGACCGCCGACGAGTGCCGAGGGCAGGGTGAGGAAGCCGAGCACCGCCAGGCGTGTGTTCTCGAAGGACGCCAGCAGGATCAAGAACACGCCAATCGCTGCGGCAATGGCGAAGCCCAACAAGCGGTCCTGGGCTTCCTCCCGCTCCTTGCCTTCGCCGAGAATGACCGCGTGATATCCCAACGGGAAGTGGATTGATTCAAGGTGGTCCTCGACCTGATCCATCACTTTGGTGAGATCGCTGCCCGTCACTTCGGCGCCCACGTCGATCCGACGCGAGTCGTTTTCACGGTAGATCACGCTCTGCGCAGGCAAGATCTGTACGGTGGCGACGTCGCCTAAGCGCACCTGGCCGCCATTGGGCGTATCGATCGGCAGATTGCGAACGCTGGTCACGCTGTTGCGCGTGGCGGGCGTGCTCCACACGTTCACGTCGTAAGCCTTCCCGTCTCTGAAGATGTCGCCGACTTCTTCGCCGGCCAGCAAGGTGCCCGACGCCCGACGCACGTCGCCAGGTTTGAGGCCGTAGCGTTGTGCCGCCGCGAGGTTGACCTTCACCTGTATTTGGGGGACCTCCGACTGGAGCTGCACGTTGAGATCCGTCATCCCGGGGATCTCACTCAGCGAGTCGCGTACCTCTTCCGCTAAGGCGTGGATGGCCTTGAGATCGGGTCCGTAAATGCGGACGACAAAGGTCTGGCTGGCCCCTGAGAGCACTTCGTCGATGCGCTCGTTGAGGTACGTCTCCACGTTGTGAAACAGCCCGGGATACCCGTATACCACTTCTTCGACCGCGCCCAACGTCTCGTCATAGTCCGCTTTCGGGTCGATGCTGATCCAGTTCTCGCCGAAATTGACACCGTTGAGCTCGTCGGCCAGCAGCGCTTGTCCGATGTGCGACCCAAAATTCCGTACGCCCGGAATCGCTCGCAGCTCACGACTGAGACGCGTCACGATGCGGCGCTCCTCAACCACGGAGCTGCCGGGCTTGGTGATCCAGTGAATCAGGAAGTCCCGTTCCTTGAAGTGCGGAAACAGGGACTCGCCGAGGAAGGGCAACACGGCGAAACCGAGTACCATGATGACCCCGGTGGTCGTGAAGATCGGCAGGGGGCGCTGGACGATCCGTGTCAGAACCGCTTGGTAGCCCCGCTGGAGCCATTGCACCACCGGCTGTCGCTGCTCGGTGATCGGCGCCTTGGCAAGGAGTAAGAGGCACATGGCGGGCGTGACAGTCAGGGCTACGACCATGGAAGCCAGCACTGCCAAGCCGTACGCCAGCGCCATCGGTTGGAAGAACGCGCCCGACAACCCCCCGATGAAAAAGACCGGGACTAGGACCACGGCGTCGATCAACGTCGCGTGGACAATCGCCTGGCGCACTTCCAGCGACGCTTCCAGGATGATGCTCGGAGTCGATTGCGTACCGCCCTGCTGGCGCGAGAGTCGCAGCCGCCGGATGATGTTCTCGACGTCGATGATCGCATCGTCGACGACGACCCCGATCGCGATCACGAAGCCGGCAAGAATCATCGTATTGATGGTTGCCCCGCGCAGGTACAGCACCAGCCCACCAGCCATAAGCGACAACGGGATCGCCACCATGCTGATGACGGCCGTGCGCCATTGGAACAGGAACAGGGTAAGGACCACCATCACGAGCACGCAGCCGAGGACCAAGGCGCGGGAGAGGTTTTCGAGCGCGGCCTCGATGAAGTCCGCCGGCCGGAAGATGGTCGGATCCATCTCGATCCCCGGCAGGCCCGGACGCAGCTGGTCGAGCGCCTTCTCCACGCCGCTGGTGACCTCCAGCGTGTTGGCCCACGGAAACTTTTCCACGACGAGCATCAACCCGGGACCGTCGTTGATGACCGCTTCTCCGAAGAGCGGCCACGTATCCCACGCCACGTCGGCAACGTTACCAAGGTGCAGCGGCGTGCCATCGCTATTCTTTCGATTGGCGATGGGGACCTGCGCAAGATCCTCCGGCGACGAGATGGCCAGGACATGGCGGATGCCGAGCCGCTGGTTGGGCGTCTGAAGGAACCCGCCGGTCCCGATCACGGCGCCCTTTGAGAAATACAGGATCCCCACATCCAGCGCGTCGGCGGTGACCTCCATGACCTGGTCGAGGGAAACGTGCTGGGCTTGCATTCGCTCGGGATCGACCTGCACCTGCGGCATCTTGATCCGCTCACCCCAGATCGCGACGTTGGCGACGCCCGGCACGCCCAGCAAACGGGCCCTGATGGTCCAGTAGGCGATCATGGACATGTCCATCAGGGACACGGTTTTCGACGACACCCCGATCTTCATCACGCGACCGGTCGACGAGACCGGCGGTATGATCACGGGGGGGGCCGCCCAGGTCGGCATAGTGGTGAGAACGGTGGTCAAGCGTTCCTGGACCAGCTGCCGGGCGCGAACGAGGTCGGTTCCGGGCTTGAACAGCAGCTCGATCGACGACAGGTCGGGGATCGACTTGGAGCGCATGAGATCGAGCCCCTCCACGCCGTTGAACGCTTGCTCCAGCGGAACGGTGACGAGGCCTTCAACTTCATCCGCCGTCATGCCCAGGGACGGCGTCTGGATCTCCACGCGCGGTGGCGCGAACTCCGGGAAGGCATCCACGGAGACCTTGGAGTGCTGCGTCAGACCGTATGCCATCATCGCCGTGGCGAGTGCCAGGACGATGAACCGAAACCTTAGGCTCGCGCCTACAATCAACCGCATCATGGGTCGAGTCTCCGGTGCTGGGTTACTCTTCCTCGAACTCTTCTTCGGAGCCGAACAACTCTGCCGCACCGACCGTCACCACCGTGGTGCCAAGCCGCGGCGCCATCGAGAGAATCGCGAGGTCCCCGTCGACGTAGTCGATCGTGACCGCAGCCCGAACGAACGCGAGCGACTCAGTGCTCGTGTACACCCAGGTGTTGCCTTCCTTGTCATACAGGATCGCTGCGTAGGGCACGACCGTGCGGAGCGTCCCCTTCACTTGCATGGACCGCACCGTAGTGGTCTGGATGTCGAGCCGCTGGGCTGCCTCCGCCGTCAGAATCACCCGCTTGAGCTCGCTTCCGTCGATCGCCTCTACCTTGACAGCGCGGCTTCCCGTTTCCTCGGCTTCGGAAGTCCTTGGCGCACACCCTCCAAGCGGAAGACACGCGACCAACAGGCCCGCCATCACCGACAGTTGTTTGTAGCTCACCGTTCCCCCTGGTCAGACTGGGTCATTGATGCTCCATGCGACGAATGATTATCCCTCAATCGGCGCCACTCATCGCGGCGGCCTCCGATAGCCCCTCAGGCCCTGCCAAGTCCATGTCGGGTGCAGCAGCGACGCCGGCGGCGACGTACAGAGTCGGAAGAACGAACAGGTTCACGAGTGTCGACGTGACCAGGCCGCCCACCAGGACCACCGCCATGGGATGGACGATTTCCAGACCGTTCCTGTCTCCCAAGAACCAGGCAGGCAGGAGGGCCGCAGCGGCGGCGAACGCTGTCATGAGAATCGGCACGAATCGTTCGCCGGCGCCCTGCATAGCCAAGGCCGAACCGAACGCAGCACCGTCCCGCAGCTGCAGATCTCGATATCGTTTCATCAGCAGGATGGCGTTGCGTGCCGCGATCCCGAATAGTGCGAGGAAGCCGACGAGCGAGCCGAGCGAAATGACGCGGCCCGCGCCCAGCGCCGCGATCAAACCACCCGCGAGCGTGGCAATCAGGGTCACGTAGGCGAGCCCCGCCAGACGCCAACTCCCCAAGGCGGCCTGCAGCAGCAGGAGAATCCCAAGCAATACGCCCACCGAGAGGGCGAGCATGCGCTGCTCTGCGGCGTGTCGGTCGGCGTACGCGCCGAGCACTTCGGCGTGATACTCGAGGGGCATCGGGACTTGCAGGAGACGACTCTCGATGTCCGCCGCGACCGCACTGATTTCGCGCCCCCGAACGCCGGCGAGCACATCCACGTACCGCTTGACGGCTTCGTGACGGATGACATTGGGGCTCGACACGACACGGACATGCGCCACGTCGCCAAGCCGTACGCGTGTTCCGCTGGGCGTGTCGATCAGTAGGTCGTTAACACTGCGGAGGCTGTGGCGAGTCGCCGGCATGCCCCACACGACCACGTCGAACACCTTTTGCTCTTCGAACAGGTTCCCGACCTGCAGGCCGGAAAACATCGTGGCCGCGGCGCGCCGGACGTCCCCCGGCTTGATACCGTAGCGCTGGGCCGCGGACATATTCACTTCAATTTCCATGGTCGGCTGTTGAACCGGGGAATTGATGCGCGCCCCGGCAACTCCCTGAATGCCGGCGATGGCCGTCTTGACATCCGCGGCCGCGCGAGCGAGCAGCTGGTCGGCGTCGCCATACACTCGGACGACGATCGAGTCGTTCGATCGGCCAAGCAGCACGTCTCGGCGCTCGCCCAGATAGGTCCGCACATGCGGATGCAGTCCCGGATAGCCCTGCACCACGTTCCGAATGTCCGCCACGGTCCGGTCATAGTCGGCCGAACGGGCGATGCTCACCCACACCTCGGCGGAATTGACATCGACCACTTGGTCCCCGAAAATGGCGCGCCCGACGTGAGCGCCGACGTCGGTCACTCCAGGAATGGATCGCAGCTCATGACTGACCCGGCTCGAGATGCGACTCATCTCCGGTTGCGAGGTGCCGGGTACACTGCTCAACTGAATCACGAGGTCCCGCTCCGCAAACTTCAGCTGAGCAGACCGCCGCAGGATCGGCAACGTGGCGACGCCCGCGACTAGGAGAACGGCTAGCGTGAGCAGCGCCATGCCCGGTCGCGCGATCATGCGTGTCAGCCCACGCTCATATGCCTGGCGGAGCCGCAGCACCGGGGGGGCCGCACGGTCGGCCGACGCACGAGCAATTAGAATCAGGCACAGTGCGGGAGTGACCGTCAGCGCTACTATCATCGAGGCGAGCACGGCCAGTCCGTAGGAGACCGCCAGCGGCTCCCAGAACGCTCCGGGGAGCCCTCCGAGCACAAACATCGGCGCTACCGCGAGCAGCAGGATCAGCGTGGCGAACACGGTGGCGCTTCGCAGCTCGGCCACTGCACCGAGAATGACCGTCAGCGCTGACGGGGCGCTGCCCCCGCCGCCCTGACGTGACTGCCGGAGCCGACGCCCGATGGTGTCGACGTGAGTGATCGCGTCATCCACGACGACCCCGATCGCCATGAAGAACCCGGCCACGATCATCACGTTCACCGTGACCCCGCGCAGCGCCAGCACCAGCCCGCCAACCACCATGGACAACGCGATCGCCGTCGTGCCGATCACGACGGAGCGCCAGTCGAAAAAGAAGAAGGCGAGAACCAGAACCACGAGACCGAACCCAACCAGCGCGGCCCAACCGACGTTGCTGATCGACGTTTCGACAAAGGCCGCCGGTTGAAAGAGGGTCGAGCTCATCTCGAGGCCGGACAGACCCGGACGGAGCTCCGTGAGCGCTTGATTGACCCCGCGGGTAACGTCGCGGAGGTTCGTTCCCGGGAATCGGTCGACGACCAGGAGGAGGCTGGATTGATCGCCGGTGAGTGCGTCGCCAATGAGTGGCTGATGCCCTTCCACCACATCGGCCACGTCACCCAGGCGCACGCCGGTGGCCGCGATTGGTACCTGCGCCAGACCCTCCGGTGACACGATCGGAAGGATGTGACGGATTCCGAGTCGCTGATTGGCATTATCGATGAACCCGCCGGTGCCGGGAGTGGACGCCTCGACGAAACTCAGCGACGACACCCACAGCGCGTTCCCGGTGGTTTCGAGGACCTGGAGCAAGGACACGCCCCGGTTGCGCAGCCGCTCGGGGTCCGCGAGGACCTGCAGCTGCCGATCGCGCTGCCCCCAGATCGCCACATTGGCGACCCCGGGGACACCCAGCAAACGGGGAGCGATCGTCCAGCGGGCGAGCACGGACATCTGGATCAGGGACAAGTCCTTCGACGAGAGCCCGATGAGCATGATCCGGCTCGTCGACGACATGGGCTGGAGCATGGTGGGCGGCTTCGACACGTGAGGCAACGCGAACGCCTGCGTGAGGCGCTCCGATACCATCTGGCGTGCCCGCATGAGGTCGGTCCCCGGCTTGAACACCAGGAGGATTGACGACAGTCCCGTAAGTGACTCGGAGCCGATCGTGTGGAGCCAGGGCACGCCGTTCAACAGGTCCTGTTCCAGCGGCACGGTGATCAACTGTTCCACTTCCTGCGCGGAGAGCCCGAGGGCTTCGGTCTGGATCTCGACGAGCGGCGGAGAAAACTCGGGCAGGACGTCCACCGGAATGGTGCGCAACTGCCGAACGCCGAGTCCGATCAACGCGGCGGCGACCACGACCACTGGGACGCGAAACTTCAGGCTCCACGTAACGAGCGAACGCATCATCGCTGGCTTCCTCCCACTGCTGCTGTCATGGGTTCGACGCCCGCGCCGCGGGCGGGGTATTCGCGTAGACCGCTTTACTGCGGCGATAGCCGCTTTGCTCCAGCTTCAGCGCCTGCACCCGCACGTCGGCCAGCGCCGTGGCGTCGAGCTTCTCGATGCGGGTCAACTCCAGAACCTCCTGGGTTTTCTCACCTGCCCCTGTCCAACCGACCCGCACATTGCCGACGTCGCGCGCGTAGTACTTGAGCTGCTGTGCGTCCGGCTCCCCCGCGCTGGTCTCTGCGATGACCAGCACGTCGTCGTAGCAGCCGGCCTTGACGCAGGTCTTCTGGCTCACCTGGTGCACCTGGCCCCGATCCGTCCAGTCGACGGCCGGCCCCCAACCTTCCGCATAACTCGGCGTGCCCATCTGCGGCGCGGCCAGCATCATGGTGCCGGCTAAGGCGCCTTCGAACCCGTGAATCCAGGGCCGGGCAGCGACGAACTTCCCGTCCTCGTATTCCTCGGTGTATTCACCCAAGTACCAGACCGCGCCGGTGCTGTCCTGCGCGTACAAGGCGAGCTCCGCCTCCACCAGCTCGTTGTTGATGTAGTCCAGATCCCAGGTGACGAGTGCGCGAACGCCCGCGATTTCCTTCGTCAGATCGGTCACGTTGACGACGATGCGATGGGGAGAGGTCGTGCCATCGTCCTCCACGCTCGTTCCCTCATAGACGAAGCGCGTCCCGGGCTTGAGCGGCATCCAGGGATTGTCGATCACGCTTGGACGGACGAACCTCTTTGCGTCAAAGGTCTCGGGCGGCGGCGCGCTGCTTGGGGGATCAGCGCGGCGCTCTTGCGCTCCGCTGCAGCGGACCACCAGCATCGCGCACCCGAGAACTCCGATGAAAGACGCCAGCGCGGACCGTCCCGTCGACCTAGAGGCGATAGGCATATTGGGCCTTTACGAGCAGCTGGTTGGATTGAAATGCGAAGCGATTATCGAGCTGTCGCAGCTGGTTGTGATTGTAGACGACGAACAACTCACCCAGGGGGTTGAAGGTCCAGCGCAGCCGGGTGTTGGTGCCGAAGTTGCGGCTTTCGTTGTCGTATTGCAGGAAGCTGGCGAGCTGCAAGTCTGGGGAGACGTTGACTTGTATGCGGGTGCTGTACAGCGACTGGATGAATTCGCCGCCGGACAGCCGGCCGCTGTTGCGCTCCGCGCCGAGCTCTGCGATGAAATAGGCTGATGGCTTGACCCGGAATGTGAATGCGCTGCTGTTCAGGTAGCCGTCGTAGAAGGTGCCCAGCGAGTACGAGGCCTCGCCGCTGATCCTGCGCTTCTCGGCGAATGCGGCCTGGAAATTGTAGCGGGTCCAGTCGTAACTGCCCGCGGTAATGGTTACCGTCTGCGTTTCTGAGCTGAAGACGTCAAAGTCTTCCGCCGGCCGATCACCCGTGGGCTCGACGGTGAACTCGAACCGATCCCCGCTTTCCAACTGCCAATCGAACGGCTTGGCGCTCACCAGATAGCTCTCCCAGGTGCCGCTCAGGTCGGTGACCAAGAGCGGATTGAGCTCGAAGAACATCTGGCGCACCAACCCCCAATTGGGCCGTGGCTTGAACGCCAGCTCCATCTGCATTTCCTGAACGCCGGTGCGCGGGACGAACGAGAGGGAGGGCTGGAAGCGCTCGCCGATATGTCTGTACTGCAGCGAGGCATCCCACAGGTCGTTGGGGTAATCGATCATGCCACCGTACGCGTCATCACGCCCCAGGTCGTCACGGTGGTTCCACAGCCCCCACACGCCGACCAGCAAATTCTTTTCGCCTTGGAATTCCGACGTCTGGTAGGTGAAGTCCACACCACCCATCCGGCTGCCCGGCCGCGAGAGCGGATCGCCGGCCGTCCCAATGAACCCCACCGAGGATTCGGACAGGACGTTCTGCTTGACGCGCACGACTCCCATCGTCGCGTCCGTCGGCAAGTCACTGACGGTATTCGTGCGCACCGCAAGAGCGCCGACATTGGTATTCCCCACGCGGCCGTTCATCTTGCCGCCCGCGATGATGGGGACCTCCACCTGTCCCTCTTCTTCCCCCAGCAGTCCGATGCGGCGACTGAAAAAGGCGACGAGATCCTCTCCCGTGCCGAGACCGAACTCGAAAATGTCCGCGCCTTCGAGAAAGAACGTGCGCTTTTCCGGGAACAGGAGATCGAAGCGCGTCAAATTCGTCTGGCGCGCGTCGACTTCGGTTTCAGCAAAATCCGTGTTGACGGTCAGTGAGCCCAACAGATTGGGACCGAATCGCTTGTTCGCATCCAGGCTGACTTCGGTCTTGTAGGTCCGGTCCGCGGTCGGTTCGGGCCGATCGGCGTTGCCAACGATCGCCGGCCGAATACTCAGACCGAGCCCGAGATCGAAGTTCGGGAGGTCCGTAATCAACCCGGCGTGACTGGTCTGATAGATCTCGTAGTCGCGGTTCGCGCCCGCCCAGCGACTGGTCTCCTGGAGGCGCTGAACCCGGCGCTGCAGGTTGAACCCCCAGCTGGTGAGACCCTTCTTGAAGCTGAGACTCTTGATGGGGATGCGAATTTCGACGCTCCAACCCGTACTGTCACGCGACGTTTTGGCTTCCCACACCGCATCCCACTGGCTGTTGACCTCTTCTCCACCCGCGGACACCAGGCCGTCGAACCGCGCCCCGTTGGCATTGACGGCGAACACGTACCCGCTGCGACCGTCCTGGAATGGATCCAGCACGATCATCACGTGATCTTCGAATTCGAGCTCAGAGTCACGCGCCTTGGAAAAGGCAACGATGCCTGCCGGGTTTGAGTCCCGGCACACCACGCCGATGACGAGCTCGCTCGCATCGGTCAGGACCTTCACGGTCGTTTGCCCCGCGGGAACGCCGCCCTCTTCCGGCTCGATCATCGTGAGGTTCGCGATGGAGTCGGCAGTGCTCCACACGGGCTCGGCCAGCTTGCCATCGAGTGAGAGCTCGGTCGCCAAGGCACTCGCGTGCAGCGAGAATGCTGGGTAGGAATGCGCGGGTTCGTCATTTCTGCGACGCGAGCGACGGAAAGTGCTGGAAGCAAATGCGGCGGGTGAAGCCGCTGCTTTGGCAGGCCCGTCCTGCGCTTTCGCGCATGGGACGAGCCCTGCGAAACACGCAGCGACCGCTGGGGCGAGAGTGAGCCGACCGAACACGATGATCGCTTCCTCTACTTCTACTCTGTTGGAGTGGGCGCTACTCCGACACGTGGCGGCATCCTGAGCAAGTTCTGAGCCTTATCCCAGCCATCCGGACGATGGGGTTGGTCGAGCGGTCTAGTCCCTTGGGAGGCAAGGGATTCCCTAGGAGTGATTACCGTGGAACGGTAACCGTGTTCCATACGGTCGGTTAGCCCCGACGCAGGAGTCGTAGTGCTAAGGTTGCATCGTTCAGGCCATCAGACGACCTAACCTCACATCATTCAATTGCTTGCACATGTTGCGTGGCCGATATCACAATGTCAGCAATTGCGTACACGAAAATCCACCGAAACCGCGAGAGAAGAAGGAAGACGAAGAAAAAGGGATTCAGAGGGGAGCGCTGACAGGGTGAAACCCCCGTCACGCAATCTTCACGGCATCCAACTCATATATAGAGGAAGCAAGAAGGAAACATCCGTCAGCAGGAAGCAGTCCGAGCGCCTCCCGGAACGAGCTCACGGTGACGTCCAATACCACTGGCGAATACCACAGCGAGCACGCTCAACCCGCTGACCGCCACGGGATACCACACCTGGGCAATCCAGGGGACTGGAATAAGGAAGAGGATGTCGTCAGTGAGCAGCGATGGGGGCCAGTCTATGGTCGCCCACAACCCTGCGTAATAGCTGAGGTCCCAGAGGGCGAACACGTAGAGGAACAGGGCCCAGCGTTCGGTGGCGCGGCGCGCACTGAGGAACGCGACGGCGACGAGCATCGCGATGGTCGCGGCTTCGCGCCCGACTTCAATCGCGAGCAAGTTTGACGGGATGTCATGGACGGACACCGGCACTGTCGCAGCGCCGGGCGCGGGGACGAGCCCGATGGCGCCGCGCAAGTAGACCACCACAACGGCTTCGACGAACCCGAACGCGATGCCCAGCACGGCGGCTAGCGCCAGGGTTGAGCGCTCGATCGCCAGTCCGGTCCGGCGCCAGAAGAAGAACGATGCGAGCGGCACGAGGATCAGGAGGTTGACCCACCAGGGACTTGCGAACACGCGAAATCCGTTCATAGACCAGATTCAGGCGATCGGTAGCGTTGCCGCTCACTGCGCAACGCGAACCTCGACCGTCGCGCTGTTATTGCCGGGAACCGGGTCGGGATGAGCCTCGCCCACGGTTACGCGATGAGTCAGCGGCCCTGCCGCTGTCGGCTTCACAATGAACTGCAGGGTCCACGTCGCACGCGACTCCAGCCGATCCACAGTGCAGGAGAAGTACTCGCTCTCCACGTAGCAGCCGTAGGGGATGCGCGGCTCGGTCACCGGCGTGAAGTTGCTGAAGCTCGCCGCGGGGGACAGCCGAACATCGAGCCCGATCTGCGTCGCGGCGGATGGCCCGTTATTGCTCAGATTCACGGTATACGTGAGATCATGTCCTACCTGCACCGGGTTGGGCGAGGCCGACATAGTTACCGCGACGTCGCTCGGCGCGAGCGTCAGAGTCCGGGTCCCGCGGGGCAGGGGGGTGTTCATGACAGTGCGGATCACCGCCGGCGAAACCGCCCGGCTCACGTACCGGCGCGGCTCGCCGCTCCCGTCCGCCGGCACGATCCAGACGTCGGCCAGGACACCGTAGAGGACAAACCGGTCATCCAGCCACTCGATCTGATCGTCGATGCTTCGATCCTCGGCGAGCGGCGTCTCGACCATCGTGCGCAGGTCGAGAACATGGAACCGCCAGGTTACCGGCCCGAGGCCACCGTTCATACGCTTCTTGAACGCCACGCGCGTGCCGTCAGGCGACAACGATGGGCACTCCACGTTGGGTCGGAGCATCTTCAGCTGCCGCGCGCGAAGATCTCCCTCGACGAGGTGTGTCTGCCCCTTGGTCTTCAACGTGGCGTAAAACCGGTTCCCATCCGCAGCGAACGTGACTCCCCAGAAGTTGAAGTCAACGGCTTTGAATGGACGCCCGTCGCGCAACACCGTGAACTCCTCCAAAGTCCCCAGTTTCTTTCCTTTGGCGAGATCGAAAATCGTGGTTTCGGTCGAGAAGTCGTTGCCTGCATAGGAGTGACCGGCCACGAATACGGTGGTAGCGCCGTAGCGGCCGTCCGGCGAGACGCGTGCACGACTCGGCATACCCGACAACGCCAGTTTGTGAGTGACCTGGAAATCCGATCCGAAGACCGACACCTCATAGGACATACCAAAGCCAGGCTCGTCGGCGAGGCATAACCCGTGGCCGCCCGAGAAGTGCAGCCGGCGGCATCGTAAGGGCACGATGGCTCGGGAGCCGGCGGGGGCGGTGACAGGAACCAGCGCTGTCTTCGCCCAGTTATCGCCGGTGATTTCGTTGCGGAACAGTAGAGTGGGTGACTTATCGATAAGCGCACGCGCGACGGCGCTGTCCTCACTCGTTACTGCTTCAGGCACGCCAGCTGCGGATGCGCGGCCGCTCTCCGATCGTGTGCGTTGCACCGCCCGCGCACCGTAACCCACAGCGACGACGAGGCACACAGTCACGAGGACGGCAAACGCCACCCGGCGGCTGTTAAGACGTAGCGGTTCGACCATCACTCTCCTCTCGGCTCCGCCGCAGCGCGAGGCCTCCCCCCAGAATAGTGATTGTCAGGACGGCCGTCGACAGCGCGATCGCGAACTCCACCCCACGCCAGGTCCACAACAGGCCGAAGAGGATCGAGCCGGTCAAGCGCGCCAGACTCGTGCCCGTCGTCAGCAGCGCCATGCCGCTGGCGCGCTGCTCGGTGGGCAGGACGGCACCCGCCAACGCCATCAGGACGCCATCGGTGGCCGCATAATAAGCCCCCAGCAGAGCCAGATCGAGGATCGCCGGTACCGCCGCCGTCCACGGCACCAGGAGCGACACGTAGACGGCGAGCAGCATTGCGTAACCGCCGATGAACACGCGCCCGCGTCCGACGCGATCGGCCAGGCGGCCCATAGGGACGGCAAGCAGCATGAAGATCGCCGCGGTGGCGACGTACAGGAGCGGGAAGAATTGCGGAGCGAATTGGACGCGACGTTGCAAAGTGACGTATAGAAACCCGTCGCTAATCGTCGCGAGACTCAGCGCCGTTCCAACAATCAGAAGCCGAGTCACGCCGGGCAGCTGCAGCAGCCGCCCGGCAGTTTTAAAGGAAAGGGATTGTGGCTCACCGGTGGCTACGGAAGCGGCCGGCGGGTTCTGAACGAACAGGGTGAGGAAGCCCAGACCGATCACCGCGGCGCAGAGGCTGATCACGAATACGGCATCGTACGCTCCGGGGGCAAGCGCCAGGACGCCAAAGCCAATCACCGGACCAATCATCGCCCCTGCCGTGTCGAGCGCGCGGTGCACGCCGAACGCCGTGCCCAGCTCCTCGGGCGGGCTGTTGAACGAGATCAGCGCGTCGCGGGGAGCAGTGCGGATGCCCTTGCCGAGCCGGTCTACCATCACAACGCCCGCGAGCAACGTCCAGACGTTCCCCACGACCAGGAGGCCTAGCCGGGCGACGGCGGATAGCCCGTACCCGGCGACTGCGACCTCCTTGTACCGGCGCGACCGGTCCGCCGCGAAGCCGCCAAAGATCCGCACGAGGGCTGCAGCCCCCTGATAGAGCCCGTCGATCACGCCGAACGCCGCCGGCGCGAGGTGCAGATCGAAGAGCAGGTACAGGGGGAGGATTGTGGCGACCATCTCCGACGAGATATCGGTGAACAGGCTGGTGAGTCCCAACATCACCACCGTCCGGCTCACCGTGGGCAGCCAGCGCCTGGCTTTCAGAAGCTGGCTGGAGTTCTCGATCTGGTACAAAGAGGGTCCTCCTCGGTCGCTCACGATAATGGTGCGCCGAGCGCGACGCCACGTGTTTAGAGGCCCGCTGGTGAGCGGCTCGCCCGAAACGCCGTTCCCGCCGAACTGGCAGCCGCCGTGCCGCAGGTGCCACCGTCCCGTCGACCGGTTCGGTGCGAACTCGCGCCCTGGGCTCAGTCGGGGGTGACACACTGGCGGCGAGGCGTCTCCGTCGCCAGTTTGAACGCTCGTGAAAACCTCTAATGTCGAATTCGCGTTCTCGGCGGAGCCCGAGCCTCACCGCCTGAGAACAAAGCAGCTCTTAAGTCGCCATCCTGAAATCCGCAACCTGATCGGCTCCAACCCGGTCACGTTTTGGTGGACCGTCGGCATCGTTGGTCTGCAGATCGCGGTTGCGGCGGTTGTGGCGGGACTACCGTGGTGGGTCGCGGTCGTAGCCGCGTACACGGTCGGCGCGTTCGCGGACCATGCCCTGTTCGTGATCATCCATGAGACGGCGCACCGGCTGGTCTTCAAGCGGAAGGTTCCGAACATCCTGACCGCGCTGCTGGCCAACCTGCCGCAGCTGTTTCCCGGCGCGCTGTCGTTCTCCAAGTACCATCTCAAGCACCACGCCTTTCAGGGCGTGTACGAGCTCGACGGTGACCTTCCGTTTCGATGGGAGGCCCGGCTCGTCGGGCGGTCTGTGCTCGGCAAGGCACTCTGGCTACTCCTGTTCCCGATCTTCCAGGCGATCCGCCCGTGGCGGGTGAAAGAGGTTCCGTTGTGGGATCGGTGGACGGTCGTCAATCTCCTGGTGCAGGTGGCGTTCACCGCGGCCGTATGGGTGGTCCTCGGACCGAAAGCGATCCTGTACCTCGGCCTCTCGCTGTTCTTCTCAATCGGGCTGCATCCGCTTGGCGCGCGCTGGATCCAGCGACACTACCTCACCGAGGACGGCGACCAGGAGACGTTCAGCTATTACGGCCCGCTCAACCGGCTCGCGTTCAACGTGGGCTACCACAACGAGCATCACGACTTCCCATCCGTGCCGTGGAACAAGCTGCCGCAGATCCGAGCCGCCGCTCCCGAGGTCTATGCGTCGCTATCGGCCCATCAATCCTGGGGGCGTTTGTTACTGCGGTTTCTGTTCGATCGCAATATCACGCTGTTTTCCCGCATTGTGCGCAACGATCGCAACCACGTCGCGCTCGACGACGCGGTCAAGCCGGATGTCGAGGCGCTGACTCGGTAATTAGCTCCTCGAGCTTCGGGTACTCCAACGGCTTCACCAAATGCGCTTTGAAACCGGCTGCGCGCGCCCGCTCGCGATCATTTTCCTGTCCCCAGCCGGTCACCGCGACGATGGCCATTTGAGCGGCCCATGGCTGCTCGCGAAGGTGGCGGCAGACGTCGTACCCGTTTAGTCTCGGCAAGCCGATGTCGAGGAGCATCCTCCCATATTGCTCCGACAGGAGCAGCGGCCACATACTTCCCTTGTGCTTCTACAGGAGAAGGGCGTGGCGCAACGAACGGACGTTCTGCAAGGAACGCTCGAGCTGCTGATTCTCAAAGCGCTGGCCACCGCGCCGATGCATGGCTGGGGCATCAGCGCTCGCATTCGCCAGCTGTCGCGCAAGGTCTTTCAGGTGGGGCAGGGGTCTCTGTATCCGGCACTGCACCGATTCGAGCAGCGCGGGTGGGTCATGTCCTACTGGCGCACGACGGAGCACAACCGCATCGCGCGCTACTACGGGCTTACCCCGGTAGGGCAGCGGGCACTGCGAGACGCGATCGCGCGCTGGCGTGGCTACGCCGAAGCCATGGCCCGCGTGATCGCCGCGGATTAGCTACTTGCGGATGATTCTGCTCTGATTGGCGAGAATCTTCTTTTGATTCCTGATGATCGCCTGCTGGTTGCGGATGATCTTGGTCTCGTTGTCGAGAATTTTGAGCAGTCGGCGCTGGTTGAAGAGGATCTTCTTCTGGTTTGCGATAATCCGCTCCTGGTTCCTGGATGTCGCCGCGGCCATGTCCCTGTCCTTGTTGTGGAAGCAACGATGATAGGACCACTTGCACTGCGACGCAACTTACTTCTGTCGAAGTAACAAGGGAACGGACGAACCCTTGCGCATTGACGACTGAGTGGTATCATCCCTCCGTTCGGTGGGGGGTGGCGTTGCCACATCATCCATTGGCGGATGGAGACTGCGACACGTCATCCCCCCCGTACCCAGCCAGCGGGGCCAGTCCCAAGGAGGCTTGATGAAGCGCGGGTTCACGGCGCTCGCCATCGCCGTCGTCACAGTCTTGGTCCTCGTTCTTGCCTATCGCTTTACCACGCCAGGGAAGCGGCCCATCGAACCGGACGTGCTGCAAGTCGGCGCGCTGCCGGTCACCTGAAACCTCACACTCCCAGTCGCCTGTATGGCGATGCGCGCAGCGGCAGACGGGGGGGGGCCGGGGGGGCCCGGCATGACCATGGCGAGCATGAGCATGGCGGATATGGACGGCGTGGAGGTTGTGACCGCCGACGGGGAAAAGCTCGCCGTCTTTCACAAGTTCAGTGGGTGGCCGGAGCTCAAAGAAGCCGTGATGTCGGGACGGGTGAAGGCTGCCTATCTCCTGGCCCCGATGGTGATGGACCTCGCCGACCACGACGTGCCGGTAAAGATCGTCGCGCTCGGCCATCGCTCGGGCGCCGTGATCATGACGTCGTCGAAGTCAGCGGCGCGCAATCTGGGGGACCTGCGCGGCAAGCGCATCGCGATTCCGAGCCGCTTCGCCGTCGACAACATCTTCGTCCATCGCCTGATGAAGAAGTACGGGCTCACGGACCGCGACGTGACGCTCGTCGAGATGGCGCCACCGGACATGCCGGCGGCGCTGTATGCCGGGGCGATCGATGCCTATGCGACGGGCGAGCCCTTCGGCGCCCTGGCCCAACGCCAGGGATACGCGCGCGTGCTGCACATGACGCGGGACGAGTGGCCCGAGTACATCTGCTGTGTGCTCGCGGTGCGGCAGGAGTTGATCGACAACGAGCGCGCCACGGTGCAGCGATTGGTCGATCACGTCCTCGCGGCCGGGGAGTGGCTCGAGAGCGACACAACGCACCGTCACCTGGCCGCCGATCTCGCGGCACGGCGCGAGTTCTTCAATCAGGACTCCGCGCTCATCCGCTTCGTCATGGACAACCCGAAGGACCGCGTCACGTATGGCGACCTGCGGCTCGTCCGCGCTGAATTCGACGAGCTGATGCAGCTCGCGGTCGACGGGAAAATCCTGACGCGGCCGGTGGCGTACGAGAAGTACGTAGATGACAGCTTCGTACGCGCCTATCGGCCAAAGCGTATCCAGATTGCCAAGTAGGGCTTCGCGCGCCGCGCCGCTGCTCGTCGTCGCCGTCCTGCTCTTCGCGTGGTGGGGCGCCATTCGGCTGAGCGGGACGCACATCTTCCCCGGTCCCTGGGACGTGGTGCTCGGCACCGTCGCGCTCGCGCGCGAGGGCGTGCTGGCCCGTCATATCGCCGCATCGCTGATGCGCGTTGCGGTCGGATACCTGGGAGCCGTTGCCATCGCCGTCCCGCTGGGAATCGCGATGGGGTGGAACCGGTCGCTCCATCGGGCCCTCAATCCTGTGGTCCAGATGCTGCGCCCCATCTCGCCGATCGCGTGGATACCTCTCGCCATCCTGTGGTTTGGTGTGGGGAACGCCTCGCCCATCTTTCTCATCTTTCTCTCGTCGTTCTTCCCGATGGTGGTGGGCACGATCGCCGGCGTTCACGCCGTGGAACGTCAGTATTTGCGCGCCGCCGAGAACTTCGGCATCACCGGGATGAAGCTACTGCGATACGTCGTGCTGCCGGGAGCGATGGCGCAAATCGTCACGGGCATGCGCATCGGACTCGGCGTCGCATGGCTCGTTGTGGTGGCGGCCGAGATGGTGGCCATCGATTCCGGGCTCGGCTATTTGATCATTGACTCGCGGAATGCCGGGAACCGCTACGATCTCGTCGTCGCCGCGATGGTCATCATCGGTGTGATCGGTTTCGCGCTCGACCTCGTGATGCGTCGCATAGAGCGGATCGATTCCGTACGGTGGCGCTATGTCCGTTGATCTCGCGGTGCGTGACGTCTGGAAGGCGTATCGCCTGGACCAGGGACGCGCGCTGGCCGTGCTGGAGGGACTCAACTTTAGCGTCGCCCAACACGAGCTGGTGGCGCTCGTCGGTCCGTCCGGGTGCGGCAAAACTACCTTGCTCGACCTGCTCGCCGGATTTCAGCGGCCCGACCGAGGGTCCATCTCGTTCGGTGGACGCCCGGTTGAGCGCCCGGACCGCCGGGGCATTCTCATCACACAAAAGGGATCGGTATTTCCGTGGATGTCGGCGTGGCGGAATCTCACCTTCGTGCTGAACGGCGTGCCCGAGCGCGACCGCGCCGATCGGGTCCGCTATTACTTGGAGCTGGTGGGCCTCCACGATTTTGTCGACGCGTTTCCCCATCAGCTCTCGGGCGGCATGCTCCAGCGTCTCGAGTTGGCACGAGCCCTCGTGGTCAGGCCCGAAGTGCTCTATATGGACGAGCCGTTCGGGTCGCTCGACGCGCTCACGCGGCTCCGCATGCGTCTCGAGTTCCTGCGCATCCGCCGGGACGAGCCTGAGACGACCGTGCTCGTCACGCATGATGTGGACGAAGCGATCGCGCTCGCTGATCGCATCTTTGTTCTCAGCGAGCGGCCCATGCGGATCATTCGGATCGTCGAGGTTCGGATGGAGCACCCGCGCTCGATGGCAGATCCACGCGCCGTGGCGCTCAAGGACTCCATCCTGCACGAGCTGGGTGCGATCCGGGACTGACGAGGTCCCTAGCCGAGTTTGAGCCTCAAATGATCCGACAACCGCAACGTCAGAGCGACGAGCGTCAACGTCGGATTCACCGCGCCGGCGGTGGGGAAGACCGATGCCCCCGTGATCGAGAGGTTTGCCACGCCATGAAGCTGGCAGCTCGCATTGACCACGCCCCGTTTCGGATCGTCGTGCATCCGCGTCGTGCCCATGTGATGCCAGCCGCCGCTCAACGTCGACGGCCATGCCGGTTCGGTGTGAGTCACCCAGTCGAGCATCTGCACGCGACCCAGGCCACTGCGTCCGAATTCGCGGCCGAGCACGCCGTAGAATTCACGAAACGACCGCTTGTCGAGGTCGGTCAGTCGCCAATCGAGCTGTGCGCGCGGCATGCCGAGCGCGTCGCGCTCGGTGGTCAACGACACGCGCGAAAGCGGATTGGGGGCCTGCTCCTGGCGCGTCATGAGGTGATAGAACGGTGCCGGTGGCACCACGGTGGAGTCGGCCGATGGCGGCGGAGCTCCCTGCTCGGTCGAGTCGCGCATGGCGGCCAGAACTTGCGGGTTGAGCGACTGAAAGGTGCTCTTTGCCACTTCGTCCGCCGTGCCCGGTTCGAGCGAAACCGTGCCGTTCAGGATGCGACGGGCGCGCTGCACTCCGGCATGGAGGGCGAGCTCGCCCCTGGCCTTCGTCACCCCGAGTGTGAACGCATACATCTTCATGCCCGGTACGCGCGACGTTTCGAGCCCGAGATGACCGCTCGGGATCTCGAGATGCTCCATGAAAAACCGCCCGACGAGGTCGTGCGCGTTGCCGAGCCCGGCGGTGGCGCGGCGATTCGACGCCAGGAGCAGCCGCGCGTTCTGGATACTGCAGCAGGCCAGGACGTACTGGCGCGCGCGCACGCGGTGTTCCTTGCCGTCGTGGCCGCGCACGCGCAAGCCGTCGACCGCAGTCAGCGCCTCGTTCGCCACGATCTCGCACACATTCGCGTGGGTGTAGAGCTGGACGTTCGGCGCACCGAAGATCGCATCGCGATACACCACGCCGAACCGGGTGGGAGGACTGAACTGCCACATCTTCGTCCATACCACAGTGGGGTCCAGCGGCAATGGGACGAGCCCGGGATCGCGACGTTGCCAGCGTGCCGCTGCGTAGTCGTACGGCCCCAACTGGAGTAACGGCTGCGCACGAGCGTAGAAGGGGTCGAGATCTTCGCGGCGCAGCGGCCAACCGCTGTAGGGGACCCAATCCCGCTGTTCGAAATCGATCGCATCAAAGGTGGAACAGAATCCGGCCCAGTGACCGGTTGTGCCGCCGAACTGATGCAGCCGTGCCGCCTCGAGCGGGAAATACGGCAGCCCCACGATCTTGCCGCGATAGAGGTCCTGCATGGCGGGCTCATAGTCCAGTCCACCGCCTTCGAGCAGGAGCACCGTGTGCTTGGAGCCGATCCACTCGAGCGCCATCGCGATGCCTGCCGCGCCGGCGCCCACGATGCAGAGGTCGCCCTCGAGCAGACTGCCATTGGGGAGGCTCCGAGCGTCGATATGCATCGCTATAGCATGGAAAACAGCGCGCACTGCCGCGCCTCGGTCACGGAGAGGATCCATCCGCGCAGCACCACGGTGCGGCCCGCTTCGAAATCCTGCTGGATGGTCGCCGCGATGGATCGATGCCACGGAGCGGGGAGCGTCGAGCGTAACAGGTCGCGATTGTCTTCTTGTGGTACGAGCGCGCGATACTGCATGCCCAGCTCGCGGACTGCCTCGTGTCCCAGCAGCATGAGCAGCAGCGGCTGCGCCAGCACAGGCCAATCGGGCCCGCGAACCCCGTCGGCGGAAAGGCACACGAGGGCGCCGAGGGTTTGCAGGAAATCGCGACGTTCCATGTGCGGCGAATCTACGGAGGGCGCGAGAACCGGCTAGCGTGGGGAGCCGTGGACCTCAGCGCCGCAACTGATAGAACAGCCGGTCGTACGTGTTGCCGCTAAACTCGACGGGTGTGGTGAGAACAACTCCCAATCCGTATTGGACGGTACCGGAATCGGTTGGACTGTCGTGATCGGTGCGAGTCAGGAAAGCGCCCTCAAACCGCTCTGTGGTGCCGTCGCGATAGACCTTTGTACCGGTTAACACGGCGCCCTCGACCTTTGCGTTTTCAAGCTGAAAAGGTCGAGACTCCTCCCCGCCGTCAGCTCCGTGGGCCCGTGCTGTGCCGTCATTGGCGACCTCGACACTGAGCATGTAACCCAAGTCCGGTGCCTCATACACACCGGAGTACTCTGTCAGGTTCTGCCTCACGGTGGGTTCACTCCGGACGTCCTTGTACTTCTCCACTCGAACGCCTTGCTTCGATTTCACAGCGTGTTTGAACTTCGTGAAAGATGTCGCGATCTCTTCAGCCCTTGATTGGCTGGCCAGGTGTCTGGATGGAATCGCAGCGGAGCAAGCGAGCAAGAATGTGACAGTCGCGAGTGTACGCATCGTCTCTCCCCCTTTTTCACTACGCCTGGAGCTCCCTCTCTGAATGGACACCCCAGAAGCCCAATCCGTTGCACGATCCGGTGATCAACCCTTACCGTCAAAGAGGATCCATCAACGGCCAGCGCAACCCAGCGCTGGCCGTTGTGTTTCCCGACACTGAGATTGCTCTCCATGAAACCAGTTATTCCGGAACCGGTGCTGATTCTGGCAGCTGGTCTCGCAGGTCTTGTTTTGAAGGGCGCTCCGTCTCAAGCCACGTGCAGCTTGGCCGGGCCAGCGGTGGCCGCTCGGTGGTCAGGAGCAATCCCGACCGCCACGACTGCCGCGGCACCGCTGCGCGTCCGAACCGACGTTCCACTGCCTGGAACGGCGTCGCGCTTCGACTATCAGAGCCTCGAGCAGAGCAGCGGACGACTCTTCATATCGCACATGGGCGCCGGACAACTCGTCGTCTTCGATGTCCGCGCCGAGAAGATGCTTGCCAACCTCGACGGCTTTCCCACCGTTACGGGCGTTATCGCTGTGCCCGCCGAGCATCGAGCGTATGCATCGGTAGCGGGGAATCACGCTGTCGTCGTCGTGGACGACTCTACGTTTGCCACTGTCGCGCGGATACCCGGTCCGAGCTTCCCCGATGGCCTGGCATACGCGCCCCGTCAGCGACGTGTCTTTGTGTCGGACGAGTCTGGACAGCGGGATTTCGTCATCGATGCCGCGACCAACGCCGTGGTCACGCAACTACCCCTCGGTGGAGAAGCGGGCAATACCCAATACGATTCGGGATCGGAATGCATCATCGTGGCGGTGCAAACGGCCAATCAATTAGCAGTGATCGATCCTGCCACGGCAACGATCGTGCGGCGAATCATGCTGGCCCCGGCCGTGGGTTTTCCGCATGGCTTTTACATCGACGCAGTGCATCGGGTCGCGTTTGTCACGGGAGAAGAGAGCGGGACCCTTGGTGTCCTGAATCTCGAAACCTTCCAGCTACTTCAGATGCTGCCGGTAGGTCGCGGGCCGGATGTCCTGGCGTTCGATTCGACATTGGGACGGCTTTACGTCGCTACTGAGTCAGGCGTTGTCTCAGTCTTCGAAGAGCGAGATCGGAAGTTGCGGCAGCTCGGCTGGTATCGCGCGCCGCGCGCACATACAGTTTCGGTTGATCCCACAACTCATCGAGTCTACTTGCCGCTGGCCGACGTCGGCGGACGTCCCGTGTTGCGAATTCTCGAACCGAGCGACCGCTAAAACCGAAACGCATTTCCGACCATGCACGTGACCGATCGCAGCCTCCTGTTGTTCACGCGCTCCCTTCGTCTCTTTGCGTATGGAGCGCTCTCGGTCGTGCTGGTGTTGTATCTCACCGAGCTCGGCTTTTCAACATCGCAAATTGGCCTCCTGCTCACGCTCACACTCGTGGGCGATACAGCCGTGTCTTTGTTTCTTACAACGCGCGCGGATCGGGTCGGTCGGCGCAGGATACTGATCGCCGGCGCAGTGCTGATGGTGCTCGCAGGTACCGCGTTTGCCCTGACGAGCAACTTCCTGGTCATGCTGATCGCCGGGACGCTCGGCGTGATCAGTCCGAGCGGGAATGAAGTCGGGCCGTTCCTTCCCGTTGAGCAAGCGGCCTTGGCCCACGTCGTCGCGCCCGCAATCCGGACGTCCGTATTCGCGTGGTACACGCTGGCTGGTGCGGTCGCGACGGCCATTGGATCGTTGGCCGGCGGCGGTCTGTCGGAAGCATTTCACGGTTACCGTATCGTGGTGTTCCTATACGCTACGATCGGCATCGTTCTCGGATTGAGCTTCACCCGGCTGTCGCCGAACGTCGAAGTCGCAGTTTCCGAGCGAGCGAGTTCGCTGTTGGGAATTGGCCCCTCGCGGCGCCTCGTCCTCAAGCTGGCCGGCCTGTTCGCTCTCGATGCGTTCGCGGGTGGGTTCGTGGTGCAGAGCTTCGCGGCCTACTGGTTCTTCCTCCGGTTCGGCGTCAGCCCTGCGACACTCGGCGCGATTTTCTTCGGTGCGAATGTGCTGGCGGGACTCTCCGCCCTGCTTGCCTCGCGGCTCGCGGCGCGTTTCGGTCTCGTGCGGACCATGGTGTTCACCCACCTGCCGTCGAACGTGCTGCTGATCCTGGTCCCATTGATGCCGACGATGCCGCTCGCCGTCGCTGTCCTGTTTGCGCGCTTCAGCATCAGTCAAATGGATGTGCCTACGCGCCAGTCATATCTGATGGCCATCGTGGGGCCCGACGAACGGTCGGCCGCCGCAGGCGTTACCGGGGTGGCGCGTACGACCGGTGCCGCAATCGCTCCACTGTTTGTTGGACTGCTCTTCGCCCACCCCGCGCTCATAAGCATGCCGCTTTTCATCGCCGGCACATTGAAAATCGTGTACGACCTGCTGCTGTACCGGGGTTTCGTGAGCATCCGGGCCGCCGAAGAAATCCGGTCCTGAGTTCAATCGACAGGACGCCGAGCTCGCTGCTCGGTGACCGCTCGCCAGCAGTACCACGCAGCCACCGTGCGATAGGGCCGGAAGCGCTCGCCGGCGGCCTCGAGCTCTTTCGGCGTGGGTAGGTTCGGCAACCCATAGGCCAGCGCATATCCTTTGCGAACACCGTAGTCTCCCACCGGCCAGACATCGAGGCGCCGCAACTGAAAGATCAGGAACATCTCGGCCGTCCACCGTCCGATGCCGTGGACCACCGACAGCGCTGCGATGACCTCCTCGTCGGCAAGCCTGCCCATGCGATGGAGTGGAACGGATCCCGACACCACCTTTGCCGCGAGGTCGCGAATGGCGGCGACCTTACTCCGTGAGAGTCCGGCGGCGCGAAGCTTTCGGGCCGGCAAGGCCAAGAGCGTATCGGGAGAGAGGCCACCATCGAACAGCGCCAGGAATCTCCGGTGGATCGCGCCCGCTGCTGCGCCCGCAAGCTGCTGGTAGAGGATGCTCTCGGCGAGGGCACCAAAGTGGCGTGTGGCGCGCCTGGGAAGGTGGAACGGTGCGCTTCGGTCGATCAGCCTGGCCATGATGGGATCACGGCGTGCCAGCGCCGCCGCAGCAGCTGAGAAGTTGGTCTTCATCCGTTGGCGTAACATACGACTGACAAGCGCTTGTTCCCAATCGCTCGCTGAATACCCTGGCTGCAGCCGTCCAACGACCGCTGCGACTACCAATCCCCACGCCCCATGCTTAGTCTACTGACGTGCGATCCCCCCTTCTCGGCGCTCTGCTCGCCTCTCTCGTCCTGAATCTCGGTTTCACCGCGCAAGAACAACGCTGTGTGGGCAAATACGCCAAGCCCATGCCCCTTGGTCACCAACATCACGAACAACAGCAGTCCGTGCCAAATCATCAGGAGCACGCCCCGGCAATCCCCATCTGCTGCCAGGCGCTCACGACGTGTTCAGTGACGATCTCGGCGAGCCACGCGACAACGTCAATCGTGAATCCGATCGCCCATCGTCAGCTCGGTCTAGTCGCTGAGGTGTCAGCTCAGTCACGCACACCCGCCCCAGACACCCCGCCTCCCAGAGCCTAACGCCCCAGCACAATCCACGGTCCATCACGCGGCTCGTTGCGAAACCTCTCGCATCGGGCCTGACTCTGGCATTTGAGGCACACATGATTCGCATAGTCGCACTGGTTGTGGTCGGTCTCGCCGTTTTCGGTACTCGTGACACTCAGGCGCAACACCCGCAGTACCACGACACCACAGCGCACGTTGCGCGATCGGCGCCCGACACCGGCATGATGAACATGCTCGATCCCCTCGGCATTCCGATGGAACGCATGGGTTCCGGCACGACCTGGATACCCGATGCCGTGCCTCTCCCGGCTCGTCACTGGATGGCCGGATCTTGGCTCGTCATGCTACACGGATTTGGTTTCGTGCAGTACGACGCCCAGGGCGGCCCCCGCGGAGACGAGCAGTTCGGTTCGCTGAACTGGGCGATGCTGATGGCGAGCCGCGATCTCTGGGGCGGGCGATTTCAGGCGAGAACGATGCTGAGTCTGGACCCGGCAACCGTGACGACCCAAGGCTATCCGTTGCTGCTGCAAAGTGGCGAGACGTACCAGGGCCAACCGCTCGTCGACCGGCAGCACCCCCACGACTTCTGGATGGAACTGGCGGTCATGTACGAGCGGGCACTGTCGTCTACCCTGGGCGTTTCGTTGTACGCGGCACCGTCGGGCGAGCCCGCACTGGGTCCCGTTGCGTTCATGCATCGCCCGTCGGCGATGGACAATCTGGTCGCGCCGCTGGGTCACCATTGGCAAGACGCCACGCACATCAGCTTTGGTGTGCTCACTGGTGGACTGTTCGGTCACCATTGGAAACTCGAGGGCTCGGTATTCAACGGCCGCGAACCCAATGAGGAGCGCTGGGGATTCGATCCGATCCGATTGGATTCCTACTCCGGGCGCTTTACGGCGCATCTCGACTCAAACTGGACAGTCTCCACGGGCTATGGCTACCTGAAAAGCCCCGAGGCAGTGGACCCGAGCGCGACTCACCGGGCTACCGCATCGATTCTGCATGGTTCCAGGTTCGGCCAAGACGGCCACGTCGCGGCGGCCTTCGTTTGGGGTGCGAATCGTCACGCTGGGACGACGTCGCATTCCGCCCTCGCTGAGGCCGAGGCAGTGCTCAATCGTGACAACACGATCTTTGGTCGCGTGGAGTTTGTGCAGAAGACCGCTGCGGACTTGGAAGTCGCCAGCAGCATCGTGCCGCCGAACAGGCTGTTTGGCATCACGGTGATCTCCGCAGGGTACATCCGGGAACTATTCGGCACCGCACGGGCGACGGTCGGGGTCGGGCTGCAAGGGACGATCAACCGCGTGCCAACTGACCTCGAGCAGTTCTATGGGTCACGGACGCCGGTGGGAGGTATGGTGTTCCTCCGCGTTCGGCCGATCCATGGTCCGCACAGGATGTCGGGAATGGCGATGCCCATGCGCGACATGCACGAGGAGCATTGAGACTATGACAGCTCATTAGGGCTGAATCTCCGGCCTACAAGCGAACCCGCTTGAGCAGTTGGGCGTTGATGGCAACGATCACGGTGCTCGCCGACATTAGCACCGCACCAACGGCCGGTGAGAGCAGAATGCCTTCACTGGCCAGCACCCCGGCCGCCAGCGGAATTGCAAAGATGTTGTAGCCCGCTGCCCACCACAGATTCTGGACCATCTTGCGGTAGGTAGCCCGCGACAGCGTGACGATTCTCGGAATGTCGCGCGGGTCGGAGCGCACCAACACGATGTGGCCGGCTTCCACCGCCACGTCGGTCCCTGCTCCAATCGCGATGCCGATGTCCGCGGTCGCTAGCGCGGGGGCGTCATTCACGCCGTCCCCCACCATCGCGACTTTCCGCCCTTTCCTTTGCAACTCCTCCACCTTGGACGCCTTGTCTTCTGGCAACACCTCAGCGAAGACGGTGTCGATGCCGAGGTCTTTCGCCACCGCCTGGGCAACGGCCCGCGCGTCGCCGGTGAGCATCGCGACCTCGATTCCGCGCCGATGCAACGCGTCGATCGCCTCTCTGCTCTCCAGCCGGATCGCATCCGCAACCGCGAACACGGCGATCGCCCCACCGTCGCGAAGCAGGTAAATGGCAGATTGGGCGCGCTGCGCAGCCGTGGAGGCCGCCTGCTGGAGACTCGCCGACACCTCAGCATTCTCGGCCTTGAGCAGCGCGGGGCCACCGAGCCGATACTCGACACCCTCGACCGTTGCGGCAACACCCTTTCCGGGAAGCGCTCGGAAGCCCTTGACGGCCGGCAAATCGAGGTTTCGGTCCTCCGCGGTTTTCACGATTCCACGAGCGATCGGGTGCTCCGATTCGGTTTCAATGGCTGCCGCGACGCGTAGCGCCATATCGGGTGACGTGCCGTCCGCGGCGGCGACATCGACCACGCGAAACTCACCGAGTGTGAGCGTTCCGGTCTTGTCGAAAATCACTGTATCGAGTGTTCTCGCTTCTTCGAGTCCGCGCCGATCGCGCACGAGCAGCCCGGCGCGCGCGCCAAGGGTCGTTGAGATCGCGACGACCAGGGGGACGGCGAGGCCGAGGGCATGTGGGCAGGCGATTACCAGCACAGTCACGACGCGGACAATCGAGAAGTCGATTGGTGCGCCAAGCAGCTGCCACACGACCATCGTGACCAGCGCGGCCGCAATGGCGGTTCCGGTAAGCATCTGGGCTGCACGATCGGCAAGCACTTGGGCGCGCGACTTGGATTGTTGCGCCTGGGCCACGAGTCGCATGATGCGCGAGAGCTTCGTGTCATCGCCCGTGGTCTTCACTTCCACGCGAACGGAACCCTGTCCGTTGATCGTTCCCGCGATGACTTCGTCGCCCTCACGCTTGTGGACGGGCCGTGACTCGCCGGTGATCATCGATTCATTCAGGCTGCTCTCGCCCTGTCGGACGCTGCCATCGACCGGCACGCTTTCGCCTGGTCGAATCAGCACGATATCTCCAGGGTGGAGCATCTCGATCGGGACCTGCTCTTCGGCCCCGTTGTTGATCCGCGTCGCGGTGTCGGGGAGCAGCTTGGCCAATTCTGCGAGGGCACCCTGAGCGCGCTGGATTGACCGCATCTCGATCCAGTGACCGAGCAGCATGATCGTGACGAGTGTCGCGAGCTCCCACCACAAGGCGTCCGCGGCAATTAGGCCGAGCTGCACCACCCATGAGAAGACGAAGGCGACCGTGATGGCGAGCGAGATCAGCGTCATCATGCCCGGCAGCCGATCTCTCAGCTCCCGCCAGGCGCCCTGCAGGAACGCCCGGCCGCCATAGAGGAAAACCAGAGTGCCGAATACTGCAGGGATCCACCGCGAGCCGGGCACCTCGGGCGCGCGGTATCGCAGCAGCATCTGAATGTGTTCGGACCAGATTACGGCGGGGACTGTAAGGGCAACGGAGAGCCAGAAGCGGCGCCGGAACATGTCTGGCGAGTGCCCTGCATGCATGTCGTGCGCGCGATGCTCAGTGTGCGCGTGTCGCGCCGATTCTGGAGGAGTCGGGACGTGTGCGTGATGGTGGTGCTCGTGATGGTCCGTCATGGAGCCTCGCGCCGCAATTGCCAGTTACGCCACAGAAAGTAGACCGCGGGTATCACAACGAGTGTCAGCAGCGTCGACGTAATCATGCCGCCAACCATTGGTGCCGCGATGCGCTTCATAACGTCGGCTCCGGTCCCCGTGCTCCACAAGATCGGTGCGAGCCCGGCCATGATTGCCACCACCGTCATCATCTTGGGCCGCAGCCTTCCCACAGCGCCCTCCTCGATCGCCGCGACGAGGTCGGCCAATGTCCGCCGTCCCTTCGCAGTCCGCTCTTTCCACGCCTCGTCCAGGTAAACGAGCATCACCACGCCCGTCTCCGCCGCGACTCCCGAGAGCGCGATCATCCCCACCCACACCGCCACACTCGTGTTATAGCCCAACGCCCACAGCGACCAAATGCCGCCGACCAACGCAAACGGCAGCGCCAGCATGACGATCAGCGTCTCCTCGACACGACGGAAATTGAGGTACAGCAGCAGGAAGATGATCGCCAGCGTGACGGGGACGACGAGTTTCAGTTTCTGGGTGACGCGCTGCATGAACTCGAACTGCCCACTCCACGTTAGACTGTAGCCCGCCGGCAACTTGAGCTCCGCGGCGACCATTCGCTGTGCGTCACGCACGTACCCACCCAGATCTCGGCCCTCGATGTCGACATAGACGGTTGTCACCGGAAACGCATCGTCGGTCTTAACAGCCATGGGGCCTTGGACGACATTCACCTGAGCGACCTGGCCCAGTGGGATTTGGAGACCCGACATCGCCGGCACGACGATCTCGCTCAGTTTCTGCGCGTCGTCGCGCAGCTCGCGCGGATAGCGCACGTTCACTTCGTAGCGCTCCCGACCCTCCACAGTGATCGCCGCGGTCATGCCGCCTGCCGTAGCCATTACGACGTCATGCAAGTCGCCGGCGTTCAACCGATATCGCGCGGCCTGGGCGCGATCGGTCCGGATGTCGATGTAGTATCCCGAGACGTTTCGCTCGGCAAAGACGTTGCGCGTACCCGGCACCATTTTGACGATGCGCTCGATGGCAATGCCGAGCTGCTGCAGTGTGTCCAGGTTCGGCCCGTACACCTTGATTCCGACCGGCGTTCGCACGCCTGTGGCGAGCATGTCGATGCGGTTCTTGATCGGCATGGTCCACGCGTTGGTTACACCGGGCAGGCGGACCGCGCGATCCATCTCGCTCACGAGCCGCTCCGTCGTCACGCCGCGACGCCACTCGTTGTGCGGTTTGAGCACGATGGTGGTTTCGTACATGTCCAGTGGTGCTGGATCGGTCGCTGTATTCGCCCGACCCGCCTTTCCAAAGACCGATGCGACTTCGGGAAAACTCGCGAGCACGCTGTCCTGGTAGCGCATGATCTCGCGCGCTTGGCCGATGGACACACCGGGCACCGTCGTGGGCATGAACAGCAGGGAACCCTCATCGAGCGGTGGCATGAATTCGCTGCCGAGCCTGCTCCACGGGAGAATCGTGACGAGCAGCACGATTGCAGTTGCCGCGACGACGTGCCAAGGGCGGTGGAGCACCCACGCGATGACGGGCCTATAGACGCGCATCAACGAGCGATTGATCGGATTCCATTCCTGCGGGCGGATGCGGCCGCGGACGAGAAAACCCATCAGGAGCGGCACGAGCGTAATCGAGAGCAGCGCGGCGCCGGCCATTGCAAACGTTTTCGTGAAGGCGAGCGGCTTGAAGAGCCGGCCTTCCTGTTGCTCGAGCGTGAAGACCGGCAGAAACGAGACAGTGATGATCAGCAGAGAGAAGAAGAGCGGCGGCCCGACCTGCACGGTCGCCTCGCGCACGATCTCCCAGCGATCGCGTCCTGAGCCGCGTTCGAGGTGCTTGTGCAAGTTCTCGATCATCACGATCGCTGCGTCTACCATCGCACCTATTGCGATTGCGATACCGCCGAGGCTCATGATGTTCGCGCCGACGCCGAGTGCGCGCATGACGAGAAACGAGATCAGGATGCCAAGAGGCAGCGTAACGATCGCCACCAGCGCCGAGCGGAAATGCAGGAGGAACAGCACCGACACGAGCGCCACGATTATCGACTCTTCCAGCAGGGTGCGGTTCAGGTTGACGATGGCGCGGTGAATGAGGTCCGACCGATCGTAGACGGGAACGAGCCGCACGCCACTGGGGAGACTTCCCTGGATTTCAGTGATGCGGTGCTTGATGGCCCTGAGAGTCTTCAGCGCGTCGCTCCCGAACCGCATGATCACGATCCCCGCAACGACTTCACCTCGGCCGCTCAAGTCTGTCGCCCCTCGCCGCGGAGCTGGTCCCACTTGTACGGACGCAACGTCGCCAACGCGAATGGGTGTGCCGGCCATCGTGGCGCCCACAGGCACGGACTCGATCTCTGAGACCGTTCGGAGATAGCCAAGACCGCGAATCATGTACTCGCGGCCGCCCATTTCGATAACGCGTGCCCCAACATCAGCATTATGCGAGCCGATCGCCTCAACGACGCGCATCACTGGGATCCGATAGGCGCGCAGTCGTTGGGGATCGACTTCCACCTGGTATTGCTTGACATATCCGCCGAGACTCGCGACTTCGGACACGCCGGGAATCGCTGTGAGCTGGTAGCGCACATACCAATCCTGCAGGCTGCGGAGTTGCGCAAGATCGAGCGAGTCGCTTTCCAAGACGTACTCGAACACCCATCCAACGCCGGTCGCGTCCGGACCGAGGGTTGGCTCCACGCCCGCTGGGAGGCGCTGGCGCAGCCCATTCATGTACTCGAGCGCACGCGAGCGCGCCCAGTATGGATCGGTCCCGTCCTCGAACAGGACATAGACAAGTGACTGGCCGAAGAATGAGTAGGCCCGCACGACGCGCGCGCCGGGGACCTTGAGCATCTCGGAGGCGATTGGATACGTCACCTGATCCTCGACGATCTGCGGCGCCTGCTCGCTGAAGTCAGTCTGAATGACGACCTGCACGTCCGACAGGTCGGGCAGAGCATCGATAGGAGTCGTACCGATCGCCCGAGTGCCACCGAAGATGAGAGCAACCGTCGCCAGGGCGACGAGGAACCGATTGCGGAGCGACCACGCGATCACGTTGGCGATCATGGGCGCTTCTCCGGGCCCATGTTCATCCCCGGCATACTGGAGCTCGCGCCGGCCGTGAGTCGCGATTCGGCATCGACGAGGAAATTCGCAGCGGCGACGATGCGCTCGCCGGCAGCGACGCCGTTCAGAACCTGGAACCGATCTCCGGCGCGTGCCCCAAGCACGACCTCACGTGGCTCGAGCATACCGCTTTGGCCTACGACGAAAACGAGATTGCGCTCGCCAGTCTGAACCACCGCTTCGGCCGGGACGTTCACAGCATCGCGGTCGATGACGGCATCAAATAGGAGCGTGGCGTACATGCCAGGCCGCAGCTCGCCGCGTGGATTGGGAAACTCGACGCGGACGCGACCACTGCGACTCGAGTCGTCCACCGTCGGCGCGACAAAGGTCACGCGACCATCGAATCTGGGTCCGGGATACGCCGCGAACTCGGCGCTCACCGGTGCACCGAGATGGACGAGTTGAAGATCCTGCTCGAATACCGCGCCTTCGATCCACACTGTTCTGAGGTCGGCGATTCGGTAGAGCTTCATTCCCGGCATCACGGCCTGACCGGCGACGACCATCTTTTCGAGCACGATCCCCGCGAATGGCGCATTCAGGGTGAGTGTCTTAGTCGCTTGCCCTGTGCGTTCCAGGCGATCGATCTGCTCGCGCGAGATGTCCCAGTAGGACAGCCGCCGCCGAGACGCTTCAAGCAATGACTGTGCGTCGTGCCATGCCTCGACGTCTGTGGAATCCACAGAACCCGCGAGCCGCCTCGCCGCAAGTAGCTCCTCCTGGGCGGCGACCAACACCGGACTGTAGATGGTGAGGAGCGGCTCACCGCGGCGCACGCTTGTGCCAGTAGCATTTACGAACAACTGCTCGACGAAGCCGTCGAACTTGGTCGTGATCTCCGCCAGGTTGGGCTCGGCGGGCACGATCTGGCCCCTGGTGCGGACGGTCCGTGCAAGTGGGCCGCGCTCAACAACGCTGAAGGTGATGCCTATGGCGCGCGCCTGTTCGGACGACAAGTGAACCGGCGCTCGGTCGTGACTGCCGGTATCGGCAGCCGCGGTGTCGCTCATGTTCATACCGGCCATCTGATCAGCCTGCGCCTTGTTCCGGCACGCTGTTGGAGTAGCGAGCGCCAGCAGGGCGATCCACACGAACGCGCGATTCATGGCCGTACCTCTCGGCCGACGAGCGCTTCGAGCTCGCCCATGGCCTGGTGATAGTCGGCAAGCAGCCGATAGCTCTCGGTCTCATAGCGATTCACGGTCATCTGATTGTCGACGAGCGTCATGAACGAGACGCGACCGACCCGGTAATTCGAGAGCGACGCCTGCACGGCCGCGCGAGCCTGTGGGACGACACTGCCGCGGTACAAGCGGATCAGGTTTCGGTCCTGAACCGCGCGGGCGCGGGTTTCGATTATCCGCGCAACGGTCTCGTCTTGCAGATTCGTCAGCTCGGCGCCCGCCATGTCCACCACCGCCGCTGCTTCACGGCGCATGGGCAGTTGTCGTGCGCCAGCGAAGATCGGCAGGGTGATCCCCACCATCAGACTGACCATCGCCGGAAACTGCGGCCGTTGCTGATAGGCGAAGCCAAAGGAGAAATCGGGCCACAGCCCCCGCCGCGCGGCCGACAATGATGCTTCGGCCGCAGCCACTCGTTCGCTTCCGGCCAGTACTGCCGGTCGCTGTTCCAGCGCCCAAGTGACGAGCGAATCCACTGGCGCAAGCTCGCCGCCCTCCGCTTCGGGGAGGTCGAATGCGGGAATCGGCGTCAGTGGCGAGCGACCGAGCAGCGCGTTGAGTCGCGCCCCCATCGCGAGCCGCTCCTGT
>DATFVZ010000182.1:0-2823 GCA_035259785.1 Gemmatimonadales bacterium
GGAACGAAGACCGAGTCCGCCCCCGCTTCCCGGAACGCATTGCCGCGGCGCACCGCCTCTTCCAGACGCTTTTCCGGGCGAAGCTCGGGTGCTTCAAAGGCGTCCGTCCGCGCGTTGAGGACGAGGGGCACACCAGCGGCATCGGCAGCAGCACGCGCGGCGCTCACCCGTTCGACCGCGAGTTGAAAGTCGATGAGATGCTTTCCTTCGATGCGGTCCTCGAGATTCATACCTACGGCACCCGCGTCGATGACGCGAAGAACCGTATTCTCGACGAGCTCGGGCGCCAAGCCATAACCTGCTTCCATGTCGGCGGTGATGGGCACGGCGATGCGGTGCGTGATTCGGGTAACCGCGGCCAGCATCTCGTCGCGACTGATGCGCTCACCGTCAGGGTAGCCCAGGCTGAACGCGATGCCGGCGCTGGTGGTGGCCAGGGCGGGGAATCCTGCTTCAACAAAGATCCGGGCGCTGCCCGCGTCCCATGCATTGGGCAGCACGAGCATCGGGCCTTGGGTGTGAAGCCGGCGGAGGATCTCGGCTTTCGTCGCGCTCACCGCGCTAGACGATAGCCTGTTTTCCGGACGGTGAGAATGTGTTTGGGATTCGCCGGATCGCGCTCCAGCTTGCGCCGCAGCTCGGCCACGTGCGTGTCGACCGTCCGGCTCATGACTTCGGCACTGTAGCCCCACACTTCAATAAGCAGATCCGAGCGCGTGATACACGCCCCGTCGCGGTGCAGCAGCGCGAGGAGCAAATCGTACTCTTTGGGTGTGAGCGAAACCGGTGAGCCGCTTCGCAGCACGGTCCGCGACGGCGTGAGGATTTCGATTTCGCCGAACTTCTCGATCGTCGGTCCCGGTGGTCCGCCATTCTTCCGCGGCGCGGTGACGCGGCGCAGCAACGCTTCGATGCGGGCGAGCAGCTCCAGCACCCCGAACGGCTTGGTCACGTAGTCGTCGGCGCCCAATCGCAGACCGCGGACCTTGTCGGCCTCTTCGCCACGCGCCGTCAGAATCAGGACCGGCATTGCGATGCCTTCTTCCCGCAGGGACCGCAGCACGCGGAAGCCGTCCATGCCTGGAAGCATCAGGTCGAGCACCACCAGGTCGGGACGCGTGGCCCGAGCGCGCGACAACCCTTTCGGCCCGTCCTTCGCAACCTCGACCTCGTAGCCCTCGATCTCGAGGTTGTTGCGCAGCCCGTACGCGAGATCGGGATTGTCCTCGATCACGAGAATCCGCTTTGTCGCGTGGCTCACGATGCCGGGAGCAGCGGAGGACGTGCTCATGCGGGCAGCTCGATGACGACGCGCGTTCCGGCAGCGGCGCCCGTCTCGTCGATCCAGGTGCGGCCATGGTGCAGCTGAGCCAGCTCACGCACCACGGCGAGCCCGATGCCGCTGCCGGCGACAGCCGAGCCGCGATCGCGCTCGAGCCGCCAGAAGCGCTCCCAAACGTGCTCGCGATCGGCGCTCGGGATGCCGGGCCCGCCGTCGTCGACCCAAAGTCGCGCGGCGCCATTCTCCCTGATCGCGCCGATACGGATTTCCTGTCCGGCAGGACCGTATTTCACCGCATTATCGAGCAAGTTGAGCAACATCTGTCGCACGGCCCCGGGATCCGCCGGGACGACCAGATCTTCAGGAACGGCGGCTGACAACCGCGCTCCGCGCGCGGCCGCCAGGGGCGCGAACCCGTCGATCACCTCTTGCACGAGTGGCGCGAGCGCCGTCGGCTCGGGGGCGATGTGCGCCGTCCGGCGCTCGGCCCGCGAGAAGTGCAACAGGTTCTCGACCAGATGCGTCAGTCGCCTCGCTTCCTGATCGATGATCGCCAGCGAACGCAGCCGCTCATCGTCGGAGCGCACGCGGCCGAGCACGAGGGTTTCGGAAAACATGCGGATTTGGGCGAGTGGCGTCCGCAGCTCGTGCGACACGCCGGAAATGAAATCTGTTCGTAACCGCGCGAGCTGGGACTCCCGCCGCAACTGAACGAGCGCCGTGCCGATTAATGCCGCGGTCAGGCCGAGCAGCCCAAGGATCAATGGCAGGCGGGACCTCGGCAGACCGCCGATGATGAGCTTCTCGGCCACCGATGGGCGTAGTGTCGCCTGCGCGTAGAGGTCCCCCATGTCCGTACCGATCGTGTCGCGAGCGGTGAAGGGCGAGGTGTACTGGACGGCAGATCGATAAATCTCGACGCCGTACCGATCGGTGATGATGATCGAGCCCATCGAGTCGTACTGGACACCGCCGGTCAGCGGCCGTGGCAGGAGCGCCAACTTCTCAGTCGCCTGAATGACCAGCGGCTTGAGCGCCGAGGGTCTGACCTCGAACCCGAGCGCGCTACGCAGCACGCCCTTGGAATCGCGCAGTAGGGTGTACGCGACGTAGCGCCGCTCTCCGCCCGGCTGGCCCAGCACCGTCCCCATGTTGGGCTTCCACAACGTGTCATAGACTGCGCGCGCGTGCGTCGGCAAAGTGTCGATTAGCCAGGACCGAACAGCGGCGGGCAGTGGCTCGCCAGCGGTTTCGAGCCGCTTGTCCTTCAGGTCCATCCGGAACGTGAAACGGATGTAGGGCGTGAGCGAGAACTCCTCTTCCATAACGTCGACGCGTACCTCGCTCGGCGCCGGCAACTTGCCCAACGCTTTTTCGGTTGCGTGCTTGATCGCTTTCAGCGGTGGGGCGACAGCCCAGTAGATGTAAACCCTGGTGCGTTCCGCAACACGCGCCGCAGCGAGCGCGGCGTAGTCGCGTAGGACGCGATCGGCCTGCGCGCGGTGATAGCGCGCCACGCCGTAGGCCTGAATGCCGAGTAC
>DATFVZ010000183.1:0-9046 GCA_035259785.1 Gemmatimonadales bacterium
TTCGGAGAGAATATGCCGTCCGTCGTACCGACCAAGTAATTTCATTCCGTAACCGTTACACCAGCGCTTCGCTTCTTGTGTCGCTGGAGGATTTACAGACTTGGTTTAGGGACTACTATGTGAGAACCGGCTCACTAATGGTCCGCGACCCTGTTGAGACGGAACGGCTTGAAGGGGCAGTAGTGGTCGTTGAGCTAGCATCCACCGAAAGCCTCAGGGGCGAAATGGAATATCATTTATGATCAGGCCCCTCGATCAGCAGCTCGGCACCTGACTGCCGCGCTGACGAGCTGAGCATCATCCTTCAGACTCGGCAGCTGATATTCATGTCCTGCGGCCGGCCATCAAGAAAACGCGAAGGACCATCGCGTACGTTGTTGGGAAGCTGCGGGATCCGTACAAACCCAAGCACGCGACTTGATTAGCGCCCCTCATTGACGATTGGTTGACGGTTTCGTGAAGGAATTCGGCGATTCTGAGGGCGTGTCATGCGGATTGTGCACGGATTTCCTCTGGCTTTTGCCGATTTCTTGAACTATCCGGCGCTTCGCATCACCTGGGGTTGCAGGTTCGATTCCTGCCGGGCCTGTTAGCGTCGGAGAATCACCCAGCCACTAAGTGGCCCGCCGTGCCGATGAGCGCCCGTGCGTGATCAACCTGTCCCCAGGTATTCCAGAGCAGCACGCCCCGCACGCGCCCGTCCTTGTGATAGTACACAACACCTTCGCGGAACGGCTCTTTCCACTCGCTCTCGGTCTGAAGTCGCGGATCCAGCTCTCCGACCGCTTCGTAGCCCAGCTGAAAAAGGTCTGAGTAGAAGAAGGGCAGGTGAGTGTACGGCGTACCTGTGCCTGCCATGGAGCGACCGGCTGCGGCCCCCATTGAGTTCGCGTTGTCCTCGTGCTCGACTCGAATCCGCGTGCCGAGCTGCGGATTGTAGAAGTTGGCGACATCGCCGGCCGCGTAAATGTCGGGCACGTTGGTGCGGAGCAGCTCATCCACGAGGATGCCGTTTTCGGCGTGCACACCCGCCTGCTCGGCGAGATCGACGTTGGGCTGAATCCCGAGGCCGGCCACGATGACGTCGACGGGAATCTCCGCCCCTTTGGTGGTCTTCACGATGACTTTGCCCGCGCTGGGCGTGAGCGTCGCGAGCCCCTCACCGGTCCGCACGTCCACGCCCTGCTCGCGATAGTAGTCGACCAGGAACTGCGAGAGATCGGCGGGGAAGACGCGCGCGCCGATGCCGTCTTCGGGAATCAGCATGGTGACGTCGCGCCCCACCATCCGGAGCGCCGCCCCAACTTCCGACCCGATGAAGCCGCCACCGAGCACGAGGAATTTGAGTTTTTGCTCGGCGAGCGCGCGCAGGCGGCGATAGTCGTCGTAGGTCCGGTAGTAGATGATCTGATCGGTCTGGAGCGGAAGCCGCCGCGGTGTGCCTCCGGTGGCGAGCAGGAGCTTCTCATATACGACAGTGTTGCCGCGATTATCGGTAACGGTCTTCTTGCGTGGGTCAATCGCCGTTGCGCGGCGGCCAAGCTGCAGCTCTGCGCCGGCGGTCTCGGTGTGCTTCCAGATCGTGTCTTCGGACTCGCCTTTCCAGAGGGCTTTCGAGAGTGGCGGCCGCGCGTACGGAGGATGCGGGTCCGAAGAAATGATGCCGATATTTCCCTTGGGGTCGGCTTCGCGAATGGCTTTGGCGGCTGCATCTGCCGTCATGCCTCCACCAACGATCAGATAGCGGTAACTCGTCACTTGGCGCTCCCGGTGATTTCGAATCCACAGCGCGGATGCTCTCCGCGCTGGCAGCACTCCGTCACTGGCTCACCCACGACTTCCTCCACCAACGCCTTGCCGAGCTCGCACAGTTCCGGATGACCGGCGGTCACCGCGGACAACGGGCATCCATATCCCTGGAGCCGCCATCCGTCGGCCGTCTTCTCGATTTCGGCGTCAGACCCCAGGTCTCTGAATAGCTGCGCGGCGGCTTCCATGCGACGTTTGGGATTTGTACCCCGAGGAGTGCCGGCCGCCGTCTGTGCCCCGACGGCTCTGAGCAACTTGATCGCGCGCTCGCGACCCTGGGTGCGGACGATTTCCTCGACGAGCTTGCCCAGGACCAGGGCATAGGCCTTTGGGAACAGCTCCTCACCCTGGCGTGTGAGGCCGTACACCCGGGCCGGTTTGCCGCCCGTGTCGCGCAGCGTCCCGACCTGCTCGACGATGCCATCGCGGTGCAGGGCTGCGATGTGCATACGGACGGCGTTGTCGGTCAGGCCCAAGGCCTCCGCGAGGCTCGTGATGGTTTGGCGGGAGCGACGGAGCAGACCAAGAAGTCGGGCCTGGGTTTCCCCAAGGAGTCGTTCGAACCAGTTGGACATGCCTCAGAATAGCCCGGAAATGCTCATTTGTCCAGTAATCACATAAAATACTTGACAAAGTGTGATTAGGTCGTCAGTTTCGGGTTCACACCCTGAAGGGTGTGCTCGGCAAGCGCTGTCCTAAAGAACATTCACATCGGAGGTCGCAATGCTCGTCTCGTTGGCCCTCGTGCTCACATCGATGCAAGCACAGAATCCCGCTCCCGCCGCAACCCCCAATCTGTCCGATCCCGAAGTCGCCCATGTCGCCGTGACCGCGAATGCCATTGATGTCGAGCTCGCGAAGTTTGCGCAGTCGCGCACGCGGACGCCCGCGGTGCGGCAGTTCGCCCAGACGATGATCACCGACCATAACGCCGTGAACGCGCAGGCCGCGGCACTCGCAAAGAAGCTGGGCGTCACCCCTGCGGACAATGCGGTGAGCGAGTCGCTGATGAGCGGCGCCGCCGCCGCGCGCAAGACGCTTGAGCCGCTGCAGGGAGGGGCGTTCGATCGTGCGTACATGGACCGCGAAGTCGGTTACCACCAGGCGGTGCTCGATGCGATCGACAAGCTGCTCGTGCCCACGACCGAAAATGCAGAGTTGAAGAAACTGCTCGTGGATGTACGCCCGGCGATTGCCGCGCATCTCGAACATGCCAAGCATGTTCGGGCAGAGCTGAGCGGGGAGAGTTCAGGGAAATGATGTTGCAGCTGGTGGCCTTGCTGTTCGTGGCACTCGCGGGACATACACCGCGGACGCACACGGTGGAGATCCGCGGGATGGAGTTTCATCCCGCGGCTCTCACCGCCCGGGTCGGTGACACCATCGTCTGGATCAACCGTGACATCGTGCCGCATAGCGCGACCGCGAGCGGCCAGACCAGCTGGGATACCGGAACGCTCACGCAGGGCCAGACCGGACGTTACGTCGCGACTTCGCAGGGTGTGATTTCGTACGTTTGCACGCTTCATCCCACCATGCGCGGGAAGCTGACCGTCCGCTAAAAACCCGCTACACAACGAAAGCGTGACTGTGGTCACGACGTCGGACCGCTCAAGGCCCAACGTTGGGACGCGCTCTCGGCATCGCCCAAGCAGGTGCGCCCGGACAGGAGGCACCATGCAGAAGGCCCCACGAGTCGCCGCCAGCCTGGCTTGCGGGCTGGCGATCCTCTCGACCGCGTGTGAATCGTCCACGGGTCCGCTCTTTCAACAACTCGCCACGATCGACATCGACGTCGGGGAATGCGCCTTCGGGCAACTGTTCACGATCGAGGCGGCCCAACTGCAGAACGAGTTCTTCCCGATCCACCCGGGGCGCCAATGGCAGTTCGAAGGAACACAGGGCGGCGAGGTCACCCAGTTGAGCGTCAGCGTGCTCAACGCCACGCAGCTCGTCGGAGGTGTCACGACCAGGGTCGTTGAGGAGCGCGAAACCGTGAACGGCGTGCTAGTGGAGGTTTCTCAGAACTATTTTGCCGAAAACGGCGCCGGCGCGGTGTGCTACTTCGGGGAAGATGTGACCATCCACCTGCCGGATGGCAGCACGTCAACGGAGGGCACGTGGCGGGCCGACGACACCAGCGATCCCAACAATCCGTTTTTCCCCGGCATCATCATGCCCGCTGACCCCGGTGTCAGGATGCGTTACCAGATGGAAGGAGCGCCGGGGATCGCGGAGGACGAGGGTCGTATCACCGGCAGCGGTAAGGTCAAGGTCACCGCCGGTGTCTTCAACGAGACGCTGCGGGTCCGGGAGTTCAACCCCCTAGACGGTGACGTCGGGTTCAAGACCTTCGCAAAAGGTGTGGGCATGATCATCGACGGGCGGGTTCAGTTGAAGAGCTGTACCGTGGGCTGCGCGGCGAGTAGCTGACCGCCGGCTGCGTCGGCGTCGACATCTCCCCTGATGTCGGCGCCGACGACGCGCCGCCGGACTCACCGCAGCCCAGCAAGGTGGTGCCAACCACCCCGATTGCGAGTGCCCGCACTGTTCGTGTCAGCTGCAACTACTAGTCTGCTTGGAATTAATTCCCGCGTTCCGTCGCACTCTGAAAATCCTCAGGTCCATCCCGGGGTTGTCGAGTGTAGTACGGCTGCGCGCGTCATCCGCACATGCGTCCCGCCGTCAGCGCGGCAGTGCCCAGGCGAGGGGCGCCCAGGATAGGAGGTACGAATGCAGCAGGCCTCACGACTCATCGCCAGCTTGGCATGCGGGCTGGCAATCGTCTCGACCGCATGTGACTCGTCCACGGCTTCAAGTTCTCAACTGCCTTCTATGGACCTCGGCACCGGTGTCGACATCGGAGCCGACATCGCGGTCGCCGCCGACGTCGCCGAGTGCGCCTTCGGCCAGCAGTTCACGATAGACGCAACGCAGCTGCAGAACGCGTACTTCCCGATCCATCCTGGCCGCGAATGGCAGCTCGAGGGCAAGAAAGGCAGCGACTTCATCCAGTTGACCATCACCGTGCTCAACGCGACGCAGGACATCGGGGGTGTCACGACCCGCGTCATCGAGGAGCGCGAGACCGTGAACGACACGGTGGTCGAAGTCTCTCAGAACTATTTTGCCGAAAACATCGCCGGCGCGGTGTGCTACTTCGGGGAGGATGTCACCATCTACCTGCCCGGGGGCGGCACGTCATCGGAAGGAACGTGGCGGGCCGGCGACGTCAGCCCCACCGACCCCGACACTCGCTTCCACCCCGGAATCATCATGCCGGGCGACCCCAGCTTCAAGATGAGTTTCCAGATGGAAGGCGCGCCGGGCATCGCGGAGGACGAGGGCCGAATCGCCGGAGGCGGCCCGGTCAAGGTGCCGGCGGGGACCTACACCGAGACGTTGCGGGTCCGGGAGTTCAACCCACTGGACGGTCACATCGGGTTTAAGTCCTACGCCAAGGGTGTCGGCCTGATCATCGACGGTGAGGTTGAGCTGACGAGCTGTACCGTGAGCTGTCCGATTCTCGCCGCCAGCGTCGCCAGTGAAGCAGCTCCCCCCATCGTATTCAACACGCAGTTGCGGTCCGAGATCGAAGTGCCGGCGTGCGCGACCGAATCGGAAGGACTCGCGCAGATCATGGTTCTGCAAGATGGCACCATTCAATCGGTCGTTATCCTCAACAACAAAGGCAACGAAAGCGTCCGTTTCGGGCACATCCACCATCTGATCCCCCCCGCGACGACGGGTCCCGTTGTTTGGTGGCTCAGCAGCCCCGTCGGAACCGATTTGAATCTCACCGATCGGCACATCGATATCCGTCAAGCCGGCATCTACTCCACCACAAATGGGCATTTCGCGACTGCCGAAGCGGCACTCGCCGAGCTGCTCGCGAATCCGGGCGACTTCTACGTGAATTTCCACTCGGATCTCTGTCCTGGTGGGTTCGCGCGCGGCTTCCTGCCGTAAGCGCGGACGATCTTGCTGCAACCCGGAGGGGCAGCAATCGGCCCCTCCGTTGTTTTTACCGTCTCAAACGTTGCGATCTACAACCTGGAGTTAAGCCTTTTTTCATCCCGAAGATGGATGCGGCTGCCGTTCTGGCCCGTCGACATTCGAGCAGCACTTCGCCAAAGTCGAAGTGCGTACCTCTTTCGCTGGAGGAATTGTGAAACACTCAGATCCCAATAACCCGAGGCAGCGTGACCGCGAGAAGCAGGGTGGTCAGGGCGGTCAGGGTGGTCAGGGTGGTCAGGGTCAGCCTGACCGGCAGGGTGGTGGCCAGCAGCAGCAGCCTGGACGCCAGGGTGGTGGTGGTCAGGGCGATCAGGATTACGAGCGTAGCGGCCGGCAGGACGACGGCACCGACCGCTAATCCTCTGTACCACTGGAATGAGAAGGCCGCGACCCTCGCGGCCTTTTCTTTTATCGCCCGTCAGGACCCGCGCATCTGACGGCTGATGCGCGCCACCTCGCGGAAAGCGCGGCCCGTCGGGGTGTCGGGCAACTCCTCGGACGTCGCTGGCACGGGCATGTCCAGCGCCACCACGCCTTCCTCATGGCGCACGGGGTGTGCCCCGATGTCCTTGAAGATTCGAATCATCGCGTCATTGCTCTCGAGTGCGTACGCCCGGAACGTCCGCACACCGTGAGCCGTCGCCCACTTGCACACCATCCTGAACAGCAACGTGCCGACGCCCCGCCCCTGCCATGCATTCACGACGGTCACCGCTACCTCGGCCACCTCGGGGTGGCTCGCCACGCGGATATAACGCGCCTCACCGATCGCCGGCAGTTCGGGCTGGCCTGGGTCGAGCGCCAGCCACGCCATGTGGTCGTGGTAGTCCAGCTCGGTCAGAGAACGGAGTTGGGCGTCCGACAACTCGCTGATCGCATGGAGAAACCGCTGGTAGCGCGCCTCGGGGGACAGGTGCTGGAAAATCTCGCGAAGCCGCTCCTTGTCGTCGCTGTGGATCGGGCGCACAAGCAACGGTGTGCCGTCACGCAGGCGGTACTCGCGCGGCTCGGGAAGCGGTTGACCTGGGGACTCGGGCATGATCAGCGGATTGTCGAGCCGCGCAGGGGCGGGGTCAAGTAGGGGGTTGACTAGTCTCATCATATCGACACTCGATTCCTTCCTGCTTCTTTCGATCGATACAAGGCCTTATCGGCTGCCTGAATCACCTGATCCGGCGACTCATTTCGGTCATCCCGCTCGGCCACCCCGATGCTCACCGTGATCGTAATTGGTTCCTTGGTCTTGCGGGACTTGTCGACCTTCGCCTTCCGCGGCCGAAACCGGCGCCGCATGGTAAAGCGACTCGTTTCAACAGTCGCCCGCAGTTCTTCGAGAAGAGGAAGACACTCTTCGGTTCCTTTGCCCGGGAATACCAGCGCGAACTCCTCGCCTCCATAGCGATATGCCGTGGCGCCGCCCGGTGCCTGCGCGAGCCGGGCGGCGACGAGCCGGAGCACGTGATCGCCGGCATCGTGCCCATATGTATCGTTGAAGCGCTTAAAGTAATCGACGTCAACCATGGCCACGCTGAACTGCCCGCTCAGTCTGAGGAGTGCCTCATTCAACGCGCGCCGCCCGGGCAGCTCGGTCAAACCGTCGCGATACGCCATCAAGTACGAGGCCTCGATGACGGCAATGACGAGTATCAGGCCAGCCGTCGAGAGCCAAACCTCCTGGCCGGGACCCGCCACAGGCCAAGAAAGTCCGGCGAACACGGCGGCAAGTGCATAGACGTAGCCACGGACGGGCGACTGCGGTTCGCGCATCCACGCCATGACGAGCAAGACGCCGATTACGAGAAACGCGATGATCGTTGGCTGCTGAAGCGGGGTCCACGCGAAAAACCGCTCGGGCAGAATGCGTGTCGTCAGAAACCGAACCATCTGGCTCGGGAACTGTCGCGCCAGGAAGCCGACGCTCACCACCTGAACCCCGAGCATGACCCAACGCATCAGCCCGGCGACCGTGAGCGTGCCCCGTTCAGGGAGCAGTGCGACGAGTGCGAGGTTGATGGGCAGTAGGAAGGTGAGAGCATGGAAGAGCAGTCGGCCGCGCAGCGGCGCGAGCTGGAGGGGTGTACGGAGCAGGGCATACTCGGTGAGCGCGATCAGCACGATAGCAAAGACCAGACGGGACCGATTGAAACGCCAGCCGAGCAGCAGGGCGGCGGCCAGCACGGTGAACGGGAGGACCGTGGCGAGACCGGTGGCCGTACCGCGCAGCGCGGGCACGGTGAGCAGCACGCCCGAGCCAATGAGGATGAGCGTTTCGGGGACAAACAGCGAGATTATGCGTTTCACCGGGGAGTAAGGGTACGAAACCCGGTTGGAAGGTCAAGCTTTTAGCGTGTGGAGTTGACCGCCCCGGAGTTGGCTGGCGATATTCACGCGCCTCTTGATTTGTGGCGGTATCGTCTAGGGGACTAGGACGGAGCCCTCTCAAGGCTCAAACACGGGTTCGAATCCCGTTACCGCTATGGGTCCCCCGCCTCCATCGTCTAACGGCTAGGACACCACTCTTTCAAGGTGGGAACAGGGGTTCGATTCCCCTTGGAGGCACTACTCGTCGGTCGACGAGCCTGCCTGGTATTCCCGCTGCACGATCGCATCTCCGCCCGCGTTTTTCGCTGCATACAGTGCTAGATCGGCCGCCGTCATGAGCTGAGCGCTGGAGGCTTCCGCGAGGCCGCGCGGCAGCTCCACCAGGCCACCGCTGACCGTCACCGGCGTCGAGTCGGCCTGCGCGAGGGCGCGGCGAATGCGGGTCGCGACAATGAGGGCGGCGACCGCATCGGTGTCCGGGAGAATGATCGCGAACTCATCACCGCCGATCCGGGCCGCAATGTCGGTACCGCGCAGGCTCGTCTGAATCGCGGTGGCGACGCGGCTCAATGCCCGGTCTCCCGCCTGGTGGCCCCAGCGGTCGTTGATCGGTTTCAGACGGTCGACGTCGATGAGCAGCAGGGAGAGCGACACGTCATACCTGGTGCAGCGGGCGACTTCTCGCTTCAGCATCGCCTCGAAGTGATAGCGGTTGAACAGCCCCGTGAGCGGATCGGTGATCGAGCGGTGCTCGAGCAACGTGAGCGCTTCGTGCTCCACGATGGTTGGGGAGACGAGCTCGCCGCTGATGTTGAGCAGGTAATCCACGGCCGCGACGACGGAGCCGACATTCCGGCCCAACCGCGTGCCGAGCTGGCGGCGGTGCTCTTCTATGGCC
>DATFVZ010000184.1:0-5474 GCA_035259785.1 Gemmatimonadales bacterium
ATCTCCCGCAACAACACGGTCAAGTCCGCTGGCCGCATCTGCGTCTTTTCGTCAATATCATCCCCGGCAAGGACCTCGACCCGGACGGGTTCGTCCTCCAAACGACGGGCCACTCGTGTGCTCGCGACAACGACTGGACTCAATGTGGCAGCCTGTTCCACGAGTTCTAGGGTCACGGTCGTATCGAGCTGTGGGTGTACCATCACGACGAGCGTCTCGGGGCGAACACCGATGGCGGTCACCGCGAGGCGGTGGAGCCCTGTGGGCAACTGGAAAGTTGCCCTCCCTGCCGCGTCGGTCCGGATGCCGGCGCGGGGAGTCCGTACCAGGGCCTCCGGCAGCGGGCGACCGCCGAGACACACCGCAATGGTTACGCGCCCGCTGTCGGTTTGCGCGGCCGCCGGCGAACCGAACGCGGCAAGGGACCCAATCAACAGGATCGCCTCAGGCAGCCACCCCAAGACGCGGATCGTCGTTTCAGGGGTTGGAAGAATGCGTTTCACGTGGTCACACCACTCGTCGCAGGCCCATGGCCTGCGACCCTCGTGTTCATTAGTGAGCGAGACCGGCCTCGCGACGGTACTCTCGGTGACGTCAGGCAGCCGAGCCGAGTCCCCCTGTTGCCGGGTATCCCTCTGGCCACCTACTGGAGGCTCCGCCATGCCGTCCCGCGCGATCTTCAGCGCTCTCCTCCTAAGTCTTGCACACGTTGGTATGCAGGCTCAAGCGCCGCTTCCGGCTCCGTGGGATTCGGTCGGTAAGATTCTCAAGACGTCCGGAACCTCCACCAACGGCTACTATCGCTACGGTTGGCCACGCCGCGACATCACGCTGCGCATCGGCGATGTCACGGTCGCGCCGTCACTCGCGCTGGGCGCCTGGGCGGGGTTCGCCGGCGAGCCGAACGCCGCGACGGTGATGGGCGACCTCGTCCTGACCGCCGATGAAGTCAAACCGGTCCTCGCCGAGTTGGGGAACCAGCGCATCGGCGTGACCGCGATACACAACCACGTCGTGGGCGAACCGCAGGTGACGTACGTCCATTTCCACGCCGACGGCGATCCCGTGGACTTGGCGCTGCGGCTCGATCGCGTGCTCGCGCGCACGAAGACGCCACGGCCGCCCGTTGCGCCGACACCGCAGCCCGTCACGATGGACACCGCAACTGTGTTCGCCACGCTGGGCTTGCGCGGACGTGCGCAAGGCAACATCGCACAGCTCTCGACCGTGCTCGTATCGGGCGCTGTGACGATGCACGGACGGACGTTGAACCCCGCACAGGCGTATGGGACACCCATCAATATTCAGGTGCTCGAGGGCGGACGCGCGGTGGCGACGGGAGACTTCTCGATTACGGGCGACAAAGTCGCGCCGGTGCTGAGCGCGCTCACCGCGAACGGCATCTCGGCAACCGCGCTGCACAGTCATTTGGTCGGCGAAGAGCCGAAGATCTACTACATGCATTTCTGGGCGGACGGGCCACTGCCCGATGTCCTGAAGGGACTGCGCGCGGCGCTCGACGCGGCACACTCGGCGCCGTAGGCGCCTAGTAGCGGAAGGCGTATTGCAGCTTCACGAGCAGCTGGTTGGACGCGAACGTGAGCTCCGGCCGCGACGTCAGCGGGTCGCGTGTCCGCAGGTTGTGATTGTAGACGAGAAACAGCTCACCCACCGGACGATAGGTCCAACGAAGCCGCGTGTTCGCGCCTACCGAGTTCGATTCGGTGTCGTACTGCAGCAGGCTGGACAATTGCAGGTCGGGAGAGACGTTCAGCCGCAATCGCGTGCCGAGGAGATCCTGCGTGAAGTTGCCCTCCGGCATCCGGCCAACATCGTGCTCTCCCGAAAACTCCACGATAACGAGTGAGGACGGCTTCCAGGCGCCGGTGATTTCGAACTGGTCCAGTCGTCCATCGTAGAATCCACCGAACCACCACGTGACTTGCGCGTTCAACCGCCGTTTCGGGGCCGTGCCCGCCTCGAGCCGGAAACGCCAGAAACGGTACGTCCCAGGCACGATCGTGACATTCTCAGCGACCTGGAAGGAGTCGGCGAGCCGTTCGCCATTCGGGATGATGTTGAACTCAAAGCGATCGCCGCTCTCGAGCCGGCAGTTGATGGGCGCCATGAAATACCGATAGCTCTGCCAGTCGCCGGAGAGACCGGCCACCAGACTCAGCTCGTTCTCCCAAAAACACTGCCGGATATGGAGTGGGCCGATCGGCTTCTGTGGCCGCGGTTGCCACACATAACTGAGCCGCGCGATCTGCACCGACGGGCGGGGCACAAATCCAATCGAGGGATCGAAGGACTCGCCGAGCCGCTTGTAGCTGAATGCGATGTCCCAGAGATCGTTCGGGTAGGCGAGCGCAACCCCCACGGCGCTGCGGTCTCGGCCGAGGTCCTCACGGCCAGACGCCAAGGCCCACGCCCCGAGGAGAAAATTCTTGTCACCGTGAAACCGCGACGTCTGGTAGATCAGGTCGGGCCCGAGCATCCAGCTGCCCGACCGCCCTATCGGGTCGCCGACGGTTCCGAGGATCCCGACCGACGACTCGCGCAACACGTTCTGCTTGAGCCGGACCACCGCCATCGCAGTGCCGGTGGGCAATCCGGCGACATCTCCAGTTCGCACCGCGAGGGCTCCGACGTTGGTGCCACCAAAGCGGCCGTTCACTTTGCCGCCTACGTTGATTGGAACTTCTTGCTGTTCGCCGAGACTGTCCTCGACCAGCCCGATCCGTCGGCTGAAGAACGGAATGAGATCCTCGTCCAAGCCGAGCCCGTAGTCGAAGATGTCCGCGCCCTCGAGGAAGAAGGTGCGCTTCTCAGGAAAGAACAACGGGAATCGCGTCAGGTTGATGCGCCGGCTGTCGACCTCGGTTTCCGCAAAGTCGGTATTGGCGGTGACTGATGCGAGGCCGTTGTTGCCCAGGCGCTGGGTAACATCAAGGCTCAGGTGACCGCTATCGCTGACCGGTACGGACGCGCTGTCTCGCGTCAGCTCGCCGATCAGCGCGGGGCGTACGCTGATACCCATGCCGAGATGAAAGCGGGGCAAACCGGTGAGGAGTCCGGCGCGGCTCGTCAGCGTCACCTTGTAGTCCCGGCTCGGGCTGGCCCAGCGGTCGGTCTCCTGAAGCCGCTGGATGCGCCGCTGAACATTGAATCCCCACTCGGGGAGCCCGGGGCGGAACAGCAGGCTCTTGAGCGGAATGCGGATCTCGGCCGACCAGCCCCGAGACGTCCGAACTGAGGCCGCCTCCCACACCGCGTCCCAATTGGCGTTTTCGTCAGTCTGATTGGTTACGAGCGCATCGTAGCGCGAGCCATTCGGGTTGACGGCAAACACGTACCCCGAACGACCGTCCAGGTAGGTGTCGAGGACGATCTTGATGTGATCCTCGTTGTCGAGACGCGCGTCTCGCTCGCGGGCGTAGCTGACCAGGCGTGCGGGCTCCGGATCGTCAGAGCGGATTCCGAAGAGGATGGCGTCGCCGGTCGTGAGGACCCGTACCACGGTGCGGGCCGAGGGTGTGGCCCCCTCTGTTGGCTCAACCTCGACCAGGTTCGCGATGGAGTCCGCGGTAGACCACGCGGGTTCGTCGAGAATTCCATCGAGTCGAATCGATAAGCGCGCTGCCTCCACGCGAAGGCGAGGACGTGCAAGATCGGAGCTGTCCTGGCTTTGGCCTCCCCGAAGCAGCGTGAGGAAGACCAGTGCGCTACTTGAGAGCATGAGTTGGGATGAGGATCCGCAGCACGGCACGAATATACGACCCACCAGATACGGCTCGTGGTGCCGATAGTGGTGCCAAACAATCCGTTCCAGATTGGCGTCGGCAATTGCTCAAATCATCCCGAGCGCTCAAACACAACGGCCAGCGCTGGGGTGCGCTGGCCATGCAGGATTACGAATCGAGAGCTCTACCACTGAGCTACGGTGGCGAATTGATACGATAACGGTGCCGTACCTGGCCAAGGTGCCTGTAAAGCAACCTTTACGAATAATTCATGTTGCCATCGCCTCGGACCATCCAACTTACTCGCATGAACGGGAGATCCGGTTGGCGCAGACTGGTCGCAGGCCCGACGCTCGCGCTGCTTGTGCTATCGGTCATCGGATCACCCCTCAGCACAGGGTCTGCGGAAGGATCTTGCCCCGCCCCGCAAGGTTCGGGCATGCCGACGTTAGTATCTGATGTCGACCATGACGCCTGCACCCACGCGGGCTTGGGCCTCTGCGTATCCGCTAATGGTTGTGTGACTGTTTCGGCAGCGCTCCGTTCCACCGCACCATCGTTTACCGCTGCGCCTGTCATTCTCGTTGTTGGAACGGTTGGTGCCGTAAGGCACGAGCTGTTCCGCAGCAGCCCGCCAACTCCTCCGCCCGACCTGGTCTGATCTTCGTCGCCTAGGCGACGTGCGGTCATCCCGATGTGTAAGCATCGGGGCTCTCAAACGTTTACGCCGGTAGAGCCGGCAACGAGAGGATCAGATGAACACCCAACTGAACACCAAGGCTTTCGCCTTCGCGGGCGGCGCCACGTTCGCAGTCATTCAAGTGCTCTGCCTGCTGATTGGCCTGATCGCGGGCAGCGATCCGTGGCTGCCACTTTTCATCGGCGCTGGTCCAACGATTGGTGGCGGGATCGTATTCGTTGCTGAGGGCGCTGCCATCGGGCTTCTCATCGGATGGCTCCTCGCGGTTGTCTACAACCGTCTGGCCCGGACGGAGCAGCGTGCATGAAAGTACGGCTGCTTTCCCTCACGGCGGCGTTGCTCGGGATCTGGGCCGGGCACGCCGCTGCGCAGGCCGACACGCTCACCGTCAGCGAAGCAATTCGGGTGGCGCTCTCGGCGAATCCGATGCTGCGCGGCGCGCGACTCTCGGCGGACGCGGCGAACGCGCGGATCGGACCCGCGGGCGCGCTCCCTGACCCGCAATTGCAATTCGGACTGATGAATCGCGTGGCGTCCGACCTCGGCAACACGATGGATCCCATGACGATGAACCAGGTGCAGCTCATGCAGATGCTGCCCTGGCCGGGCAAGCTCGGCGCCACCAAACAAGCTGCGCGGCATACGGCAGCGGCGGCTCGCGCCGACGCAACAGAGCAAGAGCGCATGCTCGTCGCTCAGGTCCGCATGGCCTACTACCAGACAGCGTATGCTGATCGCGCGCTCAACGTCATGATGCGCACGCGCGACTTGCTGCGGAGCTTCGTCGACGTGAGCACTGCGATGTACAGCGTTGGCGCGGCGGTGCAGCAGGACGTGCTGCGGTCACAAGTCGAAGTCGCTCGCGTGAGCGAAGAGATCACGCGCATGGGACAGGAGCGGCTCGCGATGGGGGCGCGACTCAACGCGCTGCTCGGTCGCTCGCCACTGACGCCGATTCCCGCATTCGACCTCCCCGAAGCGGAGGGCGGCGAGCTTGCGCCAGTGGATTCGCTCGTCACTTGGGCGCTGGA
>DATFVZ010000185.1:0-8930 GCA_035259785.1 Gemmatimonadales bacterium
ATGCCCGGCTGCACGCGACGCCTCCGCCCAGGACGGCGGTCGTGTACCCCGTTGCATCGATCGCGCGGGCGAGCTTCGTGACCAGCACGTCCAGCACCGCGTCCTGAAAGCCGCGGGCGATGTGCGCCCGATCGCGATCCAGATTATCCGAGGCGCGTACTGCGTGCAGCACCGCCGTCTTGAGACCGGAAAACGAAAACTCGAATCCTTCGGCGATCATCGGACGTGGAAAGTGGAACCGGCCCCCCCCCGGATCGCCTTCCGTGGCGAGCCGCTCGATCGCAGGCCCACCGGGATAGCCGAGGCCGAGGAGCGTCCCAACCTTGTCGAATGCTTCGCCAGCGGCATCGTCGCGCGTTTCGCCGAGCAGGCGGTAGCGACCCCATGCGGGAACATCGAGGAGCAGCGTGTGACCGCCCGATACCAGCAGTGCGACGAAAGGCGGCACAAGATCGCGATCCTCCAACGTCGGGGCGAACAAGTGGCCCTCCATATGATGAACCCCGATGAGCGCGCGCTCACCCGCAAAGGCGAGCGACTTGCCGTACACGACACCCACGAGCAGCGCCCCGGCCAGGCCCGGTCCGGCGGTCACGGCCACCGCGTCCACCGCGGACAACGCAACGCCCGCTTCCGCGATCGCGCGATCCACCACGGCGGGGAGCGCGGTGAGATGTGCGCGGCTGGCGAGCTCCGGCACGACGCCGCCGAAGACCTTATGCACGTCCTGTGACAGAATGATGAGGCTGGCGAGCTCGCCCTTTACGAGAACGGCGGCCGACGTCTCATCGCAGGACGTTTCGATGCCGAGGACGACGTCAGCCACGGCGTGGCGTCGTGCGGCGTCGCAGGGTGACGGAGTCGGGGACGGCGCGCGCGGTGAGGCCGCGCGGCCCGATGACAGTAATCCTCGCCACACTGATCCCCGCCCCCGCGGCCCCCGTGCTGCTCGCGCCGGTGATGTGCGCGACGACGCGGACCGAATCTCGGGTCAGAGTTTGCACGCGTGCCTCAGGCCCTCGCACGGACACCAACACGCGCGCCGGCGTGACGATGTAGTTGGTGATTGCGCCGGCACCGGTCTCCACCGGAACGCCGGCAAACGAGCGCTCCAAGATGGCGGTCAGCTCGCCGGTGACGGTCACTTGTTTCGGCGCGATCCGCACGATCCCAAGCGGCATCGTGTCGAGCGGTACGGTGCGCGTGAACGTCCCCGAGACATTTGCAATCTCCATGGGCACCGTCGTCACCGATTCGATCGCGGCGAGGCTTTTTCCCGGTCCTACGACCCGGGCCAGGTTCGGCGTCATCGAAAGCCCGCCTTGCAGCAACTGCGACGAGTCCAGGGTCACGGTCACGAGCGACACAATGCGCACGTCTTTGCGGGCGACACTGTCGAGCGCGAGCGTGATTTCGCTCGGCCGAACCTCAATGACCCGCACGTCGGCTCCCTTCGGCAGCTCCAGCTCAACGTCGCTCGGAGCGAGGTGGACCACCCATGTGGGAGCGGTCAGGGTGTCGGGGACCCGACGTGTAATGTCGCCCGCGAGCGATCGCAGCTTCAGGATCTGCGTGCCTTTGCCGGAAATTTGCGCGTAGACCTTGGGAGGTTTCTGAATCAGGGCGCGCCCCGGGGGAAGCTGGACGTTGAGCGTAACGTCGAAATTCGCGGTCACGGGCTGCTGCAGCTGCACCGCGACGTACAGCATCAGGGAAAGAAACAGGGCCGCGGCCTTAATTGGCCAGCTGCGGGTGATGAACTCGAGAAGGCTAGCGCGCGGCATTGAGGAGCCGCCGGATCAGCTGTTCGTTGACCGGCGCTTCCCAGTCGGCGGCACCAATCACCTTCTTGACGATCACGCCGTCGCGATCGATGACAAAGCTCTCCGGCACCCCGGTGGTTTGATAGATCTGCCGGATCGTCCCGTCCTGGTTGTGCAGGATTGGGAATGTCAGTCCCATGTCCGTCACGAACTTGTTCACCACCGACGAGTCTTGTTCGTCTACGCTCACTGCAACGAGCTGGAAATCGGTGCCCGCCAGCTTGCGATGCAAGCGCTCCATGGAGGGCATCTCGACCCTGCAGGGTGGACACCACGTCGCCCAAATGTTGAGGAGCACGACCTTGCCGCGATAGTTCTCGATCGAAGTGGGTCGCCCGCTCGGCAGCTCGACCGCGTTGAAGTCCGGCGCGGTCGAGCCGACCTCGATCAGGCTCAACTGCGGTCGCAACTTGACCGCGAGCGCGACGCCGAACACCGCCGTCATCACGACGCCCGAAATGAGCGTCCACTGCTGGCGATTCGTCATACCGTCACCATGCAGCGGCGCCGCAGCTCCTGCACCTCGCGACCGGGGTCCGCGCTGCCAAACACCGCGTTCCCGGCGACGAACGTATCGGCGCCGGCCTGATGCGCGGCCGCGATCGTCTGCCGTGAAATGCCGCCGTCGACCTCGAGGAAAAACCGGGCGTGAGCCTGCCCCGAGCGCAGAGAGGGGTGCGTGGTGCGTAGTGCGTGGGCACGCTGAATCTTGTCGTTGGATCCGGGCAAGTAAGTCTGGGCAGCGAACCCCGGGTTCACGGTCATGATCAATAAGAGATCGAGATCGCGGATCACTTCCTCGGCATGCGCGAGCGGCGTCGCGGGATTCAGCGCGAGCCCCGCCAGCATCCCCTCCTTCTTCACCGCGTCCAGCTGCCGTTGCACGTGAATCGTGGCCTCGGGATGAAAAGTGAATACCGACGCGCCCGCCGCGGCGAACGATTCGATGTAGTGCTCGGGTTCCACGACCATCAGGTGGACGTCGATGGGCTTGTCCGTCAGCTTGCGGAGTGTTTCGATCATATTCGCGCCGAACGTCAAGTTCGGAACGAATCGCCCGTCCATGACGTCCACGTGCAGCCAGTCTGCACCCGCCTCCAGCACTTGCTCGACCTGCTCCTTGAGACGCGCGAGATCAGCGGACAACACGCTGGGCGCGATGCGGATCCCCCCCCCGTTGTTCATTGTGGGCTCCGCGCGACGACGATGTCCACCACCGTGCCCGGTGCCGCCAGGGTCCCAGCCGCCGGCCGCTGCGCGACCACGGTACCGGGCGACCCGTCGGTCGTGCGGCGTCGCGTGACGGTGCCGAGCTGCAGTCCTTCCGTCTCGAGGCGCGTGCGCGCGTCGGCGGAGGCCATGCCCAGCAGGTCCGGGATCGAAATCGTCGGGGCACCGCGACTCACGACGAGGATGACGCCCGCGGACGGGGCGAGCGCGGTGCCGGCCGGCGGCCGCGTCAGCATCGCCAGTCCCGTGGGAGACGCGGCCTGGACCGATTCGACCTGGCTCACGGTAAGACCGGTCGCGTTCACGAGGGATCGCGCCAGCGTCGCCTCGAGGCCTGCGACATCCGGGACCGGTATTTTGGGCGGCCCGGCGCTCGACACCAGGGTGACTTTGGTTCCTTCGGGGGCGATGAGGCCGGGAGGCGGGTCCTGCCAGATGATCACGCCCTGTGGAGCCGTCGGGTGCGGCTCCGCGCCACCATCGGTGACTTGCAGCTTTACTTTCTGAATCTCGCTCTGTGCCTCGGCGAGGGTGAGGCCGAGCACCCGCGGGACCGCCTGATGCCCCGGAAGGAACGGGGCGGGGAAAAGGACGAAGTACGCGGTCAGGTATCCCGCGAGCATGATGCCGGCACCGATCGCGAGCCAGCGTAACCAGCGCCGATCGAACTTGAACTCGTCCATGGCGGGGAAATGTCGGCGCACGCGCATCAGGACGCTCGGACCAGTCGCGCCGCATAGGCGCCGTCGATGCCGTGGCGCTGCGGGTACGACTGAAAGGCTCCGCCGGGAGTCAGCAACTCCGCAAAGGGGCCCAGCTGATGGCGCGGCGTGCGCGTGAATTCCGGATGCTGCATCAGAAACCGCTCCACGACCGATTCATTCTCCTCCGGTTCGATCGAGCAGGTCGCGTAGATCAGTAGCCCGCCTGGCCGCACCAACGGCGCGGCCGCGTCTAGCAAACGCGTCTGACGTGCTGCCAGGCGTTGAAATACCCCCGGGCGCAATTTCCATCGCGCATCCGGATGCCGTCGCATCGTCCCGGTGGCGCTACACGGTGCGTCGACCAGGACGGCATCCACGCTGCCGGGTCGCAGCGGTGCCGCCTCAAGATTGGCGGCTAGGGTGTGAATCGCCACTCCCGCCCGCCGAGTCGTGTCGGCCAGTCGACCCATCCGCTCGTGGCGAGCGTCACCGGCCAGCACGCGCGCCCCGGCGGCCTCGAGGGCCACGGCCTTTCCACCGGGTGCCGCGCAGGCGTCGTACACCAAGGCGCCCGACGGAATGGCCGCGTAACGTGCCACCAGGGCATGCGCGGGATCCTGGACGATGAATCCACCTTCCCGATAGCCTGGCAGATCTTTGGCTAGTGCGTATCGGCGATCGGCGATCGGGTAAAGACTAATCCCTGCGCCGAACGGAGCCTCGTCGGCCTTGAGCCCGGATTCGCGGAGTCTTCGAAGAAGCGTCTCTTGGTCCCAGCGCGCCGGTTGAATGAACAGCTCGGGTTTCGCGTCATTCCACTCTAGAAGTCGCTGCGTCTCTTCGGAACCGAATTGAGATTCCCACCGCGCGACGAGCCAGTCCGGATGCGACCGGGTTTTACCCGATACCCGATAGCCGTCAGCCGATAGCCTTCGCAAGAAGCGATTCACGTACCCCGTGACCTTCTCGCCGACGGTCTCGCGTGCCAGCTCCACCGATGTCGACACCGCTGCGTGAGGCGGTACTCTCGATAGATGCCGCAGCTGATACGCACCGAGACGCAGTACGTCATGCAGCCGCGGATCGGCCTGGTCGAGATCGAGCGCGTCGTCCAACTCGCGTTGTTGGCGGAGAACACCGGCAGACAGCTCGTAGGCAAGTCGGCGATCGCGCTCGGCAAGGCCGGCGAGATGACGGTCGCGCGCGGCATCGAGCGGCGCTCCGGCGCGGACATCGCGGAGAATCCCGAGGGCCGCGCGACGGGCGGCAGTTGCTGCCCTAATCCAACATCCCCTTGGTTGGGGATGACGGCATCGCCACTTCACGCCGCGGCATCCGCCCCGCCAGAAACGCCGCGCGTCCCGCGATCGTCGCGAGTCGCATCGCGTGCGCCATCGCTACCGGATCCTGCGCGGCCGCGATCGCAGTGTTCATCAGGATACCATCCACGCCCTGCTCCATCGTCACACAGGCATCCGAGGCCGTTCCGACGCCGGCATCCACGATCACCGGCACCCGCAAGCGGCGCTTGATGGTTCTCACGCTGAACGGATTGAGCAGGCCGAGGCCAGAGCCGATCGGTGAGGCGAGCGGCATCACCGCCGCACAGCCGGCGTCTTCGAGACGTAGCGCAGTCACGAGATCTTCGTTCGTGTACGCGAGCACTTTGAACCCTTCCTTCACCAAAACCTTGGCCGCCTCGAGCAACCCCTGGACGTCGGGGAGCAGCGTCTCCTCGTCGCCAATCACCTCGAGCTTGACGAAGTCGTTGAATCCAGCTTCCCGCGCGAGCCGCGCGTATCGAATAGCGTCCTCGGCGGTGTAGCAGCCGGCGGTGTTGGCCAGCAGGAAGATTCGCTTGGGATCGAGGTAGTGCAGCACGCTCGATTCCTTGGAACGGTCGAGGTTCACGCGGCGAACGGCCACGGTTACGACGTCGGCGCCAGAGGCCTCGATCGCACGCGTCATCGTCTCCATGTCGGGATACTTTCCCGTCCCGACCATGAGGCGCGACTGGAACGTGCGGCCGCCGATGGTCAGCGGCTCGTCACGAAGCGTCTCGACTGCGGTGGTCATCCGCCCCCCACGAAATGCACAACCTCGATCGCATCGCCGCTCGCGACCCTCACCTCGTTCAACGCGGGTCGGCGCACGATCTTTCGATTGTGTTCAACCACCACGGCACGCGGGTCGAGCTCCAACTCCTGCAAGACATCGAGCAATGTGCCGCCACTGATTTGCTTATGCTCTCCATTGATTACGACATCCACTCTCTCATCCTCCGTGCTGCCTCCGCCGGCTCGGCATCATCCCAGAACGCTCGGATGGCCGCGATACCGTAAACTCCCGCCTTCCGAATTGCCGGTACCCGATCACCGGTGATTCCGCCGATCGCAATGACAGGTAGATCGCCCATCGCGACCACGATTGCCTGCAACCGCTTGAGCCCCAGCGGTCGGCGACCGGGGTGCGACGCGGTTGCATAAACGGGCCCTACAACAAGATAGTCGGCCCCCTCGGTTCTTGCGGCTTCCGCCTCGGCAAGATCATGGACGGACTTACCAATCCACCACCGCGGGTTCAAGGCGCGCGCGGCGCTCACCGAAAGGCTGCCGCGGCCGAGCTGCACGCCTGACGCCGGAACGGCGAGCGCAACGTCGAGGCGATCGTTCACAAACAGCCGGACAGCCTGCCCTGAGCGCGGCGAAGGGGTCTGATAGACGGACAGCCGGACTGCGAGGTCGTAATGCTCCCGTCCGCTGAGCTGGCGGCCGCGCGCGTGAAATGCCAACTCCGATCCGCCGGCATTGGCGAGGTCCCGCGCGATGTCATCGAGATCGGACCGCCGGGCGATGCGCTCATCGGTGATGGCGTGCAGCCGCGGCAGTGCCGTGCTCACGTGAAGCGCTGCCCTGGTTTGAGCCGCGCGCCCCGCAACCAGTCGTCGGTCGTCATGCGGGCCTTGCCCGCTGGTTGCACCTCGAAGACTTCGACCGTCCCGCCCGCCGAGTCCTCAACCGGTCCAGTCGCGATTACCACCGTGCCGTCGGTCGAGAGGACCTCACCGGGCGCGCCCGTCCCTGGAAACGGTGGCTCGTTCACTTTGGGATTGAACAGCTTCACCTCGACGCCGTCCAGTTCCGCCCAGGCGCCGGGCCTCGGGTCGAGCCCGCGAATAAGGCAGCTGATCGAGCGCGCGTCCTTGGTCCAGTCGATACGAGCGATCTCGCGCGTCAGCTTCGGCGCGTAGGTTGCCCGCTCTTCATCTTGCGGCACCGGTTTTGGTGGAGGGTCGGTCCGCTCCAGCAGCGCGAGTGTTTCGACGAGGGCCTGGGCTCCGATCTCTGCCAAGTGAGCGCTCAACTCTCCGGCGCTGCAGTCCGGCGGAATCCGGTGTGGGATCTGGTGCAGAACGGGACCGGAATCCATGCCGGTGTCGAGCTGCATGATTGTGACGCCGGTGGTCTCGTGGCCACGAATGATCGCCCACTCGATGGGTGCGGCCCCGCGGAGACCAGGGAGCAGCGAGGGATGGACGTTCACCATCCCGCGCGTCGGTAGCTCCAGCAGCTCGGCCTTGAGGATATGTCCGTACGCGACTACGACACCGATATCGGGGCGCTGATCGCGAAGGCGAACGAGAAACGCACCGTCCGTCGGCTTGGCGGGCTGGAACACGGTGAGATCCTCGGCGGTCGCGGCGACCTTGACGGGCGGGGGGATCAGCTTGGATCGCGAGCGTCCCTGAGGGGCATCGGGTTGGGTGACGACCGCCACGACGTCGAAGCCTTCGCCTACGAGGGCGCGGAGCGATGGGACCGCGAATTCCGGAGTGCCGAAGAACGCCACCCGCACTTATAGCTCGCCCGCCGGCTCCGGCGTGACCTCCTTCAGGTAGCCCTTTGCGCCCTTGCGGGACTTTTTCCATTTCGACAGCAGCAACGCCCGTTTCACCGCACTCAGATGATCGAGAAAGAGAATCCCGTCCAGATGATCGATCTCATGTTGTATCGCGCGGGCCTTGTAGCCGGTCGCTTCAGTCCGAAAGGGCCTGCCGTGGCGGTCGAGCGCATCGACCACGACGCGAGCGGACCGTTCCACGTCGCCGAAGATCTCGGGGATCGAGAGACAGCCTTCCTCCGCCGTCTCATGCTCCTCGCCGCGCTCCACGATGACGGGATTGATGAGCGTAAGCGGGGGTGGATCGTCGTCGCCGACGTCCACGACCGCGACACGTCGCGCCACGCCGACTTGGTTCGCGGCGAGCCCGACTCCTTTGGCGGCGCGCATCGTCTCGAACAGATCGTCCACCAGCCGGCGCACCTCGTCGTCCACCGCGGCGACGCGGGCGGCCTGCTGTCGCAGCACCGGTGATCCAAGCAGATGCAGCGTTCGCACCGTCACGCCTGCTTCACCTCGGTTCCGGCTCGGTTCGTGATATTCGCGATGCCGCTGCGCAGGATGACGAGCCTCGATTCGCCGCTGCGGATCGTGACCTCGTCCTCCTTGATATGGAGCACCTCGCCCACGATGCCGGCCGATGTCACGACGCGGTCACCCCGCTGAAGGGAGGACAGCAGTTGCCGGTGGCGCTCCTGCTGGCGCCGCTGGGGACGGATCAGCAGAAAGTAAAAGATCGCGATCATCGCGCCGATCTGCAGCACGAACGCGACCATCCCCCCTCCACCCTGCCCGGAGGGAACGAGCAACAGCAGGGACAACGTCGTGGCGATGGTCATGCAACCCCTTCCCCCGTTGGTTGGTAACGGCGACGCCAGTCGTCCGCCCAGGCTGCGAACGCGTCGCCGCCGCGCTGGATGACGGCGCGCATCTCAGCCGCGAGCCGGATCAGATACCGCACGTTGTGCAGCGACAGCAGCCGGAGGCCGAGCAACTCTCCGGCGACGAACAGGTGGCGCAGATAGCCGCGCGAGTACGTCGTGCACGTTTCGCAATCACAGCTTGGATCCAGTGGCCGTTCGTCGGTGCGGAAGCCGGCGTTGCGGATATTCAACGTGCCGTCCGGTGTGAAGGCCGATCCATTGCGTCCTCCTCGCGTCGGCGCCACGCAGTCGAACAAGTCCACGCCCCGCTCCACCGCTGCGACGAGGTCCGCCGGAAAACCGACGCCCATAAGATAACGGGGCAGCGTCGGCGGCAGCCTCGATTCGAG
>DATFVZ010000186.1:0-2267 GCA_035259785.1 Gemmatimonadales bacterium
TCCAGGCGAACCTCACTGCTGGTGCTTCGCGAAGAAGGCCGCGGCTTTTTTTAGGATTTCTCGCTCAGTCCGGAGCTCGCGCACCTCTTTCCGGAGCCGTGCGAACTCCTCACGTTCGGCTGTCGTCAAGCCGGTCCGCCCGTTGGTGCGATCAGCCTGGGCCCGCTTCACCCATTCGCGCAGCGCCGTTTCGGTCAAATCCAGATCGCGGGCGACGGCGCTCACGGTCTTCCCCTCATCCAGCACGAGCCGCACGGCCTGAGCCTTGAAGTCGTCATCAAACCGCCGGCGCGGCCGCCGCCTTCTCGCTTCCTTCGCCATTCGGGACATCGTATCCACCTTTCGGAAGATGTCCACGAAATCGGATCAAGCGCAGAGGAATATGAGCACGCCATCTCTTGTTCAGATCCGAGACGTCCACAAACATTTCACCCGCGGGACCGAGCGCATCGAGGTGCTGAAAGGCGTGAGTCTCGACATTCCGCAAGGCGACTTCCTCGCGCTGATGGGGCCGTCCGGATCGGGCAAGACGACGTTACTGAATCTGTTGGGTGGTTTAGATACACCAACGACTGGCGACGTCCAGGTCGCCGGCGTGCCCATCAATGCACTCAAGGGTAGTGATCTTTCGTAACAGTTCAGGGGGTGTGGCCGCTTGGTCGTGATCTATCGCGTTCCGATGCATGCGCGATGCAGATCGACGTGATGAGATTATTGTGCTTCTCCGGAATCCGGCGGTCTGTCATAAAGGCCGCGTGCCGGAGCGCCCTCCCCGGCGTCCGCCGGGATTGCCAGACGATCAGCCGGGCACCGCTGCAGAGCACGCCTCGGAGCTCGAGCGCCTGAGGCGGGAGAACGAGCGGCTCCGTAAGCAGCTGGCCGAGCAGGCGAAACGGATCGCCGATCTGGAACGCCAGCTCGCCCTGCGCCAGCAGAATTCCACCACGACGTCCAAGCCGCCGTCCTCCGATGGACTCGCCGGTTGTCAACGGGCCCGCGGACGTCGTGTAAGGAGTCGCCGCCCGGCGGGCGGCCAGCGGGGGCATCCGGGCCGCCATCGGGTGTTGGTGCCCGACGACCGCGTGGACGTGATTGTCGATCTCGTCCCGGAGCGCTGTCGCCAGTGCGCGCGCCGCTTGCACGCCCGCCATGGCGTCGGGGATCCGCGCCGCCATCAAGTGACGGAGTTGCCGCCGATCGCCGCGCACATCACGGAGTACCGCTGTCATCGCCGACGGTGTCCGGCCTGCGGGACGACGACGCTGGCGTCGTTGCCCCCCGAGCACGCCGGGCAGTTCGGGCCGCAGCTCACCGCCTTGATCGCGTACCTGACCGTCGTGTGTCGCATGCCACGGCTGGTCGTGCAACGCTTTCTGGAAGGCGCGCTCCAGATCCCGATCAGCCTGGGGAGCACGCAGCATGCGTGGGAGGAAACCAGCGCGGCGGTGGCGGCCCCATATGCAGAGTTGGAAGCGGGGTTGCGCGACGAAGCGGTCCTCAACGTGGATGAAACCGGCCACCGGACCAACGGGGACAAACGGTGGCTCTGGACGTTCGTCGCGCGTACCTGCGTGGTCTACTCCATCGCGGCCTCGCGCGGCGCCGACGTCTTGAAGGCCGTGCTCGGCGAGACATTTGCCGGCATCCTGGGCAGTGACCGCTTGCCCAGCTATCTCACCTATGTCGTCGCACAGCGGCAATTCTGCTGGGCACACGTCACGCGCAACCTCCTCAGCGCGCTCGACCTGGCGACCAGCCCGACAGCCAAACGCTTCTGCCGTGAAGCCCTCGCCCTCGATCGCCGCCTCTTTCGGCTGTGGCATCGCTTCCGCGGTGATCCCGAGGCCCGTGGTTCGCCGCTCACCCGCGCGGAACTGATCGCGAAGGTCCTGCCGATCGAGAAGCGGCTCTTTGTCCTGGGGGAAAGACATCTCGATGCGGCGAACCGGGACGTGCGCAACCTGGCGCGGGCGTTCTTCGTGCACCTTCCGCACTTCTTTACCTTCGTGCACGAGGAGGGTGTCGCCCCGACCAACAACGCCGCTGAGCGCGCCCTCCGAACGGCGGTTCAATGGAGGAAAATCATGTTTGGCACGCGGAGCGCGGAGGGCGAACGCGCAGTCGAACGCCTCTTGACCATCGTGCGCACGTGTCAGCTGCAGGAGCTGAACGCCCTGATGTACCTCACCGCCGCCATCGCCGCTCACCGACGTCGCCAACCGGTCGCGTCACTCCTGCGACAGCGTCAGACCCCCTGAACTGTTACG
>DATFVZ010000187.1:0-3368 GCA_035259785.1 Gemmatimonadales bacterium
TGCGAATTGCGGCCCGGACGTGGTCGAACGAGCGCTTCATCTGCGCGATCGCGTCGGCGCGACTGGTCGCGGTCTCTCCCTTTGGAGCATCGGCAGGAGCTTTCACGCCGACAAATGTCGCAAGGAAGTAGTTCCCACCTGTAACATGCATGATCACTTCGCCAATGGAGCGGACGCCCTGCGCGGGCCGCCACGACAGCTTGTCTTCGGGGATTGCGCCGGCGAGCTGCTCGAGCTTGCTCGCGGCGTCGTCCAGTTGCGCAAGCATGTCGCCCCGCACGCCTTTCGGCGCCGCCGCCATCGCCCCCGTGGCCTGAGCGAATGATGGGGCCGTCGCAGCAAGACTCAACAGGCCAACGATGACCAGGGTCTTCGCCTTCATGACTGACTCCTAGTTGAAGTAGGGACCAGAATATGCGGCCTGCGCGGTGAACGAGTTAGGTAGTTGGGCGCCGCGCGGTGAGGCCCTTGCGCCCGCTCCCGTTGAACGCTGCAACACGGATCTCCCTCGCCCCGCGAATGTCGATGGGGCCGCTCACGAGCGCGCTCCGCACCGTGGGCTCGCTGCCGTCGGTCGTGTAGCGGAGCGTGAACCCCGGAATCTCGACGCTCGTGTAGACGCGACCACTCTCGACCTTCAAGCCGGGTGTGGGAATACGGTAGTTGAGATCCGGCACCTCGCGGTCGAGCCGCGGCAGCTCGCGCTTGCCGACTACGTTGACGAGCCGCGACCAGGCATCGCGGAACAGGGAATCCGACTTCGCCTGGTTTCCTTCGCGCGCCCAGTCCGGATCGGGCGCCCAAGCCCGCTCGGCCAGCCCGAAGAGCTTGGGGACGAGCATGTATTCGAGCCGCCCCGTACCACCGATCGTCTCCGACCACAGGTTGCCCTGAATCCCCACGATGTTGCCCTGACCGAAGTCGGTGAGCCGATCTTTGCCGGTAAACACGGCGGGGTTGAGCAGATTCCCACCCCGGTCGGTGCGCGCGTTCCGATAATAGTCGAAGGGGATGAATTCGAACGGCTTGCGCATGTCGATGAACCCGCCCCAATCGAGTCCTGGCTCGTCAGGGTTCGGATTCCAGGCGAGATCGAAGTAGTAGTTGGTGACGGGGCTGAGTACGACCTTGTACCCGCCGTTGGCAAGCCGGTACGCAAGATCTTCGGCGCCCCACCCGGGGACGTTGTTCCACACGTACGCACGCCAGCCCCGCTCCGCAAACGTGGGATTGACGATCGTAGCCGGACGTCCACCGATCCGGGTCTTCCGCACCGCAATCTCTTCCCACCCGGAAGGCACAAGCCCCTGCGACTTCAGGATGTCCGCGACTCGGCCGTAGAACACGTACCAGAGGTCATCCACACTGGTGAGTCCCTGCTTCTGCATGAGCGCCTGCACGGAGGGCGAGCCAACCCACACGCCGTTCGGGACCTCGTCGCCGCCCATGTGAATGTTCTTCAACGGTGCGCCGGCCTCGCGATGCATCGCGACGAGCTCGCCGACCACCTTCTCGATGAAGCGATAGGTCGACTCGAGCGACGGATCCATCACGTTGTCCGGGTAGCCCTGCACCGAGCGGTACTTGGACGTGTCTGCTGGATCGGTCAGCCGGTACTGGGCGTTGCCGGCCATCGACTTGAGGGCGGCGCGCGCATGCCCGGGCATCTCGATTTCGGGAATCACCTCGATGTGTCGCGCCGCGGCGTAGCGCACGATCTCGATGTAGTCGGCGCGGGAAAAGAATCCACTGCCCCACGGCTGGTCCACCTTGCCGCCGGACCCCCACGCAGGGTTGAGGAACTCCTTCGAGTCGAGCGTGTGGCCGCGCCGCGCGCCGATCGTCGTCAGCTCGGGAAGCCCCGCGATTTCGACTCGCCAACCCTCGTCATCCGTGAGGTGAAAGTGGAAGACGTTGAGCTTGTAGCGTGCCAGGAGATCGAGCGTGCGCAGCACCGATGCTTTCGGATGGAAGTTGCGCGCTACATCGAGCATGAAGCCGCGATAGCCAAATCTGGGCGCGTCCACGACGCGCACGGCAGGTAACACCGCCCCTGAACCTTTCGACGCCGGTGTGAGCAGCGTCCGGAGCGATTGCAGGCCATAGAAGACGCCAGCCGGCGAGACGCCGACGATGCGAATACCTGTTCTGGGATCGATCACCAGCTCATACGCTTCGGGCGAGGATTGGCCCTCGACCGGCCCTACTTCGAGCCGGAACGCCGCGCTCGTCTTTCCCTCGCTGACATACGGCTGGAGGTATTGGGCAGCGAACCGTGCCTCGTTCTGGAGATCGGGCGAAGCCGCGATGGGCGGCAGCGCGGTGAGTCGCAGCTCTCCCGTTCCCCGTGTCACCTGCACCGGCGTCGGGAACACAAGGGGCAACTCGCTCGCCGGCATGTCGCGAATCAGGGAGTCGCGCGCGAACTGCGCCAGCGGCGTGAGTCGCTGCGCGCGTTGGAACGGCGCCGCGACAAAATTGCTCAAGGGGACGCCGACACCGGGCGCGCTGTCGAAGACGATGTACGGACCGTGCGGCGCGTAACTGCGATTGATCAGGGGATGGGTTACATACGGAATCTGGATCTTGGCGTTGGGAGCGAGGGCCGCAGAGCCAGGGCCGGGAACCAGGCGGTGGAGGTCGCCGATCACATCCTGGATCTCGAACCCCGCGCCCACACTACCCTGCCTCGCCGAGTGCAGCGCGCTATAGTAGATCGCCCAGCCGGTCGGCGGCAGCGGTTTCGTGTCGCGGTTCGTGAGCGTGAACGTCGCGTTGGTGTCGTTGGTGAGCTCCCAGCCGAGCTGGAGGGAGGTCTGAGCGGCGGCGGTGCGCGCCATGAGGACCAGGGCGAGCGTGGTGGCAAGGAGTCGGTAGCGCATGAAAGAGATTTATCACCCAACGGCGAAAGGGGCGAGCATCTGGGCTCGCCCCTCATTATTATCCAGCACTTCGCCGTGCTACTGGCCCCTCGTCCAATGGCAGGACAGCGGACTTTGGATCCGTTAATCTAGGTTCGAATCCTAGGGGGCCAATTCCATCACGTCACGCGCAACAGCAAGAGCGTGAACACGTACTAACACTTTGGAAATTCGACCGTCGGCGCACCATCGGGACCATTGGCGGCCGCCTTCAGGACGCCAAGCTGGACGGGTATTCCCGCGGGCCCGTCAGTCACCCGACTTACCGGAAATTGGAGATGTCCTCGATATGGAAAGTTTCCCGCTACGACGTCGTCTTTCATGTCGAACCGCCCGGTGACGCCCTCGAAAACACCTTCGCCACTGCCGGCTACAATAGGATGTTCACAACGTCCAGCGATCTCTCCAAGCAGGTTGGCGCAATCCCGGTACGTAGCCGTGAATAAA
>DATFVZ010000188.1:0-14671 GCA_035259785.1 Gemmatimonadales bacterium
CCGAACCCGAGTTCTACATCCCGCATGCGCAGGATCCCTGGCCCTGGCTTTCGGTCGTGGTGCGCACGACCGTCGAGCCGCATTCCCTCGTGCCGACGCTCGAGCGCGTGGTTTGGTCTCTGGACCGAGATCTTCCAGTGACCGCGATCCGTACTATGGACGAGCTGCGCCAATCTTCGCTCGCACCGCGGCGTCTCAACATGCTGCTGCTTGGCATCTTTGCCGCGCTCGCGCTCGCGCTCGCCGTGGTCGGTACGTACGCCGTGATGGCGTACGTCGTGAGCGAACGGGTGCACGAGATGGGAATTCGTCTAGCGCTTGGAGCACGTCCGGCCGAGGTGCTGTGGCTCGTCGCAGGGCGTGGGCTCAGGGTCGGGGCGATCGGTGTGGCGCTCGGGCTCGTGGCCGCGCTCGCCGCAGGACGCGGGCTGGAGCGTCTGCTCTTCGGCGTCACACCGGCAGATCCGGTGACGTTGGGCGCGGTCGCTCTGGTCATCGCCGCTGCGGTGCTGATTGCCAGTTATCTCCCTGCTCGGCGCGCGGCACACATCGATCCCATCATCACCTTGAGAACCGACTAATGGACTCGCTGCTCCAAGACCTGCGTTACGCAATCCGCCAGCTCATCAGAAACCGCAGCTTCACCATCGTCGCTGCGCTCACGCTGACACTGGGGATCGGCGCAAACACAGCGATTTTCAGCGTCATCCGCGGCGTGCTGCTGCGGCCGTTGCCGTTCCCCGAGCCCGACAACCTGATGCTGGCCGTCGGTGTCATCGGCAGCCAGCGCGCCGGCGTGACCGCGCCCGATTTCGTCGATTGGCGCGCGCAGAGCCGCACGCTCGACCTCGCAGCGCTCGACGCCTACAACGCCAATCTGACGGGCATCGACGAGCCCGAACGCGTCACGGTCGGGCGGGTCACTGCGAATTACTTCACCACGCTCGGCGTCCAGCCGGTCATCGGGCGCGTGTTCACTGCGGATGAGGAGCCGGAGGGCGCCGCAAACGTCGTCGTGCTGAGCGAAGCGTTCTGGCGTAACCGGCTGGGTGGCGAGTCCGCGGTGCTGGGACGCACGGTCACGCTCGACGATGTGCCGTACACGATCGTCGGTGTGATGGGATCCGCCGCGGACGGCCTGAACAACGGCGAGAACCTCTGGGTGCCGCTCGCATTGCGGCGCGACGAGCTCAGAGCTACGGGAGCGCGCTTCCTCGACGTCGTCGCGCGCCTGCGTCCCGGTATCACACACACGCGCGCAAGCGCCGAGCTGCAATCGATCGCGGCCCGGCTCATAGAGGTCCGTCCGCAGTCCAACAAGGACGTCAAGGCCGAGCTGGTGCCGATGTCGGAGATCGTTGTGGGCGATAGCCGGCGCCCGCTGATGTTGCTGTTCGGCGCGGTGGGTCTCGTCCTGCTCATCGCCTGCGCGAATGTCGCGAACCTGCTGCTGGTGCGTGCGAGCGCGCGGGGCCGGGAAAGCGCCATCCGCACGGCGCTCGGCGCCGGCGCCTCCCGCCTGGTGCGACAGCTCTTGACCGAGAGCGTGCTGCTCGCGCTGATCGGTGCCATTGGGGGGCTGCTCCTGGCCGCCTGGGGAACTGGGTTGCTCGTCCAGGCTTTACCCGCAGGCACGCCGCGGCTCGATCAGGTGCGACTCGACGGCATCGTGCTTGCCTTCACGCTCTTCGTCGCGACGCTCACCGGAATCGTGTTCGGCCTCGCGCCGGCGCTGCGTACCGCGCGACCCGATCCGGTCCGGGAGCTGGCAGAGGCGGCGCGCGGCTCCGGCGGCGTGCACAAGCGCCGTCTCGGCGCGGCCCTCGTCGTCGCCGAGATCGCCGTCGCGTTAGTGCTGCTCGTCTCCGCGGGACTCCTGCTGCGCAGCTTTGCCGCGGTTACGCGCGTGGACCCGGGGTTCGACGCCGAGCGCGTGACCGCGTTGCGGATCGCGCTGCCCAGCCGGCGCTACGCCACGCCCGCGCAGTCGGTGCTCTTCTATCAATCACTCGTCGCGCGCGCGCGCGAGCTTTCAGGCGTTCGCACCAGCGCAGTGGCATCCAGCGTGCCGTTCGGCAGCGTGGGATACAGCCTCGCCATAGTGATCGAGGGCCAGCCGGCGCCGGCGCGGAGGGAAGACACACCGACCATCTTCCCGCGTGCGATCAGCGCCGGGTATTTCGGCACTATGGGGATTCGGTTGCTCGCAGGGCGCGAATTCGAGCCCGGCGATCGCGCCAGCTCTGTGCGCGTGGGGATCATCAACCAGACGGCCGCCCGTCGCTACTTCCCCGGCGAGGACGCCCTCGGACGGCGCTTCACGCCGGACGATAACGGCGGGCCGATACAGATCGTTGGCGTCGTGGCCGATGTCCGGGCGTTTGGCCTCGCGAGCGATCCGCGGCCAGAGTTGTTCTATCCGATCGAACAGGCCCCGGCCACTCATTGGGAGTGGACGGGCCGCGCCATGACGCTCGTGGTGAACGCCAAGGGGGGCCTCCCTCTCCAGGCGGGACTGCGCGACGCGGTCCGGTCGCTCGATCGCTCGCTGCCTATCTACAGCATTTGGTCAGCCACCGACCTGATCGCTCGGTCCGTTGCACCGCGTCGCCTGTTCATGCTGCTGATCGCGGGGTTCGCGACGGTCGCCTTGCTGCTCGCCGCGATCGGCGTCTACGGCGTCATGGCATTCTCGGTCAGCCAGCGGACGCGCGAGCTGAGTATTCGCGTGGCCCTCGGCGCGGTGCGCCAGGACGTGATGCGGCTCGTGGTCGGCCGGGCGATAGCGCTCACGGGTCTCGGGCTCGCCCTCGGAGCTGCCGGCGCGTTCGCCGCAACACGTCTTCTTACCCAGTCGCTGTATGGCGTGCGGCCGACGGACCCCCTGACCTACGTCGCGATCGCGGTGTTGATGTGCGCCGTCACTCTTCTGGCGAGCTACGTGCCCGCGCGCCGCGCCGCGCGCGTCGATCCAATGGTTGCGTTAAAAAATGAATAGCGCCGGGCCCTTCATCTCAATCCACAACATCGAGAGATCCTTCGCGGAAGGAAATGGGCGCCACTACGTCCTCCGCGGCATCTCACTCGATGTGGCTCAGGGTGAGTTCGTCACGATCATGGGTCCGTCGGGAGCGGGAAAGTCCACACTGCTCGCCTTGCTCGGCATGCTCGACGCCGAATGGACCGGCGAATATCGGCTGCTCGAGCACGACGTGCACAAGCTCAAACCCAAAGACCGCGTCCCTCTCGGCAAGAAGTACGTCGGATTCGTCTTCCAACAGTATCACCTGATCGACGATCTCACCGTCGCTGAGAATCTGGCGATGCCGCTGTCGTATCGGGACGTCAAAGCCAGCGAGCGGGATGCGCTGGTAGCCGACACTCTCGATCGGTTCGGGATGGTGGCGAAAAAGAATCTCTATCCTCGTCAGCTGTCGGGCGGACAGCAGCAGCTCGTCGGCGTGGCGCGCGCGGTGATTCACCGGCCCGCGTTGCTGCTGGCCGACGAGCCGACCGGCAATCTCCACTCCGACCAGGGGAAGGAAATCATGGAGCTGTTTCGTGAGCTCAATGCCGCCGGCACAACGATCGTGCAGGTCACGCACTCGGAGGACAACGCCAAGTACGGCAACCGGATCATTCACCTGCGTGACGGCTGGATCGTCAACTAGAGGAATAGGACATGGACACATTGCTCCAAGACGTCCGCTATGCCCTCCGCCAGTTCCGCACGCATCCGGCATTTACTGCGGCCGCGGTGCTGACGCTCGCCCTCGGTATCGGCGCTAATACCGCGATTTTCAGCGTGGTGGATGGAGTCCTGTTGCGTCCGGCTCCATTCAAGGAGATGGACCGCCTTGCGGTCGTCTGGGAGACCGATCGGAACAGCGGTACGACTCACGAGCCCGCCTCGGTTCCCGACTTTAGCGATTTCCAGCGTCGGAGCGTTCGCTTCGAGCGGCTGGCCGCCTTCAGTGCCACGGAAGTCAACCTGACTCCTGAGCGAGGTGATCCGTTCCGTTTGGCTGCTGTCGTTATTACTCACGAGTTCCTGCCGTTGGTTGGCATGCGACCGCTGGTCGGCCGGACGTTCACGGAGCAGGAGGACCGGCCAAATGGCCCGGCCGTCGCGCTGATCAGCGAGGCCTTGTGGGAGCGGCTGTACAGCCGCGATGCAGGCGTGGTCGGTCGCACTATCCAAATCAATGACGTACCGCGGACGATCGTGGGCGTGCTGCCGTCCGCGTCCGACTTCGGCATCCTGCAGATCCTCAAAGCGGCCGACTATGAGCGCGGCTTCGCGGACCGCGGCGGTCCTGGACGCGTGGACGTGTGGGCGCCGCTCCGGCCGATTTATGCATCCAACCCGCGGACGAATCATCCGATCATCGTCGTCGGCCGGCTCGCCGGTGGTGCCAGTGTGGGGCAAGCGCAGCAGGAAATGGCCGGAATCGCCACGGATCTTGAACGCGCGTATCACGATAACGACGGCCGCGGTGTGCATGTCGAGCCGCTTGCGCAGGTCATCTTCGGTCCAGTTCGCCCCGCCCTCCTCGTGCTGCTTGGCGCGGTGGCGCTCGTCTTGCTCATCGCGTGCGCCAACGTGGCGAATCTGTTGCTCGTGCGCGGGACCGCGCGCACGCGCGAGGTTACGGTGCGCGCCGCGCTCGGGGCCGGCCTGGGCCGCCTTGCGCGGCAGTTTCTCGTAGAAGGCGCGCTGCTCTCGCTTGCAGGTACGGTGTTTGGGACAGTGCTCGCGACTTGGGGGCTCGAACTGCTGCTGGCGCTTGCCCCCGCCGACATCCCGCGCGTCGCGGCCGTCGGCATCGACGCGCGCGTGCTCGCGGTGACGGCGCTCGTCGCGGTAGTCGTGGCCCTCGCGTTCGGCGCGCTTCCGACGCTGCAGGCTCGCAAGGCGGGATCGGGGCGAGGTGTCGCGATAATCGGGGAGCACCGTCGTCTTCGCTCGGCGCTTGTGGTTGCGGAATTGAGTCTCGCGGTGATGCTGATGGCGGGAGCGGGACTCCTCATCAAGAGCCTCTGGCGGCTCCAGCTTGTAGATCCGGGCTTTGCCGCGGCAGGTGTGCTGAAGGCAGAGTATCAGCTCCCGCAGAGCAGGTATCCACGGGACTTTTCGCGGTGGCCGGTCTGGCCCGAGATGCAGCGCTTCAACGACGATCTGCAGCGGCGCGTCGCTGCATTGCCCCGCGTCGAGGGTATCGCGATCGCCGCGAGTCATCCACTGGATGCGGGCTTCACCAGCTCAATTAGCGTCGTGGGTCGGGAGGCTGAGGCCGGAGGCTGGCCTGAGCCGTCGATTCGCCTCACTTCCGCGAACTATTTCGAGGTGCTCCGCGTCCCGGTACTCGCGGGCCGCTCCTTTAGCACCTCGGACGATGCCAAAGCACCTCCCGTCATCGCAATCAATCAGTCAGCAAGGCAACGATTCTTCCAAGATCGCGAGCCGCTCGGTCAACACATCACTCTCTGGGGCGCAGATCGCACAGTCGTGGCCGTGGTCGGAGATGAGCGGATCTTTGGCTTGGCCAAGGAAACGCCGCCGGCCGTCTATCTCCCGCTGGCGCAGGTTCCGTCTGCCAGCGGAAGCCACAGCCTCCTCGTTCGAGTCGACGGCGATCCCGGGATGTTCGCGGGATCGCTGCGCAGCGTCGTGCGAGAGATGGACCCAGCGCTCCCGCTGTTCGACGTCGAGCCGCTGGTGCGTACCCTGTCGAACTCGGTTGCCCAACGGCGATTTACGATGCTGGTCCTGGGTGCCTTCGCCGCCGTTGCGCTGCTCCTTGCAGTCGTCGGCGTTCACAGCGTGTTGAGCTATACCGTTGCGCAGCGGACGCGCGAGATCGGCGTCCGCATGGCCCTGGGCGCGGATGCGCGCGGCGTCCGCGCGCTCGTCGTCCGTGAAGGGGTCGCGCTCGCTGCAGGTGGCGTCGCGCTCGGGGGTCTGGGCGCCTTGGCGATCTCACGGCTGCTCACGACGTTGCTCTACGGCGTGAGCGCGCGCGATCCTCTCACCTTCGCCGGCGTCGCGCTCCTGCTCGGCGTCGTGGGCATTATCGCGAGCTACTTACCGGCACGGCGCGCCGCCAAGGTCGATCCGATGGTGGCCCTTCGCACGGAATGATGGACTCGCTGTTGCAGGACATCCGCTACGCCGCGCGGCGGCTCGTGCAGGCGCCCGGCTTCACCACGGTCGCAGTGCTCACGCTGACGCTGGGCATCGGGCCGATGACCGCGATTTTTTCCGTGATCGACACGTTGATTGAGTGCGGAATAGGGCCTGGGGCCTAGGGCCTGGGGGCTGGGGCGGGATTTGGGACTGGGGGTTGGGGTTCGCGACTATGAACTCACTGTTTCAGAACATTCGCGTAAGTCTACGCGGCTTTCGGCGAACGCCCGGCTTCGCTACGACCGCGATCGTTACGCTCGCGCTTGGGATCGGTCTCGCAACCGGGGTGTTCACCGTAGCCCACGGGCTGCTTTTGCGCCGGCTCCCCGTGGACGACCAGGACCGCCTCGTCGTGCTCTGGGGGCAGTTGCCCGACAAGGACTTCGACTATCCTCTGGGGATAAACGACGCCCACGACTTCATCCGGGGCGCGCGGTCACTCGATCGCGCCGCGTACTACGCCTCTTGGGGTGCTGCGCCGCTGACGATTCGCGAAGAGGACCAGATCACGCGCCTGCGGCGTGCACTCGTGTCCGGCGACTTCTTCGACGTGCTTGGTGCCCGACCTGTGCTCGGTCGAGCCCTGCGTCCCACGGACGACCTGTACGGCTCGGCTCCGGTTGTAGTTCTGAGCTACGCGGCCTGGGAGCAGCGATTCGGCCGCGACTTGAATGTCGTGGGACATCAACTCGTGATGTACGAAAGCGGCACGCCGTACACGATCGTCGGCGTAATGCCGCAAGGACTCGACTACCCCCGAGGCACCGAGTTCTGGGCGCCAATCGCGACGGCGATCCCCCCGACTGGCCTGCAGTACGTCTCACTCTATGTGATCGGGCGGCTCGGCGCGGGCGCGACTGACACTGACGCACGAAGCGAGCTGACCTCCTTCTTGGGCCGGCGCGAGGCTCCGACTTGGGGGCGCGACCTGCGAGCGGTGAGCCATACACTACCGCGACTTGTCCTGGGTGATGTGCGGCCCGCACTGCTCGCCTTCGCGGCTGCCTCCGTGGTGATCCTCATCATCACCTGCATCAACGTTGCCAATCTCCTGCTGGTGCGCGGCCTCGCACGCGTCCGGGAGATCACTGTACGATCCGCGCTCGGCGCGGGCCGTCTCCAGTTAATCGGGCAACTCATCACCGAGAATGCGGTGCTCGCGCTCGTGGGAGGGACGCTCGGCGTGGGAGTGGCAGCTGCGGCGGTCCGAGCCTTCATCGCGCTCGCGCCGGCTGGAATGCCACGACTGGATGAGATCAACGTCAACGCGCCGGCGCTGCTCGGAGCCCTCGGCATCACAGGCCTGGCGGTACTCCTCTTTGGGATCGCGCCTGCCGTCGTCACATCCCGCGTGGAGCTGCAGCGGGCGCTTCGGTCCGACGCCCGCCAGAGCGGCGGCCCGCGATTCAGAATTGCGGCCGAAACCCTGGTGGTGGGTCAGGTGGCGCTCGCTTTGGTGGTTCTTTCGGCGGCGGCGCTGATCGGCAAGAGCCTTCTCAAACTGCAGCGAGCCGAACTCCACCTCGAGCCGTCACACCTTCTGATCGCCGAATTGGCCGTCCGCTCCGATCAGTACGATGGTGCGCAGAAACAGCGCGCACTGCTCGAGACGATCGTGTCGCAGATTCAGTCAATCCCTAGTGTGCTCGGGGTGTCGCCCGTTGTGGCGGTTCCGTTCGCGGGTGCCGCTGCCTGGGACGGTCGTCCGGCGGCTGAAGGGCAGTCCGCAGAAGACGCCGCCGCGAACCCGATGCTCAACATGGATGTCGTAGCTCCACAGTACTTCGAGACATTAGGCATACCGTTGCTTCGTGGTCGCGTTTTCACCGATGCCGATCGCGAGCACACGCCGGCGGTGGTCGTCGTCAGTCAGTCCGCCGCCCAGCATTACTGGGGTGGCAACGATCCAATCGGTCGGCGTTTGAAGGTGGGACCCAAGTTGGACCGAACGCTCACCGTCATCGGTGTTGTCGCGGATACGCGTTACCGCGATCTGCGCGACACCCGACCCAGCATCTACTTTCCGCTTCGTCAGTCGTTCTTTCCCTTCGCGCCGATGACGCTCGCGATACGGACGAGTGGCCCGCCAGCCGCCCAGATAGCGGTGATTCGGCGCGTGATCACTGAGAGTGCTCCAGGTGTGGAGCTGGCAAGCGGTGCGCCCTTCGCTGACTTTCTCGCTCGACCGCTTTCTCAGCCACGCCTCAATGCATTTCTGCTTGCGGTATTCGCGGGCGCTGCGGTCGTGCTGGCTGCGGTGGGGCTATTCGGGGTCATGGCCACCGTGGTGCGCCAACGAACCCGCGAGTTAGGCGTGAGAATGGCCCTCGGCGCTACCTCGACAGATCTGCGAACAATGGTGATGCGGCGTGGCCTCGCGATCGCCGCTGTCGGTTCACTGCTCGGATTACTCGGTGCGCTACTGACTAACCGTTTCTTGGTGGCATTGCTCTATGACGTAGCTCCGACGGACATGACGACGCTCATGGCGGCTACTGGATTTCTCGTGAGCATTGCGGCGTTTGCGAGTCTAATCCCCGCGCGGGCGGCGACGCGGATTGATGCTGTGGTGGCGTTGAGGACCGAATAGGGCCTAGGGCTTGGGGCCTGGGGGGGAATTGGGATTGGGGACTGGGGAAATTCGATTCCGGGCGATGAGGCGCTTTCGCAATGTGGTGAGCATACGGCCCAACCGCCCACATCGTTCGAGCACCGGGTCGGCAAGTGAGGTGTCTATAAATCCGAGTCGCACGCTGATATGCAACTGCGTCTCAACCTCTGTTAGTGACCCGGCGGCGATTTCGAGGAACCGTCGATAGTCAGCACGCGATCGCGTGTGTCCTTCGGCGATGTTAGAAGCAACGGAGATTGCTGCTCGACGCAGCTGTGATACGAGGCCGTAGCGCTCATCAGGAGGAAACGTTCTTGTGAGGCGGTATATGTCGTCAACCAGCTCAATCGCGCCCTGCCACACACGTAGGTCGCGATAGCTGCGGATAACATTGGGAGCAGATGGCTCATGCACACTTGGAACATCGAGGGGATGGGGACATCCAGCGTAATCATGTTATTGCGAATCGTGCCATTTTCCCGCTCCCTGCCCCCCGTGCCCCCCCAGGCCCTAACCCCCAGGCCCCAGGCCCCATAATGGACACTCTCCTGCAAGACCTGCGCTACGCAGTTCGCAGTCTCCTGAAGACCCCCGGATTCACGATAGCGGTCGTGTTGACGCTCAGTCTGGGCATCGGCGCCAACACAGGAATCTTCACCATCATCAATGCGCTGCTGCTGCGTGACCTGCCCCACATCACGCGTCAAGGTGAGCTGCTGCTGATTGGGAGGACCGTACAAAACGACGGATTCGACACGTTCTCGTACCGCGACTACGCCGACCTGCGGAACCAGACGAAAGAGTTCGCGGGAGTCGCGGCGTTCACCACGATCCCCGTGCACGTCACCGGCACCGGCGCCACCGAGCGCGCACGCGGCGCGATCGTGTCGGGGAATTACTTCGAGGTGCTCGGCACGTCGCCGTCACTGGGCCGGTTCTTCGCGCCGGACGAAGACATAGTCGGGAATCCCGTCCAGGTCGTCGTGCTGAGTAATGGACTCTGGCAGCGCGCCTTCGGCGGACGGACCGACATCGTTGGGACAACCATCCGTCTCGATAACCGTGCGTTCGAAGTCATCGGAATCGCACCGGCGGGATTTCAAGGGATCAATCGTGGAGACCAGCTCGATCTCTTCGTGCCGCTCGCAGTGCAGCCCATCGTCATGCCGGAACGAGGTGGGGCATTCATCAGTCAGCGTCAAGCGGTGTGGCTCGGCTTGTTCGGCCGACTTCGGCCAGATGCGTCGTTGGCCCAAGCACAGGCGGAGCTGGCTGTATTCGGGCGGCAATTCGCTGCCTTCGATCCCATCAACCGGCGCGACTGGGGAGTCACCGCCGCGCCAACCGCAGGCTTTGATCCTTCCACGTACGCAGGTATCGTGCGTTTTCTGCGGCTGCTCCAAGGCGCGGTCATCCTCGTCCTGGCGATCGCCTGCGCCAACGTCGCGAATCTGCTGCTTGTGCGATCCGCCGCACGCCGCAAAGAGCTGGCGATTCGGGCGTCGCTCGGAGCCGGGCGCCGCCGCATTCTCATGCAGCTGTTGACCGAAAGCGTTGTGCTCTCGACACTCGGTGGCCTCGGCGGTCTGCTACTCGCGTATTGGGGGACCGGTCTGTTGAAAATGTTGCCGGCGATGCAATCGGCCGGTGACATCGACTTGACGATCGATGGCCGGGTACTGTTGTTCACCCTCGTCGTTGCGCTTGCGGCCGGCATGCTCTTCGGTCTGGTGCCCGCCATTCACGCCGCTCGCTCTGACCTTGCCGGCGAGCTGCGCCAGAACGCAGAAACCGGACGCCCGCGCGGCACTCGCCTTCGCGCCGCGCTCGTCGTCACGCAGGTCGCCGTGTCGCTCGTGCTCCTGGTCGCCGCGGGACTGTTTGTGCGAACGCTGCGAAATGCCTACGCCATCGATCCCGGGTTCGCGACCGACGTCCTGATCGCACATCTGGATCTCAGCTTGCAGGGCTACGACGAACCGCGCGGGCGCCGATTCTTCGCACAGTTGCTGCGAGAGCTCGAAGTGTTACCTGGTGTGCGCTCGGCAAGCCTGGCCCTCAATCGGCCGTTCGGCGGCGGCTGGGACACACGCATCGACGCGCAGGGCGCGTTGATCGACGCCGAGCATCAGGGATATCGCACCGACCGCAATTCGGTGACGCCCGGATACTTCGAAACGATGGGCATTGGCATCGTGCGCGGCAGGGGTTTCACGGACCAGGATGTGGCCACGTCTCCACCGGTGACCGTGATCAACGAGGCGATCGCCGAGCAGCTGTGGCCGGGTCAGGATCCTGTCGGCAAACGGTTCGTCCAAACCTGGGGAGGCCCGCCGCTCGAGGTTATCGGCGTTGCCCGCGATGCCAAGTACCGAAATCTGTTCGAACCTCGACGCCTCACCTTCTACCAGCCGCTGACCCAGGATTACCACGCAGCGCTCGTCGTGCATTTGCGACCGCAGGGCGATCCCCTTGCCCTGGCCGGCCCACTCGAGCGCGCGGTTCACTCGATCGATCCCGACTTGCCGGTCTACCGCATCCAGCCGCTGCAAGAGCGGCTCGATGCATCCCTGGGACAACAGCGCACGGCTGCCACACTCGTCGGAGCATTCGGGAGCCTGGCGTTGGTGCTTGCGGCAATTGGTTTGTATGGAGCGGTGTCATACGCCGCGGCGCAGCGCACCCGCGAGTTTGGAATTCGCATCGCGCTCGGTGCTCAAACTCCGGATGTTGTACGCCAGGTTTTGCGAGAAGGATTGATGCTTGGCAGCATCGGATTGGCGATCGGATTGGTGAGCGCAGGTGCCGTGACCCGGGTTCTCCGGAGTCAATTGTACGGCGTCACCCCGACCGATCCGCTGAGTTTCGCGACCGTGTCAGTGCTGCTGCTGGCGGTGGCGTTACTGGCGAGCTACGTCCCAGCGCGGCGTGCAACCCGAGTAGACCCTATCGTCGCTCTCCGCACCGAGTAGCGTTTAGGGCATGGCTTCGACCAGCCCGCGGGTCCTCGTAGCGGATGATCAGAAGGACATTCTCGAAGCACTGAAGCTCCTGCTGAAAGGAGAGGGCTTCGATGTCGAGACGGCCGCCTCGCCCCGCGCCGTCCTCTCCGCCCTCGACGCACGAGAGTTCGACGCGCTCCTCGTCGACATGAACTACACCCGCGACACGACATCCGGCGCCGAAGGGCTGGATCTACTCTCGCGGGTGCAGGCGGTGGACGGCGCCCCGCCCGTCGTCGTCATGACGGCCTGGGGAAGCATCGACGGTGCCGTCGAAGCGATGCGGCGCGGCGCGCGGGATTACGTCGAGAAGCCGTGGGACAACCGCCGCCTCCTCGCCACGCTGCGTACACAGGTCGAGCTCGGCCGCGCCCTGCGCAAGAGCCAGCGGCTCGAGCTCGAAACACGGACGTTGCGCAAAGAAGGTCTGCCCGAGCTGATCGCGGAGTCCCCCGCGATGCAACCCGTGCTCCGACTCATGGAGCGCGTCGGCCCATCAGACGCGAACGTCCTGGTTTTGGGTGAGCATGGAACTGGGAAAGAAGTCGTGGCGCGGTGGCTGCACGCGTCGTCGAGCCGCGTCGAGCGACCGATGATCTCGGTGAACCTGGGCGGGATTCCAGACGGCTTGTTCGAGAGCGAGCTGTTTGGTCATGTGCGCGGCGCGTTCACCGATGCCAAGACCGACCGGGTTGGCCGCTTCGAGCTGGCCGAGGGCGGAACGCTGTTCCTCGATGAAATCGGCAATTTGCCGCCGGCACAACAGGCAAAACTCCTGCGCGTGCTCGAGACGGGAGAATTCGAGCGCGTCGGCGCGTCGCGTGCGCGCCGGGCGGACGTGCGCGTGATCGCAGCGACCAATGCCGATATTCAGGCCGAGGTGAAGGCGGGGCGTTTCCGCGAAGACCTGCTGTTCCGGCTCAACACCGTCGAGATCCGCTTGCCACCACTCCGCGAACGCCGCGACGACATTCCGCTGCTGGCTGCGCATTTCCTGCGGCGCTATGCGAGCCGCTACCGCAAGCAGTTGAACGAAGGGTTTGCGCGCGAAGCGATGGAAGTGCTTTTGCGACATGCATGGCCGGGAAACGTGCGAGAGCTGGATCACGCGGTCGAGCGTGCGGTGCTCCTCGCCGAAGGAACCGCGGTCCGCGCGCGTGATCTGGGGTTGGGGGTGGATGGTAGTGGTGGGAGTACGCTCGATCAGATGAGTCTCGAAGAGGTCGAGCGCGTTCTAATCCAAAAGGCGTTGACGCGCGCGGCGGGCAACGTGAGCGACGCCGCCAAAGCCCTCGGCCTGTCGCGCAGCGCGTTGTACCGTCGCCTCAAGCGGCATGGCCTCTAAGCCCCGCCACGAGCGGCGCGTCTTCTGGCTTACGCTGCTGGGCGGGTTCCCCGCCGTCGCGCTTGCGATCGCACTGCTTTGGATCGGCGACTTTGCGCCGCGGATCCAGTGGACCCTAGGCGGCATGGTGACGCTGATCTGGCTCATCGCCGCTTTCATGGTGCGCGAGCGCGTCATTCGCCCGCTCCAGACCGTATCCAACGTGCTGGCCGCGCTACGGGAGCGCGACTACACGCTGCGCGCCCGAGGGTCGAATCCGGAGGATGCGATGGGGCTCCTCCTTCTCGAGCTGAACAGCTTGAGCGACGACATGCGCGCTCAGCGGCTGGGCGCGCTTGAAGCGACGGCGCTGCTGCAACGTGTGATGGAGGAGATCGACGTCGCGATTTTTGCGTTCGATGGCTCGCAGCGGCTGCAACTCGTGAACCGCAGCGGCGCCGCGCTCCTCGCCCGGCCGGCCGAGCAGCTGCTCGGACGCGATGCGGCCGACCTTGGCTTGGCCGGCGCGCTCGACGGGGAGACCCCGCGCGTAGCAGCATTGGCGTTTCCCGAACGAACCGGACGCTGGGAAATACGGCGCGGCACGTTCCGCCAAAGTGGACTGCCCCATCAGCTGCTGGTCCTCGCCGACGTGGGTCGCGCGTTGAGCGAGGAAGAGCGCCAGGCCTGGCGACGATTGATTCGCGTGCTGAGCCACGAGCTGAACAACTCGCTGGCGCCGATCAAGTCGATTGCCGACAGCCTGCTCGCGCTCATCGACAAGGGCGGACCGTCGAGTGACCAGGGCGAGGACCTGCGCAAAGGACTCGGCGTGATAGCCAGTCGATCCGAATCGCTGAGCCGGCTCATGGGAGCGTACGCCCGACTCGCCCGGTTGCCGCCTCCGCGCCTCGAGCCGGTCGGGGTCCAGGACTGGGTGCGTCGCGTGGTGGCGTTGGAAACGAGGCGCTCGGTCGCCGTGCGGACCGGTCCGAGCGTCGTGCTACAAGCCGACGGCGGCCAGCTCGACCAATTGTTGATCAACTTGGTGCGCAATGCCGTCGATGCGACGCTGGATGGAGGCGGATCTGTGGAAGTCGGGTGGGAAGCCCGCAATGGCCGGTTGGACGTGTGGGTACAGGACGACGGGCCGGGCCTCGCGGACACGGCCAATCTCTTCGTGCCGTTTTACACGACGAAGCCCGCGGGATCGGGGATCGGGCTCGCGCTGTCACGACAGATCGCCGAGGCCCACGGGGGAACGCTGACGCTCGTCAATCGAAAGGGCGCGCGTGGGTGTGAGGCCAGGTTGTCGCTGCCGCTGAGGACGAAGACCCCCAACTACTGAGTCACGCTGCCGTGTAGCGTGGGCTTGAAGAGCACACGAGTTAGGCGCCAGCCGCTTCCTGCCACCACCAGTGCCCCGATGTAACCCGGAGCAGGTTGAAGACTGTAGAGCGACCAACGTCCATCGCGGGCTGAAGGCGTGTTCGCGAGACCTTCGCCACTCGCTTTGACGTACGCCTCCCTCTTTGTCCAACAACTGA
>DATFVZ010000189.1:0-3317 GCA_035259785.1 Gemmatimonadales bacterium
TCAAGCTCTCGATTGTGAGATCGCCGCGGAGGCAGTGACTCTTCCGCCGAGCCAACCGCGCAGCCGCGCAAGCAAGCCCCCGAGGTCCGGGTCCGTGTGGTGAAACGGATCTGCGGCGATATCGTTGGGTGCCGCACCTAGGGTCAGCGCGAGGGCGCGCATCGCCTCCACCATCGGCGGAGGGCCGGCGATAAAGAGCTGGAACTCGCCGAGACTGCGGAAATCTTCGCCGATCGCGCAGTGAACAAAGCCCGCACGCCGGGTCGTCGGCGTGCTCGGGTCGGACAGAACCGGCACGTAGTGGATGTGACCTTGCACGGCAAGTCGCGTGAGCTCATCAGAGTCGTAGAGGTCCCGCTCGTCTCGTACGCCGTGGTAGAGATAAATCGGCGATTGGCGCGCGATCAATGCTTCCGCCAGCACGGACTTCAAGGGCGCGAGGCCCGTGCCGCCCCCGACGAGAAGGAGCGGGCCGGGTCGCGGCGCGTGCCAGCAGGCGGTGCCGAACGGACCTTCCAACTTCACTTCGTCGCCCACGCGCAGAGCGTTCGCCACATAGTTGCTGACCACACCCTCCGGTGCGCGCCGGATATGGAATTCCAACAGCGCTTCGTGGGGGTGGTTGGCCATGGAATAGCTGCGCGGCGGCAGGTTGGCAATCTTGAGTTTAGCGAACTGGCCGGCGGCGAAAGCGAGCGGACTATCCAAGACTTCCAGTCTGAGGCGGGTCACATCGTGCGTTGCTGCACTCTTGCGCACGACCCGGGCGCGGATGCGACGTACCGGAAAAGCGAGCATCGGGTCTTGTGGCGTGACGCATTTCAACTCGATGTCTCCGCGCGGCCGCGCACGGCAAGCGAGAATGAAACCCGCGCGGTGCTCGGATTCGCTCAGAGCATCCGGGGAGTGACTGTCATGCACCACTTCTCCCGCGGCGAGGTGGCATTTGCACGTGCCGCATTCACCGCTCATGCAACCGTGCGGGAACGGAACCCCCGCGGCGAGCGCTGTCTCTAGGATCGTACCGCGCCCGACGCTGATGGGCGCCGGCCAATGCGCGAGCTTGATGTGCGGCATCGCATCCACTCCTCATTCCATGCGCATGCGCACCGGATGCGGGTGGCGCGTGTGGCGTACCTGAGAATGGTCGAAAGCCGCGACCCACATGTAGACGCCGCTCACAAACGGCAGATCGTATTTCGACCCTGTGTCTAGCTTGCGGCGGGCCTCAAGCCGCCACCAGCCGTCTTTCCAGGTCGCTGCGGCCGTCACGTCGCCCCGATCGCCGACAAACGGCGCTTGGTGCAGCACTGAGGGCAGCACGGTGCCGATCGGATAGGTGTCGAGCTCTGGTTGGTACGGCACGGTCTCGTCCATGCGCATCGCCAAGGGCGCTGCGTCGCTCGTATTCGGATCGAGCTCGATGCGTCCGAGCCGTGCCTGCAGTGCTGCAAGATCCTTCGGTAAGCGCTTCGGCTTGACATATTGGCTACCGGCGATCTTGTCCCAGTTCTGCGAGAACCCGCCGCCGGTCGCTGGGTCCTGGGTATATCCGCCCGTGTAGCGCGCACCAGGCACGGCGGGCAACGGTGGGCCAAAGTAGTTGTCGTCGATTTGGCCCAGGCCCCCGGAGCGCACGCTCTTCCAGTGCCAGACGTCGACCAGTCCGCCATCCTCTGTGTAGTGCAATCCGCGGCCATTGCTGGCGGCGGGTTTGCCCGCTATCGGTTGCGCGCCGAGGTGGGAAGCGCCGCCGCCGATGTCCGGCGTGCGCGAGAACATGATCGCGAATTTATCCTCGTAATAGTCGTCCTCGTCGTTGATGTCGTATTTCTTGTTGAGGACGCCCCAGCCGTTCTCGGTCTTCAGCAGCGGAAGATGCTTGTAGCTGCGCGTCGGGTCTTGCCACTCGAAAAGAAAATAGGCGTCCGTGTCGTCGTGCACGGCGCGCACCCGCACTTCCGTTTCGCCGCCGGCGAAATTCGCTCCGCGTTGGGTACGGATGATCACGGGAGGAGCGGACCGCCAGGCGGCGTCGCCTGGATCGCCGTCGAGCGACGGCCGCTCGGTCATGCGGACGATGTGCAGCTCGTCGATCTGCGCCCGGTCCGCACTGTAGACAATTGCCCAAGCGACGCCCGCTGCGCAAAGCGCGGCGAACCCTGCCGCACCATAGGCCAATCTGGGCGACACAATCTTGAGCAGTTGTCGAACGCCGCCGAGCCAGATTTGCGCGGCCACGTGGAGCGCAATGTAGGCGACGAATCCCCAAGCCGCCCATTGGTGCACTGTGGCCAGGGTTCGCTCGGGCACGCGTCCGCCGCCGAAATAGAACATGCCACCGGTGGTCCCGGCGAGCGCTAGAAAAACGATCGCGGCCCAGTAGATGACGCGGTTCCAAGCACGGCGCCGTGTTTCGCTGTCCGCGGACCGCAGGCTGGCACGGGTCACCGTGACGCGTCCGGTCACGGCCGCGTACCAAAGGAAGAACGCATAGGCGATGACTCCGCAGACGAGGACGCAGGCGCTCCAGACATGCCAGCGCTCGACGTTGCCCTGGGGCAATAACGCTTCGAGCCACGGCGCGCTCAGGCGAGCATCGGCAGCAGCAATGCGCAGCCCCGTAGCCAAGCTTACTAGCACCGCAGCGACTAGCACCCAGTGGAGGATGACGGTGGGCGCATCGCTGCGGGCGGGCGGCTGTGTACGACTCATCAATGTTCTCCGTGGCTCTTCGATTGCGCGGGCTGTCGGCGGCTCGCCGATAGTGACGAACTATCGTGCGCTCGCTCGAGGGTTACCCGCGTTTCATCATTGCGTTCTCGCGGAGGAAACGCAGCGAGAACTGTTCCAGCCCGCGATACCTTGGCCGACTTAAGTCACGTTACGGGAACGAGCGCATTTATGGCACTCGCTCATCGGCCATACGTGAAGGGACTGCCGGTGGGCGCGTCGGTCGGTTTTCGCTGAAATAGTTGGTTACCGGTCAACCGCGTCCAACCCGGAAACCGCCCCGTATAGCGCTCGGAGGAGACCCACGCTGTTACCGCGAGGCTTTCTCCTAGTCCGAAGTGGCTGCGATGATCTTGACTACACCATCGGTCGCCGCCACGCGCAGAGGTCTCACAAGGTGCTGCGCTCTATGGCGCGGCTGTCGCTACTTTTCGAATGGAGTGCAAAGCATGGCGAACGTAACCAAATCTACCGAGTCTTCCAACCTGGCGGAAATGGTCGAACGGATCCTCGACAAAGGAATCGTGATCGACGCCTGGGTCAAGCTCTCGTTGATCGGGATTGAACTCTTCTTGGTGGAAGCC
>DATFVZ010000190.1:0-9157 GCA_035259785.1 Gemmatimonadales bacterium
CGCTCGTCGTCTCGACCGGTGCCTACGAGAATGGCGCGGCGAGCGACACTCGCTTTCGGCAGCCGATCGATCGCGTTGGCATACGCGCGACGCGCCTCCGCACAGTTCAAGGACTCACGCTGTGGACGTGGCGGGCGATCACGCTCTCGATGAAATGGCGCCCCGCATTCACGTGGGGCGGGGAGCTGAAACCGGCAGGATATCCGGCGCGCTGGGTACACGCGCTGCGCGGTGTTCCATACGGCGTAATCGTCTATGGGACCGAGCTGCTCTTGATCGATGCCAAGGTCCGGCGCAGCCACTTCAAGCGCCGCACGGCCGGAAGCATCCTGGGCAAAGCCGCCGTCATTGTCGCCATCAGCCGGTGGACCGCGGATTTGACTCGAGACGTCCTGCGCCTGCTGGAGCTCGACGTCCCGATCGAGACTGTGCCGCTCGGCACGACGCCTGAGCATTTTCGGCCTGGCATCGATCCGACCGGTGTTCGTGCCAAGTACGAGCTGAATGGTGGCCCCTGGCTGATTACGGTTGCCCGTCTTGAATGGCACAAGGGGATCGACACCGTGATGCGGGCGCTACCGGCAATTCGCCGCGCGCACCCGGGGACGCGGTACGCCGTCGCCGGCGTTGGGGACCGCCTGTCGCAGCTCGAACGTCTGAAGCACGAGCTTGGCCTCGGCGAAGCCGTGCGGTTTCTCGGCGCAGTCCCGGATGAAGAGCTTCCGGCGCTCTACAACGCGGCGGATTTGTACGTTGGGGCGTCGCGACGTCACGACCTCCTGGCCGAGGGATTTGGCATCTCCCTCGTCGAGGCATCTGCGTGTGGCCTCGCAGTGGTTGGCGGACGCTCGGGCGGTGTGCCGGATGCGGTGCGGGAGGGTGAGACGGGGATCCTCGTGGATCCTGACGATCCGAGCGCCGTTGCTGCAGAAGTCAGCGAACTGCTCGCGAACCCGGAGCGACGGAAGCAGTTGGGCGCGGCAGGCAGAAAAGCAGTCGAGACCTACTACAACTGGGATCGCGTGACGAGGGATTTGATGCGGATAGATGAGCATTACCGCCGTTGACCTTTTTCTACTGCTTCACCCCGATCTCCGCATCTCGTTCTCCTGCGCTGCCGGTCGGGCGATGATCGCATACGTCGGGCAGTGCCGGATGTAGTCGCCGTCCATCGGCGACCATTCCTGGTCCGGCTGCGTTACCACCGCCTTTCGATCCGCATCGAGCACGAACATTCCCTGGGGTCCGTGGACGAGGCACGTACCGCAACCAATGCAGCGTTCGCGCTCCACGCGGACGGTCACGCGACGCTTGGGATAAATGCCCACGTCGTGCGGTTGGGGCCATTCGTCGAGGCGATCGAGGGCCGCGCTCGTGGCGCGATAGCCTTCCTCGACTTCCTCACGCAGGTGATCGAACGAAAACATCGTGACGTGCTCGACGCGCGGCTGCACGTAATAGACAGGCGGAGTCGTCCAGGTGCGCACCCGGTGCTCCAGAAGCGATTGCATCAGGATCTCCGTGGCGCGTGCGAACACGCCCGCGAATCCATCGTCTTGCGCATCGGCCGTCAGGACACTGGAGGCGGACACATCCACGGCGACGATCAGCTCGGGGCCGAGAGCGCGGGCCGCGTCGAATGGAACGTTCGACACGACGGCACCATCGACGTAGTAGCGGCCTCCGATCTCGTGCGGCGGGAAGTAGCCGGGCAACGCGCACGACGCGAAGACGGCGTCGGCGACGCGAATGTCGTCCAACCCCGGCAGTCCCCAGAAGACCTGCATTCCGGAATTCAGGTCTACAGTGTTGACGATGAGCGGGGGATCGAGCTGCTGGAAAGTGAGGTCGCCGACCGTCCGCGCGATCAGATGCTCGAGCGGTTCGCGGCGGAACAGCGCCGGAGATCGCATGCGCTTGAACGCCATGTCGGCATGCGCGACGGCGAACACATCTTTCCGCTTCAGCGATAGCGCGACTTCGCGGAGACGGGCGATCCCCATTCCCCCGGCCCACGCGGCGCCGACGAGCGCGCCGACGCTCGACCCGATGATCCGGGTCGGCCGGTGACCGCGCTCGAGCAGCGCCTGGAGCACGCCGATGTGGGCGAGCCCCTTCATCCCGCCGCCGCCCAGCACGAGAGTGAACGGTATATCGCGTTTCACGCCTCTATCCGCTTGCCCGGGGAGTTGAGTCCCGAGTAACGTAGTGAACACCCCCATGGCGGCGCCACTCTTTTGGACACGATTCGCGCGGGACCCCTGGGCCCGGTTCGGCCTGGGATTAGTCGGGATCCTCGCCGTGATCGCACTGCTGGCGCCATGGCTTGCTCCGGGCGATCCGTTCCGCGGCGAGCTCGCCGCGAGTCTGCAGCCTCCATCGCACACCTTTCTGTTCGGCAGTGATGCGCAGGGTCGAGACGTCCTGTCCCGTGTTCTCTACGGCGCGCGGCTCTCTATGACGGTCGGGCTCATCAGCCAGAGCATCGCGCTCGCGTTGGGCCTGACCTTCGGCCTGCTCGCTGGCTTTTACGGACGATGGGTCGACGGCGTGATCATGCGCATCGCCGACGTGACCCTCGCCTTTCCTTCACTCCTGCTGTTGATCGCTATCGCGGCGGCGGTAAAACCGTCCCTGCCGGTCGTCTTCGTCGTCATCGGTATAGTGGGCTGGGCCGGCATCGCGCGCATCGTCCGCGGGCAGGTGCTGCTGGCGCGCGGGCTCGAGTACGTCCAGGCCGCGCGGGCTCTCGGCGCGTCCGATGCCCGCATCATCGGTCGACACCTGTTGCCCAACGTGATCGCTCCCGTGATAGTTGCGGCAACCCTCGGCATTGGCGGTGCAATCATGGCGGAAGCTGCCCTCTCGTTCATCGGCCTCGGCGCTCAACCCCCGACGCCGTCGTGGGGTGCGATGGTCGCTGAAGGTCGCGACCTATTGCGCGTCGCCCCATGGGTGTCGATTGCACCCGGTGTAGCAATTGGACTCGCGGTGTTGGGACTCAACCTCCTGGGCGACGGGCTCCGCGACGCTCTCGATGTGCACGGATTGGGCCGCGCGGGCCGCCGAGGAAGCCTCGCCGCATGACCGAAATTGCGTATCACCCCACGCATGTTCGCGCCTTGCGCGAGACCTTCAAAGCGCTGCGAACCGCCGAGTTTCCGTGGACCGCCGATACGACCTACCTGAACAACGCCTCGATTGGACCGATTCCGGAGCGGACGCGACGGGCGCTGGACGAATTCACCGCCAAGCGCACCGCGCCGCATCTCCTGCCCGACCGTGAGCTGTTCGCCGGCCTGGCCGCTGCCCGGCTCGGGATCGCCCAGTTGATCAATGCAGACCCGTCCGAGATCGCGCTCGCCACCAACACCGGGTTCGGACTGCACCTCGCGGCCCGCGCGCTGCCGCTCAAGGCCGGCGACACCGTGCTGCTATCGGACAAGGAGTTCCCCGCCAACGTCTATCCCTGGCTGCTGCTCCGCGATCAGGGAATCACCGTCGAGATGGCGCGCTGCCGCCCCGAAGGGTGGCCCGACGAAGACTATTTGCTCGAGCGGCTGCGCGATCCCAAAGTGCGTGTGCTCGCCGTGTCGTTCGTGCAGTTCTCTAACGGCTATCGCGCGGACTTGAAGAAACTCGGGCTCGCATGCCGTGCGAACGGGACCTACCTCGTCGTCGACGGTATTCAGGGCGTCGGCAATGCCGTGCTCGATGTGACCGACACGCCGGTCGACATCCTCGCATGCGGCGGACAGAAATGGCTGCTGTCGCCGTGGGGATCGGGCTTCGTGTATGTGCGAAAGGAGCTCATCGCGCAGCTCGAGCCGACGATCACCGGCTGGATGGCCTTCGAGGGAACGGACGATTTCTCGCGGCTCACGGAATACAATCCCACATTCCGCTCCGATGCCCGCCGATTCGAGATGATTACGCTGCCGTATCAGGACTTCGTGGGCATGACCACGTCACTGCAGCTCCTTCTGGAAATCGGCGTGCGCGAGATCGCCGAAGTCACGCGCTCGATACACGAACCCGTCGTGAAGTGGGCGCGCGACAGCGGCGTGCGAATTACGTCCCCGACCGAGAACGGGCACCGCTCGGCGATTGTCTGCGTCGCTCCCAGCAAACCGGTCGAAGCCTATCACGGCCTCAAGCGGGCGCGGGTCGTGTGCAGCTTACGGGAGGGGGCGATCCGGCTCGCGCCGCACTGCTACAACACCGTGGAGGAGATGGAGAAAGTTGTCGACGTGTTGGAGGATCTCACCTAGAGATGATCTACAGCATCGGTATCCTGGCGGGCATTCCCTCCCGATGCCGATCCACCCACCAGCCAAACAGCACGAACACCCAGCCGAAAATGATTCCCCCGATCGCGAGCGCGGTCTGCGTGGTCGGCGTCGGGGAGAAGGACGAGACCACATAGGAGACGGCGAGTAGGGCGATCAGCGCCCAAAACCCCCAGCGCCCAATAGCGTCGCGCGCGCGCGTTTGGCGCGTATAGATCGCGATTCCAACAAGCAGCATCAGAGACTCGACAATCATGGTCGCGGTAGGCGAATTCCACATCCCGAGTCCGATGGTTGGACTGCCGGGGTAGAGCGGCATGTCCGGTCGGTGAGTCACGAAATCGAGCAACCAGTGACTGACGACGAGCAGCCCGATCACGATCGCCGCCCGTTTATCGCCCCTGCGTCGCCAGTAGAGATAACCGTAGATCGCGCCCCAGACGATCAACGTCAACAGACTGTGCGAGTAGCGAATGTCGTCGAGCCAGAGAGTGAGGAAGGGATTGGGGCCCGGTACGACGTGGGAGTGTTCCCACCCCAGGAGCAGAAAGAACGGCCATAGCAGATCGGCGAGCGTCGGTGCGATGAAGAGCGTGCCCAGACTCGTGCGCGGCGCGACCCTCTTGGCCGCGAGTCCGAGCGCATAATGTCCAATGAACATCAGCGGTTCATCAGTCTCTTAAGAATCTGGATCTGCCCCGCGTGATAAAGATCATGCGACGCGATGCCATAGACCTCGGCTTTCACCGGCCATTTGGAACGCCAGCCGCGGCGGCCCAGCTCCGTCGTTCGCAGCGCGACGATCGCGCGGCGGAGGAGCCGGTGCTGCTCGTCGAGCAGGGCGCGGTCGCGCCTCCACGCCGCCTCATCGGCGGGCCGGGGAAGCTCGAACCAGTTGTTGCCGTCGCGCGGGAACGAGATCTCGGGGTCGCGCAGCAGCCGCCGGCGGACCATGCATTTCCAGTAGGCGGTATGCAGCACAAGGTCCCAGATACAGTGGCGCTGTGGGCCGGGGCGCCACCGTGCCTGGCGCGCCGTGATGCCGCGGATCGAGCCCTTGAGCGGCGTACCGTGCCAGGCCGGCGCCATGTAGGCCTGATCAAACATTTCCAGCAGTAGTCGGACCGCGTTATCCACGCTCAGCTCCCGCGACGCAACAGCGCGTAATCCTTCTTTCCTTTGCGCAGCAGCAGATTGCGACCGCCGATCCAGTCTCCCGACCCGATGGTCCGGCCGACGTCATCGATGCGCTGCTGATTGACATAGATCCCGCCCTGTTCGATGCTGCGGCGGGCATCGCTCTTCGACTTGGCCAAGCCCGAGCGCGTGACGAGATCGACCAGCGCGAGTTCGGAGTTACCCTCCACGATGACCGTAGGTATTTCGCCCGCGAGCACGTCGAACACTTGCGGGTGCACTTCGGCCTGCTCTTCGCCGAACAGAATGCTTGATGCCGCCTGCACGCCGCTCAGCACATCCGCGCCGTGCACACGCGACGTAACATCGGCGGCCAGTGCTCGTTGCGCGGGTCGCGCCGCGGGCTGCTTCTTCTGCTGTGCGGTCAGATCATCGATTTCCGCCCGCGATTTCAGCGTGAAGAGCTTCAGGTAACCCTCGACATCGCGGTCGTCCACGTTGATCCAGAACTGGTAGAACTTGTACGGCGACGTCAGTTTCGGATCGAGGTAGATCGCGCCCGCCTCGGTTTTGCCGAACTTCTTCCCCGATGCCATCGTGACGAGCGGCGCCACCAGACCATGCGTCTCGGCGTTCTCGACGCGGCGGATAAGCTCCACGCCGGCGGTGATGTTCCCCCACTGGTCGCTCCCACCCACCTGCACCGTGCACTGCCGCTCGCGAAACAGATGAAGGAAGTCGTAGGCCTGGAGCAGCATGTAGCTGAACTCAGTGTACGACAGTCCCGACTCGAGCCGGGCTTTCACCGATTCCTTCTGCAGCATGATGTTCACGGTGAAGTGCTTGCCCACGTCGCGGAGAAAGTCGATCAGCGATTGAGCGCCCAGCCATTTTGCATTGTCGAGGAGCATCGCGGCGGTCGGGCCCGCGCCGAACTCGAGGAACCGGGCCATTTGATCACGCTGGCGTTGGAGATTCTCCCGGATTTGTTCCTTCGACAGCAGCGGCCGCTCACCCGCCTTGCCTGAGGGGTCGCCGATCAAGCCCGTACCGCCGCCCATCAGCACAATCGGGCGATGGCCGGCGCGCTGAAGATTGGCGAGCAGCATCAGCGGCATCAGGTTGCCGAGCTGGAGCGATGGCGCAGTGGGGTCGAAGCCACAGTACGCGGTGACAGGTTTGGCAAAATGCGCGGCCAAGCCGGGCGTCGCCTGCTGGACGAAGCCGCGCCACTCCAATTCTTGCAACACGTTAGCCGTCGTCATGGCGGCGAATCTACCGCCTTACTAGGTTGTTACACAGATGGCCTCGACGCCGTATTCGCCGCCCTCCGCCGCCGCTTCAGCTCGCCGCCCTTGGATCGTCCGCTGGTGGTACGATCCCGTGCAGCGCAAGCGGGTGATCATCGTGACCGTGCTGGCCCTGCTGTACGGGAGCGGCCTGGCCTACGGCTCATGGACGCGTGTCTGTGCCGCAGAGCGATGCCCCAGCATCATGCGTCTTGACCCCGGACGCGGTGGTCCGCAGCAGACGTCCAAGGTCTTCGCTGCCGACGGTCGGCTGATCACGGAGCTGGGTATCGAGCGGCGCACGGTCCTGCCGCTCGAAGAGATCCCCATGCACGTGCGCCAAGCCTTCATTGCGGTCGAAGACAAGCGCTTTTACAAGCACAATGGGATCGACTACTGGCGCGTCATGGGTGCGCTCAAGAGCGATGTCCTGACGCTGTCGTGGGCGGAGGGGTTCTCGACGATCACCATGCAGCTGGCGCGCAACGTCTTCCCGGAGCACCTGGGCCGCGAAAAAAAGGTGACCCGCAAACTGCGCGAGGCGCGCGTGGCGGTCGAGCTCGAGCGGAACTTCCCCAAGGATACGATCCTCGAGCTGTATCTGAATCAGATCAGCCTGGGCCCGAACGTTGCTGGCGTGGAGGCGGCTGCGCAGGTGTTCTTCGGCAAGTCGGCGCGTGACCTCAACGTCGCCGAGGCGGCCACGTTGGCGGCAATGCCCAAGGCTCCCGGGCGGTACAATCCCCGCAACCATCCCGACCGCGCCGTGAACCGGCGCAATGTCGTGCTCAGCTTGATGCGCGATCAGGGATTCCTGACGCCCGAGGACGCTGAATTCTGGAAGGCGTATCCGCTCGTGCTGACGACGCGGCGTACCAGCTACGGTGACGTGGCGCCGTACTTCGTCGAGTGGCTGCGTTCGGCATTCCTCGAGCCACGGTACGGACGGGATCTGTATGAGAAGGGCCTGCGGATCTACACGACGCTCGACCTGGACATGCAGGAAGCCGCGGAGCAGGCCCTCCAGTCGCAGCTCGATGAGATCGAGGCAGGCATCTACTCGAACGGCAAGTTCGAGGGCACCCCGTACCGCGAGTACCTCGAGCAGGGCCGTACGACACCCGACGATCAGGGACCGTTCTCGCCCTATCTCCAGGGCGCCATGCTCGCCCTGGACGCGAAAACCGGGAACATCCTCGCGATGGTGGGCGGCCGCGACTTCGTAGACTCGAAGTGGAACCGCGTGACGCAGTCCGCCCGCCCGCCGGGCTCGACGTTTAAACCCTTCGTGTATTCGGCCGCCGTGCGCGCCGGGCATCCCGTCACCGAGATGCTGGATGACTCGCCGCTCAATCCGCCGATCATTCAGCTCGACAGCTCGCTGTGGCAGCCTAAGGACTACGACGACACGACGCTCGGCCCTGTCCCGATGCGCCAGTCGCTGTATCTCTCACGCAACCTGTCGACGATCAAGCTGGGCATGGCGATCGGCGAGCAGACGGTGATCGGCGAGGCGCGCCGCTACGGCATCACAACGCCGCTCCCGCCGTATCCCTCGATTCACATCGGCGCCCGCGAGACAAAACCGATCGAGCTGATTACGGCGTACACCGCGTTCGCCAACGGAGGCGTTCGCGTCGAGCCGATCGGGATTCAGCGCATCGAGGACAAGCAGGGCAACATCCTGTATCAGTCCACGATCAAGCGGGAGCAGGTGATGGACCCCGAGCACAACTGGCTCATGCTCGACATGCTCCGCGACGTCATGCGCTGCCAGCCGGGCACCGGCCCGCGTCGCTGCGGCACTGCCGCCGGGGCGGTGGCCGGACTACGTGTTCCGATGGCAGGGAAGACCGGAACGACCGACGACTACACCGACGCCTGGTTCGTGGGCTTCACGCCGGAGATCGTGAGCGGCATCTGGATCGGCTACGATCTGCAGCGCCGCATCATGAACAACGCGGGCGGCGGCCGCATCGTCGCGCCGGCATGGACGAAGTTCATGCGCGACGTGTACGAACGGCGCCCGGCACCGGCCGATTGGGTGCGTCCGGAGGACCTGGTCACGCGCGAGGTAGATTGGTCGAACGGCTTCCTTGCGACGCCGTTCTGCCCGCTCGAAGTGCGGCGCTGGGAATGGTTCTATCCCAGCACGGAGCCCACACAGGTCTGCCAGGTGCACTCGCCGTTCGGCGTGGGGGTGTCGCCGTAGCTCAAACACTGCTTCGAATCCGCGCCGCTCGCGTCCACCCCGTTACGGCGCCATCCATCGAGGATGGCGCCGTTCTTGTCGATGGGACCGGCCGCATCGCCGGCGTCGGTCCGCATGCCCAGGTCCCCTCGCCCGCCGGCGCGCAGGCGCTGCACTTCGCCGACGCCGATCTCATGCCCGGCCTCATCAATTGTCACACACACCTCGAGCTCCAGCATCTCGGCGGCGGC
>DATFVZ010000191.1:0-5723 GCA_035259785.1 Gemmatimonadales bacterium
GGTGCACAGCCCGAGCGCGGCCACCGCCTCGGTGCACGGCCCGACCCGGGGGGGCTGCTCGATGACCCCCGGGGCGACCCCCGCTGCGCGCGGCCGCTCCCCGGCCGGTTCCGCCGCCGCCTTGGCCTCCGCGGCGGCTCGCCGCGGGCTGCCGAGGGCTTCCCCCGACGAACGGGCAACCGGAGGCGTCGTCGCTGAGCGGGCTTCCGCGGGGGGCGTGCTTCCCGGACGCATCGCCGCGGCGCTGCCATCCGGAGCAGGCGCAGTCGGCGGAGTACTGCTCGCGCTGGGCGGCGTGGCTGCGAGAGCCGGAGTCGAGTTCGCGGGGTTGACGGGGAAGGCCGTGGCGGCGGAGTGGTCACCCTCCTTCATCGCGTCACTCGCAGGGGCTTGGGACCCGGTGCGGGCGACACGCTGCTGATACGTGTAGTACTCGCCGGCGGCGGCAAGGACGGCCAGGACCCCTGCGCCGACGATCACGGCCAGGGCCCGGCGAGAGATGACGCGCGGCGCAGCCTGTATCGATGGGGATCCGGCGATCGCCGACGCGGCGTCGGACCGGATGCGGGTCAAGGGAGCGACCGCCGTGCGGGAATCGGGGTTCGCGCCAGGGGTGGCGGCGCTTTCCCCGGCCAGGCGATCGGCCACCGCGCCCGAATCGGAACTCACCAGCTGCCGCTCCAACTCCTGCAAAGTGGCCAAGAGCTTGGCATCAGGATCGAGCCCATCGGGATCGGGAAGTGGTTGCTCGATCGGCTGCGCTCGGTCCGCAATGGTCCAGGCCGGGGATCCGGCAGCGGCCGACATTTCGGCGCCGGACGACGAACGCGCGAAGTCGCCGAGCCGCGTCTCCGGCAGCGCCGCATCGCACTGATAGCAAGTGGCCGCCGCCTTCGGATCGTTCACCGCTCCGCAGCGGGCGCAAGGGACCAAGTGCATCGGCGCGCCGCAGGCGTTGCAGAACCGCGCCGTCGCCGTGTTGACGTGCTCGCAGAACGGGCACCCGGCGGACCGGGGGGACGGTTTTGCAGCCAAACTCCTAGTCATTACCTTTCCATCGTAAACCAAGTCGGAACGCCCCTCGCAGCGATTCCGTGGAATCCCAAGCTCTCCAGAGAACCGGCAATCGGAAAATGCCGCCTACGGTCGACACCTGTGGGTCGCTTCACCGTATCCCGTGCGGCGCGTCCCGTCAAGGATACGAGGCGACTACGTCCTCAGCGCGAGAGGCTGCCGGGGAGCACGACCAAGCAGCGAGGCGTGACGTAGTCCCGGCAGTCCCGACCGAATCATGACGCGGTAAGCCGTCTCCGAGGTCTGCCCTCGTCATCGGGCTTCGAGGAAGCGAGCCCCGTAAAGGCATGCGCGTGACTTGCTGCATAGGTGACCACGCGGCCCCGACATATCATCCGACGACGCTCTGGGAGCACCCTCAAGGTCAATTGTCACGCCCGCAAAAGCATCGGAGGAAGACATGCTGAAGGCGTTCGTCACCGCTTCTCTCGCCGCACTGCTGACTGGCACCGCGTTCGCCGGCCCCGTCGATGACGCGAACGCGCATTTCAAGGCCATCGCCGCGGGTGACGCCGAGGCGATCGCCACGCAGTACGCGCCGGACGCCGTGTTGGTCTGGATCGGCGGACCGCTGGACGGCCGCTACGCCGGCGCCGCGCAGCTGCGCGAAGTATGGGCGAAGTTCGCGAAACAGCAGGGCGAGATTGAACTGGCGGTCGGCAGAACGACCGAGAACACCAATCCCAAGGGCGCCACCGTGACGGCCGAGGTGCTCTACAACGGCAACCTCGCGGTGAAGGTCCGCCACGTCCTCGCCTATCGCGAGGGCAGGATCGTGAATGAAATCTGGCAAATCGATCCGAAGCTCGTGGTCAATCCGTAAAGCGACGACCAACTCACACCGCAGCGGCCAGCGGTGAACACACTAGACCCATGGCCGCACGTCGGTTTTCCTGGGGCAATGCGCTGACGGTCCTGGGGACCGTAGCGCTGCTGCTCGGACCGATACCGGCGGCAGGCAATTCGATCTCTGCCAGCGTCCGCGACAGCGCCGGAGGCCCCGTTGTAGACGCAGTTGTCTACGCGAGCCCCACTGGTGGCGCAGCGCAAGGAAGGCCGCCGCGCAACGCGGTGATCGAGCAAACGGACCGTGATTTCATTCCGTTCGTCACCGTCATTCAGGTCGGCAGCGCGATCAGCTTTCCCAATCGCGACCCGCTGAAGCATCAGATCTATTCGTTCTCGCCGGCCAAGCCGTTCGAAATCAAGTTGTACTCGGGCAAGACGCCTCCTCCCATCGTCTTCGACAAGCCCGGCGTGGTTGCATTGGGATGCAACATTCACGACTGGATGGAAGCCTATGTTTTCGTGGTGGAGACGCCGCACTTCGCCAAGGCGGACAAGAATGGCGCCGCCACGATCACCGACCTTCCGGCGGGCCGCTATCGCGTGCAGGTCTGGCATCCGGATCAGCGCTCCGACGCGGCCGGGCAGGAAATTTCAGTGGGTCCCAAGGCGACCGCTCACGCGGAGTTCGCCGTCGATCTGATCACCAGGCAGCGCAAGCCGAAGCCGCCGTTCGACCCGCTGAACTACGGCGAGCGCCTGCCGAAATGAGCCGCGCCCTGGGCTTTCCGCTGCGCTTCCGCAGTCTCGCGGCACGAATCGTGTTCTTTTTTGTCGTCCTGTTCGCGCTGGTCCAGTTGGCGGCCTTTGTGATCGTGCACGCCGCGAACTCGCGGAACGCGCGCGCGAACATCGAGCAGGATCTCGCCGCGGGTGAGCTGATCTTCAAGCGGATCCTCGAGCAGAATCAGCGGCAGCTGGAACAGACTGCGACCGTCCTCGCAGCGGATTTCGCCTTCCGGGCGGCGATCGCCAGCAACGACCGCCACACGGTGCTGTCGGCGCTGCACAACCACGGTACGCGCATCGATGCCAGCGTGGTCATGCTGGTTTCGCTCGACAGCATGGTCATTGCCGATACGCAGCATCCGACGATGCCGCCACGTCCGTTTCCGTTCTCGCCGTTGCTGGAGAACGCGGCGGTATCGGACAAGGCTTCGGGAATCGTGGAGATGGCGGACGGCCAGCTCTACCAGATGGTCGTCGTTCCGGTGTTTGCCCCGGTGCCGATCGCGCGGATCGCCGTCGGCTTTCTGATCGACGACAAGGTGATCCGCCAATTGCACGAGCTCACCTCGCTCGAAGTGTCGTTCGTTGCGCGCCGAGGAAGCGCACCGTGGCGGGTGCTGGCTTCTTCGATACCGGAGGAGCTGCGACCGACATTGGTCCAGGGGCTGCCCCGGGATCGGGTGCGGGGCAACGTTGCGTTCTCGCTGACGATGGACGGTGTGGAGTACACCGGTCGGCTGACGCCGGTTGCGCATCAGCAGAACGCCGAAATCGTCGCCGTGCTGCAGCGCTCCCTGAGCAGCGCGCTGGAGTACTTCAACAAGCTCGGTGGCACGCTGCTGCTGCTTGCGCTTGCAACCATCGCGATCTCGATCGTCGGCAGCATCGTCATCGCGCGCGGGATCGTCAAGCCGCTGAATGCCCTGGCCGACTCGGCACGCAAAGTGCAGGACGGCGACTACACGACCGCGCTGGACATCCCGCAACAGGACGAGATCGGCGCCCTCGCGACGAGCTTCAATCACATGCGCGAGGCCATCGCGGAACGCGAGGGCCAGATCCTCAGACTTGCCTATCGGGACAGCCTTACGGACCTGCCCAACCGGGCCCTGTTCCAGGACCGGCTTGCGCAGGCCTTGCTCGCGGCGAAGCGGGCGCGCAGCCCGTTGACGATCCTCCTGCTCGACCTGGATCGCTTCAAGTACATCAACGACACCCTCGGCCACCACGTCGGTGACGAAGTACTGCGCCGGGTGGGTGCGCGCCTCCATGACGCGCTCCGTCGATCGGACACGGTGGCGCGGCTTGGCGGGGACGAGTTCGCGGTTCTCCTGCCAGGCGTCAGCGTCGACGGGGCGGCGGAGCTCGCACAGAAGGTGCTGCATGCGCTGGAGGACCCTCTGCAACTAGAGGGACAGGCGATCGACGTCGGCGCGAGCATCGGTGCCGCAAGCTATCCCGAACACGGAGAGGATGCGGCAACGTTGGTTCGGCACGCGGACATCGCGATGTATCAGGCCAAGCGGGGCACGACCAGCTTCGTGACCTATGACGACAGCTTCGACCAGCACCGCGAGGCCCACCTTTCCCTCCTCGGCGAGCTGCGGCGAGCCGTCGATCAGAACGAGCTGCACCTCGTCTACCAGCCGAAAATTGAGCTCGCGACGGGACGGACGAGCTCCGTGGAGGCGTTGCTGCGCTGGCAGCACCCGACGCGCGGTCCGCTGCTCCCCTGCGATTTCATCCCGTTTGCGGAGCAAACCGGCTACATCCGCACGCTCACCCGCTGGGTGCTCGAGAACGCGCTCGCGCAAAGCGCCGAGCTGCACCCGGGGAAACGTCTCCAGATCTCCGTGAACGTCTCGGCAAAAGACCTCGTCAACGCGGAACTGCCCGCCATCATCGAGGAAGTGTTGCGTACCCATCGGATACCGGCCCGGGGGTTGTGCCTGGAGATCACTGAAAGCGGGCTGATGGAGGATCCCGGGAAGGGGTTCAAGACCATGCAAGCCCTGCGCGAACTGGGCGTCAGCCTGGTCATTGACGACTTCGGCACCGGCTATTCGTCGCTCGCCTACATCAAGAACCTGCCGGTACAAGGACTGAAGATCGACCGGATGTTCGTGGCAAACATGGAGACGAATTCCCGGGACCACGCGATCGTCGCCTCCGCCATCGAACTCGGCCACCACCTCGGTCTGAAGGTCACCGCGGAAGGGGTGGAGAATCTCAAGCAGAATGAGCTGCTGCGCAATCTCGCGTGCGACGAAGGACAGGGCTACTTCTTCGGCAGGCCTCAATCCGCACGCGCGCTGAGAAGCTCGCTCGGCGGCCACGAGGTACGGATCGCAGCGGGTGTGGTTGCCAGCGTGGAGTGAGGTAATCCTCGGCGGCCGCCGCGCCGACGCTCCGCAAGCTGTTGATGGGGGTGGGCCCGCCTGGATTCGAACCAGGGACCAAGGGATTCAGGTTGGCGCGGGTTTCCCCGCTCCCCGGACTATCTCATCGCCCACAGCATGACCTGTTACGGGCGTCGGGCGCTCGTGGGACGCTTATCGGATCGGCTCCTCGCGTCCTAGTCTCTGCACCTTCTCGCCTACCTAAACCTTCGGCGAGCTCGGCTCAGGGTTGCCTTGGCCGAAGCTTTAGGGTTCCCTGAATCCACCCGATTTTTCCATTCCGCAGTTTCCTGCGGCGGTCACCACATCGATGAGTCCCCTGCTCTGACCAACTGAGCTACAGGCCCGTGAACCTTTCACTTAGGCCTCGCAAACGCGCGAGGCGAAAGATACGCGGGGATTATAGTTCGTCGCATGTACGCGCGGCTTGAAGTTCACCAGATCCCCCGACATCAGCCGCTGAAGCCCACGGGTCGAAAAACGTCGCCCGTTCGCGGCGTCCGGGCACCGGCTGCTGATCCGTCGCGAAAATTTAGCGGCCCTTATCCGGGCGCGTTGGAGGACCGATCGTCAACCGGTGCGCCTGCGGCACGTTGACGGCAAGCTCGCGGCCATCCGCGCCTTCGATGTTCGTCGGCACAACTCGGATCTCGGTCGCGGTGGGCACTGGCGCAA
>DATFVZ010000192.1:0-3802 GCA_035259785.1 Gemmatimonadales bacterium
TCAACGACACGGCGCCCGAAGAGAAGGCCGCCGAGCTGCAAGCGGTCTCGAATAATCACTACACACAAGGCGGATGACGTGACCGGCGCCGAAAGCTTGCTCGAGCCGATTCTGTCGATCCACGACTCCATCCGCAATGACTTAGTCGACGCATGCGCCCAGCAAGCGTCCGAGCAGCTCGCGGCGACGGTGGGTGATGATGGAGACACGATCTATGCGGTAGACCGCTTCGGTGAGGACGCGCTGGTGCGCGGTCTCGCGCAGCTGGCGCGCCGGGAGCCGCTGTGTCTCATCGCCGAAGGCATTCCGGGTGGCTCGATGGTTTTGCCGCGCGGTACGAGCGAGTCGGACTGTCGCTGGCGGCTGCTCGTCGATCCGCTCGACGGCACGCGCGGCTTGATGTACCAGAAGCGCAGCGCCTGGGTGCTCACGGGCGTTGCGCCGAATCGCGGGGCCGAAACACGTCTGTCGGACATCGTCCTCGCTGTGCAGACCGAGATCCCCCTCCTCAAGCAACATCTCTCGGATCAGATCTGGGCGATTCGCGGGAAAGGACCACAGGGGCGGCGCTACAATCGGCTGACGGGAGCAGTAGAGCCGCTGACGGTGCGCCCGTCGCGCGCCAGCACGCTCAACCACGGCTTCGCAACGGTCGTGAGATTCTTTCCCGGCACGCGTGAACCGCTTGCGGCCATTGACGACGAAATCGTCCGAAAGCTCGTCGAGGCAGCCCCGAAGCGAGCCGTGAGTTTCGAAGACCAGTATGCCTCGTCCGGCGGCCAACTGTATGAGCTGATGGCAGGTCACGACCGGTTCGTCGCCGACCTGCGTCCGTTGGTCGGACCCGAAGGGGAGGCGCTGTGCTGCCACCCGTACGATCTGTGCACCGAGCTCATCGCACGTGAGGCAGGCGTCGTCGTCACCAACCCTGCCGGTGGGACTCTCGACGTACCGCTCGACATAACCACCGACGTCGCGTGGGTCGGATACGCCAACGAAGCCTTGCGCCGCGCGATCGAGCCGGTGCTGCAGGCGGCGCTGCGGCGTAGGGGCCTGCTGAAATGAAGTTCACCGCCCGCGCGCCGGGGCGACTCGACGTCATGGGCGGGATCGCCGACTATAGCGGGGCGCGCGTTCTGGAGCTGCCGCTCGCGTGCACCACGTCCGCGTCTGTCCAACGTCAAGCGCCGTTGCGCTGCGACGTGGCGAGCCTGCGCGACGGACGCCGCGATCGTTTCGCAATCAACCTGCCGCTCGCGCCGGCAGCCGAGCTCGCCGCCTGGTTTCAGAAGCGGGAGCGCGACCGTTGGGCTGCTTACGTCGTTGGCGTGGTCCAGGCACTGCAAGCGCTCGCGGGCAAAGTGCAGGGTTTGCAAATCGAGATCGAATCCACGGTTCCCGCGGGCCGCGGAGTCGCATCCTCGGCCGCGCTGGAAGTCGCAAGTGCGACCGCCGTCGCCGCGTGTGGCGATATCGCGATCAGCCCACCGGAGCTGGCGGCGCTTTGCCAACGCGTCGAAAACGATGTCGTCGGAGCACCGTGCGGCATCATGGACCAGATGACCAGCGCCTGCGGCAAGAAAGACCGACTGCTTCAGCTCCTCTGCCAGCCCGGGACGATCGAAGGGTACGTCGAAATCCCGCCCGGCTATCGGTTCTACGGGATCGATTCGGGCATCAGCCACGCCGTGTCCGGTGAGGACTACGGCACTGTCCGTACGGCCGCCTTCATGGGACTTCGGATCCTAACCACGGATACGAACTGGCGCGGCAGTTATCTCGCCGACCTTACACCGGCCGCGTTCGCCAAGCTCAGCAGCGTCCTGCCCGAAAAGATGTCGGGCGCGGATTTTCTGGGACGCTACGGCGGGATCACGGACACGGCGACGACGGTCGATCCCGAGCGCCGTTATCCCGTGCGGCGCGCGGCGCAGCACCCTGTCGATGAACAAGCACGCGTGGACCGCTTTGCCGAGTTGCTTGCTGTGCTCTCACATCAGCCCAATGTCGCAACGGAACTGGGCGAGCTCATGTACGGGTCACACGAGAGTTATAGCGCCTGCGGACTCGGCAGCGATGGGACGGATCGTCTCGTGGAACTTGTGAGATCTGCGCGGCCCGAGCGTGGGGTATTCGGAGCGAAGATCACGGGAGGCGGCAGCGGTGGGACCGTCGCAGTACTCGGCACGATCGAAGCTGAGAGCGCCGTCCGTGACGTGGCTAACCGGTATGCCGCCGAGACTGGCCGCGCGACGCGCGTCTTTTCGGAGTCCGGGCCCGGCGCGGCGGAGATTGGGGTGTTACGGCACCCGTGAAACGTTGAACGTGTAATCGCCTGATCCCACGACGATCACCACGTCACGTCCGACCTGCCGAACGTCGCGAACGCCCGGGATCCCGCGCACCGCACCTCCCCCTTCGCGCACGCGAGCAATCGTCGTCTCGATGAGTACGACATCGCCCGTCGTATTCGGTGGCACCGACGCTTGCAGCACGAAATCCCGTTCACCCAATTGCCACGATGAGCTGACTTTGCCGTACGGAGTCTCGAGCGACGCGCGCGCGTGAGTCAGCCCACCACCGGGGCGCGGGGCGATTCGGATGCGCTTGCCTCCCGGCGCGGTTGGATCGAGGCTGATGCCGCCGATCGTGCGGTACATCCAGTCCCCTACCGCGCCGAATGCGTAATGATTGAATGAATTCATGCCCGCGTCCTGAAACGAGCTGTCGGGCCGGATGCCGTCCCAACGTTCCCACATGGTCGTTGCCCCTCGACTGATGGGATAGAGCCACGAAGGGTAGGACCGTTGCATCAACAGTCCGTATGCCACGTCGAAATGGCTCGTCGCGCTCAAGACAGGGAGGAGGCGAGGAGTCCCAAGGAATCCGGTCGTGAGGTGCATCCCGCGGCCGCGTACGGCGGCGGCGAGACGCTCGCCGGCGGGTGCCACCAGTGAATCGGGCAGCAGGTTAAAGCCGAGGGCCAGCGCATACGCCGTCTGTGTATTCTCCCCCACACGACCGCCGGCCGACACGAACTCCCGATTGAACGCGGCGCGCGCATCGCGAAAGAGCTTGTCGTATACAGCCGCATCGCTCTCCTTGCCCAATGCGCGAGCAGCACGCGCGAGTAGATCGGCCGAATGCGCGAAGTACGCAGTGGCAATAAAGTCCGTGAGGGTCGTGGCGCCCGGGTAGGAAGGATCATCGCTGTGCAACGCGAGCCAATCCCCGAACTGCCATCCGGGCTGCCAGAGAAAATCGGCGCCGGCGCGTCGACGCTCGAATTCGACCCACGCGCGCATGCTCGGATACTGACGCTCGAGTAGCCGCCGGTCGCCGTACGCGACGTACATCGTCCATGGCACGATGACCGCAGCGTCGCTCCATCCCGCAGTGCCCGAACCGCTACTCGAATCGGCGCCGAGGACGTCCGGAATCACCCAGGGGATACTGCCGCTCCGATCTTGATCGGCGGCGACATCGCCGAGCCACTTCGCGAAGAAGCCGGCCACATCCATGTTGAACGCCGCGGTCGGTGCGAAAACCTGGGCGTCACCGGTCCAACCCAGCCGCTCGTCGCGCTGCGGGCAATCGGTGGGAACGTCGAGAAAGTTGCTGCGCTGGCCCCAGACGATGTTCTGCTGGAGCCGGTTGAGCAGCGAATCCGACGTTTCAAATGATCCCGTCTGCGGCAGGTCGGATGCCACGACGATTCCCGTGATCGTGGCAGTGTCGGCTCGCGTGGGTAGGCCCGTCACGCCCACATAGCGGAATCCATGAAACGTGAAGTGCGGCTCGT
>DATFVZ010000193.1:0-19495 GCA_035259785.1 Gemmatimonadales bacterium
CCCGATTTCCTGAGTCCGACCGGCAGCCTCACACCGGCTGCCGCGGGAGCGATCGTCCTGCTCATTACCAACACCCTGGGGGCCGCGTTTGGCCTGCCGAGAGCACTGACCGCACTCGTGCTCAGCGCGATCATTGGGGCCTTGATTGTGGCGAGATTCAAGGCGACGTTCGTCGCCCGCCTTGGCTATTGGGTCGTGAACTCGCTGACGATTTTTGCGATCGCCCTCGGCGCCAACGGGGCCCTGAGGAGCTTGACCAGGGACCCCTCGAGCAGCTTCCTGGCTCCATGGCTCTGACCCCGAGCCGATAGTCGGGGTATCATGCAGGTCATGCGCCCTTGGCCTTATCTCGTCGTCATCGCAAGCACTCTGATCGCGGGGTGTCGATCGGTGAACACCCAGACTCCGGCGCTCGTCGAGTATCAGCGCTCCGGCGGCATCACCGGGCAAACCGTCAGACTGGTGATTCAGGACAACGGCTCAGCCCGTCTCTACATGGGCGTCGCGCAGGACTCCTCGACATTGGCCGTCGCCGCTGACACACTCACCCATCTCAAGAACCTGCTCGAGGGTATTCGGTTCGACACGCTCCGCGCGGACTATCGCCCATCGCGCCCGGGGGCCGATCTGTTCGAGTACGTCATCACGCACCGGGGGCGGACCGTCCGCTGTCAGGACGGAGCCGTTCCGGCGGATCTTCAGCCACTCATTACGGCGTTGAACGGAGTGGCCCGGTCGCGCCGCTGACCGGCCCAGCTCCACCAGCCGAACCAGATCCCCACCGTTGCCACAATGAGCGCGCACTCCCACAGGACTTCGTGCGCGAGACCGAACTTTTGCGGATCGTACACGCCCAGATAAAAGAGGTGCACGAGCCGCAGGAGATTCAGCAGCAGCACGAGGGGCACAGCCACGACAAGACCCAGCGCTCGCGCAGCGGCCGACGCGGGTGAGGCCAGAATGGCGATCGCCAAAACCGCTGCCGGCACCACGCCCGTACAACCCGTGACGACCACGTAGCCAAACCCACCCGGTATGTAGAGCGAGGCGGCGTACTGCGACACCGGCAGCCCGATCCAGGCGAGAATCAGCCTCACCTGCGACGCCACGAATACGGTTAGACCTTCGAACGGGTGCACGGGCACTTCGACGCCAACGCGTGCACCGAGGATGATGACTCCCCAGGCGAGCAGCGCAACGCGCATCCTGGCGTTCACGTCACGCTCGCCTTGCGACGCGAGCGCGCACAACCAACACTAACAGCACGGCGAGGACGACGAGGAGCGCAGCCGTCGAGAGATCGGCAGGCATCGGGAACGTCTGGCACGAATTGGTTGGGGGCTGCCGGACCCCGTCCAGGCCCACGGCCGCAAAGCCGCTCGTTGTGGCATTGACCTGCGCGCTGCCCGATCCGAACAGATCGACGGCGGATTGAATCGCCGCTCCGCGGGCATCCTCCATGGTCGCTTGGGGACTCAAATAGCCGGGCGTCGTCAGCGCTCGATAGAAGATTCGCTCGGCATCGTTCTTTCCGATCGCGGTCGCGACATTCACGAACGCCTTGTTGAAGATCCCGCTGTTCGTGTGCACACCCTCATTGTCGGCGCAGGTCGCCACCCATCCGCTCATGTTGTCCGGCTGGCCAAACGCTCCGGGGTTCTGAAGGTCGCGAATCGCCCCGATCGGCAAGTCCTCACCCATGAGCCAATCGGCGCGATCAACCATCGCGCCGAAGATGTCGGAGAAACTCTCGTTGAGCGCGCCCGACTGCCACACGTATTCGAGATTGGCGGTCCGTTCCGTGACTGCGTGAGTCAGCTCATGAGCCGTGACGTCTTCGACCGCGAAACCGTCACCAAACACCATCTGCGTGCCGTTCCAAAACGCGTTCTGGAAATTCACATCGTAGTTGACGGTCGCCAGCAAGATGGCGCCGGCATTGTCGTAGCTGTCCCGCCCGTGGGTGGTCGAGTAGTAATCGTACGTACTGCCAAGGAACTGGTACGCGCTGTTCACATCCGGGTCGGCGACCGGGCCCTGTCCCTCGGATCGCACGAGCGTGCCCGGCAATGTCGTCGTACCTGCGGCATCGTGGACCCGGCGATTGCGTGCCTCATAGAGCCGATCGATGACGTCGAGCAGCTTCGCCGCGGTGGCATCGACGACAACATCGCGTCGAGCAGGGATGGTGTCAGCCTCGCGCACCGCAAAGCCGGAGATTTCGACGATCCAGGCGAGACGCGCGCTCGAACGCTGATCTCGCCGGTGGTAGACCATCAGTCGGGGAGAGGCGGCCTCCCCGCGGATCAGATATGCACGCGCCACCGCACGCGCGGAGTCCGCGCTGATTGTCGGCGTGGTGGTGTTGACGTGAATGTCGGGCACGAGACTGCTGGTCACAGCCACCACGCTGCTCGTACGTTGGTCAACGTGCACAGCGTAGATCGCGTTGTAGACAGGGACGTTGTCGACTTTTTGACGCACCACCACGTGACGGACGCCGAGCCGATCCGCACGCGACTCCACGAGCTCGAGGCCTCGACCCGTCGAGTCAATGCCGAACACGCGGGCATGGCGTTGCATGAACGCGAAGGCCACCGTCCCGCCACTGGTGTCACTCGGCTGCAGGCCGAGGCTGGCAATCGGGATGCGCCCACGCATGAAGCTGGGCCGCTGCGAGAGAGGGTTGTAGCTGATCGTCATCGGCTCGGTCGCCGCTTGCGTCAGACGAGCCATGTCCTCGGCGGAAGGCGGCTCCGCACCGCGTTTACACGCGCCAAAAGCCGAGAGCAACGCGAGCACAGCAAACCGGATGACTCGACGGTCCATAGCGACCTCCCGATGGTTGAACCGAAACGATCTGTCCAGGGCGCTAGGACGACAACGACTCCATGTTGTTCACGGAGCAGTGCGTGTTTGTTCCGCGTGAGGGCGATACTGCCGTTCCAGATTGGCTTTGATCTCGTCGAGCGTGAACCACGCCGGTCGGAACTGTCCCCGCGCGTAGAGCGGCGCCTGATCGAAATAGTGCGGCGATGCCGGATCGCCGCTCGCGCCCATCGTGTGCACCGCGAGCCTGCGAACCGTTGGCCCGAACTCGACCACGCTCACGTACGTGCCACCCGCGACGCCGTAACGCCGCTTCTGACCCCGCACCGGCCGCGTGACGTAGCTGAACACCACGCCGTGCTGCTGACCGGCGCCGCGCACGGCGATGCTGGGCCGCTCGTCGGACAGCTGCTGATCGATCCGTTCGTCGATCCGCTGCAGGCGATTCACTTCACCCCAGGGCACCTGCCAAGTCCCCCACTCACTCTTCAGCTGCGCGATAGCGCTATCCAGCGCCGGCAGTGGCTGTCCCCGATAGTTTCGCCAGCGGTCAAATAGGGTCATCGCGATTGAAGTCGTGTCACTCCGCCGATTCCAGCTGGTGAGCGTCTCGAGGGCTGATCGGAGTGTTGAGTCGGTCGTCGAGCTGGCCAGCAGGCTGGGAAGCATCGAATCCGCGGCGATAACGTAGTTGTCGAACGCGACGCGCACCCAGTCGTCCCAGCTGAACCGCGGCGTCGTGCCGAGGATGCGCCGCGACGTGAGCCCGCGCCAGTTGTCGCCTTCGAACGCCACCATATAGCGCGGGAATTTCGTTGAGTCGGGGTTGCCGCTCGAGGTCAACAGAAACGGCGAGGTATTGCAGTTCTGCATCCACCCAGTGGCGGGATTCAGGAGCTCCGGCAGCTGGTCAATCGTGTGGTAGCCCTTCCACTCGGTCGCCGGATCGCTGCCATCCACCGTCCCCCTCCAGTCGAACCGCGGATCGCGCACCGGGATCGCGCCGTTGTAGAGATACCAGGTATTGCCGCCCGCATCGGCTGCCATGACGTTGCCGAACAGCATGTTGAGCGGGCGCATGGCGCGCTTCAGCTCCGCCACCGAGCGCGCGTGCGTCATGGCGTACCACTCTTGGAGCCAGCCATCGGCCTCGAACTTTGCCATGCGCAGCGCCAGTGGCTTGCCGTCGCGCCGGCCAACGATGGCGCCATGATGGGTCTTCATGAACGTGACGACGCGCGCTTCGACGCCGGTGGCTGTCTTCACCCGGATCGTGTCGGTCCACACCGTCGCCTGACGCACACCGGTGCCGTAGCGGTAGTGGAGGGAGTCCGTGAACGTCTCGCTGTACAGATCCGCCTGATCGCCGGCATTGTCCGTCGAGACCCACCCCAATGACTCGTTGTGCCCTACATAAGGAAAGGGAAACCCGAACCGCGTGTAGCCCGTGAAGTTCCAGCCGCTCTCGTTGCTGTTGACATGCCCTTCGTAGACCTGCCCCGAGCCGAAGAACGACAGATGTGGATTGATGAACAGCATCGCGTGGCCCGTCGCGCTTTTGCTCGGCCCGATGACCCAGCCGTTCGAGCCGAAATCCTTGCGGTCAAAGACGTCGTCCAGCGCTACCTGCACGTCTTCCTGCCGAATCCCCGAGCTGTAGAAGAATCCGTTGCGGTAATAGTTGAGGCGGATGAAGGCGAGCGCATACCACGGCTCGAATCGAGTGAGCAGCCGCGGCTTCACGTCGGGGTGATCGGCGAGATACGCGTTGAGCCCGGCCGCAAACCCGTCGACCACCGCCTTCATTGTCTTCGGCAGGCGCCGGTATTCCTCGCGCGCGAGTCGCGGGATCTCGAGCGAGCGGGTGCGCTTGTCGCCCACCAACCCGTCCTCCCCTTCCACCTCTGCCTGGCGGCCAAGGGCGCGGATGTAGTTGTCCTCGAGCCGCCAAAAGTTGTCTTCGGCCTGCACGTAGGCGAACCCAAACATCGTCGCGGCGTCGGTCTCGCCGAAGACGTGCGGGATGCCGTAGGTGTCGCGGTAGATCATGATCTGAGACCGAAAGTCCTGAGCAGCGAGAGAGCTGAGCGCGGAAAGGCAAAGACTAGACGTCGTCAGGAAACTGGACAGTATGCGCATATCAAAACATATGTAAACGTCGAGCTAGCGTTTGGTCAGCGCGACGATCCTGTCGGGGCTCTCGCGATCCACCGGTAGCGCAATCGAGAGCACATCGTTCAGCTGCGTGAGCTGCAAGACGCGCCCAGCCGGCCAGCTCCTCGCCTTCCATTTCCCAGCGCCGGGCGATGGAACCGCAAGCACACTATCGGCCCAACTCAATACGTGCACATACACGGTATCGCCGCGGGCCGTGGTTCCCCCCCAACTCCGCGGCGGAATCGGACCCGCCCGCGTACCGTAGATGGCGCCGCCATTGCTCTCCAGCCACTGCCCGATCTCCCGGAGTCGGGTTTCCGCCTCGGGCGGAATCGTGCCATCGGGGCGCGGGCCGATGTTGAGCAGCAGATTCGCGCCCACGCCCGCCGCCCGGACGAGATAGTGAATTAGCTCGCGCGTCGACTTGTAATGATGATCGGTGAGATTGAAGCCCCACGAATCGTTCATCGTGAGGGAGGTCTCGAGCGGTAGCGCACCGATCGTGGTGGTATTGAACCCTGCGGTGTTTGCGCCGGGAAGGTCCTGCTCGAACGTCTGCGCATCCTCATCCGGCAAAGGCGTCTGATGATGGTTCGGTACGATCAGCGCCGCCGGCTGTAACCGGTGGATCAGACCGTACGTCTGCGGCAAGCGCCAGTCGGCGCTCGGCTTATCCCACATCCCATCGAACCAGATCCCGCCGACCGGCCCGTAGTTGGTGAGGAGCTCTGTAAGCTGTGTATCCATGAAATCGAGATACCGATTCCAGTCTCCCGATTCCGGTCTCCCAGTCTTTTGGCCTGTCGACCCGCGCGGCCAGTAGTCGGGGTGTTGCCAGTCGAGCTGCGAATAATAGAAGAAGAGCTTGATCCCGTCGCGGCGGCACTCGTCCGCCAGCTCACGCAGCGGATCTCGCTTGAATGGCGTCCCGTCCACGATGTTGTACGGCGTCGCCCGCGTCGCGAACATCGAGAATCCGTCGTGGTGTCGCGCGGTAATCGTGATGTATTTGACGCCAGCCGCCTTTGCCAAAGAGACCCAGGCGCGCGCGTCGAATTTCACGGGGTTGAACGTCGTGGCTAGCCATTGATAGTCGCGGACAGCAACGGGCCGATTCTGCATCACCCATTCGCCCTGGCCGAGCAGACTGTAGACGCCCCAGTGGACGAACATGCCGAACTTGGCGTCGCGAAACCATTCGCGCGCAGCACGACGCTCGGCGGGAACCGAGTCCCTCGCCTGGGCGAGCGCAGCGATAATGATGAGGGCGTGGAGAATGGACTAAACATGCATTTTTGTCCGTTTCTGGGCTTCGGCTTATATTCGGGGACCGTATGCCATTGAATCCGGCCCAGCTCGCCGCCGCCACTGCACCACCGGGTCCTCTCCTCATCATCGCCGGCGCCGGCACCGGCAAGACTCAAACACTCGCGCATCGTGTTGCCCACCTGATCAAGGAAGGTGCGGATCCCGGGCGGCTCCTGCTCCTGACATTCACCCGCCGCGCCGCTGAGATCATGACTCGCCGAGCTGAGCGAATCGTCGGCAGGCAGTCACGGGTCGGTTGGGCGGGGACATTTCATTCGGTCGCAAACCGGCTGCTGCGTCTGCACGCGCACGCGCTTCGGCTCGACCCCAGTTTCACGGTGCTCGATCGCTCCGACTCCGCGGATCTCCTGAACGTCGTCCGCCAGGACCTCGGCTTCGCGAAACTGCCCGCGCGCTTTCCGCGGAAGGACACGTGCCTCGCGATTTATTCGCACGTCGTCAACACGCGCGGCACGATCGAGTCGACGCTCGCACGCACGTTCCCGGCATACACCGATTGGGTCGAGCAGCTGAAGGCCCTGTTTCGGGGCTACGTCGAAGCAAAGCAGCGGAGAGCCGTATTGGATTACGATGACTTGCTGCTCTACTGGTTCTACCTGATGGAAGCCATCGGGCAGCAGGTCAGCCGGCGTTTCGATCATGTGCTCGTCGATGAGTACCAAGACACGAATGCGCTGCAGGCAGAGATTGTCCTGGCGTTGGCGAAAGAACATCGCGCAGTGACGGTGGTCGGCGATGACGCACAAGCCATTTACGCGTTTCGCGGCGCGACGGTGCGAAACATCCTCGATTTTCCGAGCCGCTTCGATCCACCCGCGACGGTCATCAAGCTCGAGCAGAACTACCGCTCGGTGCAGCCGATCCTCGACGCTTCCAATGCCATAATGCGCATTGCCCTCTTCTCGGAGCGACGGTCAGAGCAGAGACCACTCCTCGTGGCGGCGAAGGATGAGCAGGCGCAGGCGGACTATCTAGCAGAAAGGGTGCTGGAGCAGCGCGAAGCAGGCGTCCCCCTGCACCGCCAGGCTGTCCTCATGCGCACCGCGCATCATTCCGATCTGCTCGAAGTCGAGCTGGGTCGTCGCAACATCCCCTTTGTGAAGTACGGCGGTCTGAAGTTTCTCGAAGCCGCGCACGTCAAGGACGTGATCTGCATTCTGCGGTGGGCCGAGAACCCCAAAGACGACGTCGCGGGATTTCGCGTGCTGCAACTGCTGCCGGGGATCGGGCCGGTGCAGGCGCGACGAATTCTCGGCGAAGGGGGAAGCGGTAAGGGGGAAGTGTACGTCTCCCTGTGCACTTTGCTCGATGCCCTTCGAACCGCGACGCAGTGGGCGGGGCAGCTGGGCATGGTGCGGAAGTGGTATGAGCCACATCTCGAGCGGCTGTACGAGAGCGCCGGGACCCGCATCGCGGATCTCGAAATGCTCGAGCAGCTCTCGAGAAATCACTTGTCTCGCGAAGGCTTCCTGAGCGATCTCACCCTCGACCCACCGGAGGCGCTCGGCGATCTCGCCGGCGATCCCTTCATCGACGATGACTACCTCATCCTCTCCACAATCCATTCGGCAAAGGGTCAAGAGTGGGATGTGGTCTACATCCTCAATGTGGTCGATGGCTGCATTCCGTCGGATATGGCGACGGGCTCCCAGGAAGAAATTGAAGAAGAGCGGCGCCTGCTGTACGTCGCAATGACGCGGGCACGCGATAGCCTCTATCTCATGCAGCCGCATCGCTTCTACACGGGATCGAGTCGCCGGAATGGCGATCGACATGTCTATGCGCCTCGGACGCGGTTTATTCCGGAGGATCTGCTCGGTCGATTCGAAAAGGCGACGGCGAAGGGCGGCGAGGAAGCAGCGGTGGAGGAGGGCGGCACCAGCACTCGTGTCGACGTGGCCGAAAGACTTCGCGCGATGTGGTCCTAGACTAAAGCGCCCTGCCGAGCAGGCGGTCGACCGCGCTGCGACGGCTCCGCGCCAGCCGGACCTTGGTGCCGTCGCTCAGCACGACGGTGCCATCTCCCGACGCGTCGGACACGATCTCCTTGATGCGGTCCAGGTTGACGATCGCCGAGCGATGCACGCGCACAAAGCTCGTGGGATCGAGCAGCCGCTCGAGCGCGCTGAGGGAAACGCGCACGACGTGCAGGCTCGACCCGACGTGGAGCTTGGCGCAGTAGTCCGCCGCCTCGATCCAATCGATCTCACCGACCCGCACGATCTGCACGCGCTGCGCGACGCGGACGGTGATGCGAGACAGATACTCTTGGCGCGGCACCGCTCCAACGAGATCCGTGAGACGGTCGGTGAGTTGCTTCAGCTGCCCATCACGGACCAGCCGCTTGGCCCGATCCAGCGCTGCAACAAACGCGGCATCGGTGAATGGTTTGACGAGATAGTCAAGCGCGTGCACCCGAAACGCGGCGAGCGCAAACTCCTCGTAGGCCGTGACGAAAATGACGGGCGGCATCAGCTCGGGGCCAATCGCTCGAATCACGCCGAAGCCGTCGATTTCCGGCATCTGTACGTCGAGGAGCACCAGGTCGGGGGGGGGCGCGAGCGACTCGATGGCTTCGATCGCCGCCTGGCCGTCGGGACACTCACCGACACACTCGAGTTCTGGGTCCTGGCGGACCAACGCGCGCAGCCCGGTGCGCGCGAGCGGTTCGTCGTCCACGACCAGCACCCGTAGCGGTTTCATCGCAACGGCACAACCAGCGTCGCCACCGCTCCGCCATGGGGGCCATGTTCGAGCGTGAACCGCGCCGCCGCCCCGTAGGCGGCGGCCAGGCGTTCGCGCGTGTTCTTGAGCCCCACCCCCACCGCTTGTGGGACGCCGTTTGGTCCGGGACCGTCGTCGCTCACGACGAGGATCAATTCACGATCGGTCGTCCGAGCCGCGATCTCGATCCGCCCTGCTCCCGCCCGTTTCCCTATCCCATGACGCACGGCATTCTCCACTATCGGTTGCAAAATCAGACGCGGTACGCGGACGTGTTTCGCGTGCTCCGCGATGTCCTCTCGAACCTGCAACCGATCAGCGAAGCGCACCTCCTCGATGGCCAGGTAGCGCCGCGCCGACGCCACCTCCTCCTCAAGCGGGACTTCAGCCCGGTCGTCTTCGTCTAGTGAATCGCGCAACACCGAGGATACGCGGGCAATCATTTCCACCGCTTCAGGGCCGCGCCCGCCGCGCACAAGCATCGCGACGCTATTCAGTGCGTTGAACATGAAATGCGGCTGGAGCTGAGCGCGCAGCGCGCCGAGCCGGGCACCGGCGATTTCCACTTCGCGCTCCACGTAGCGCTGGGAGTAGTAATAGGCCAACACGCCACCGAGGATCGCGCCGTAAGTGAAAACCGACGAGGCGCCCCAAAACGTGAGCGCGTCCCCAATTCCTTTGGAATACCAGAGGGCGTGAAAGACGGCCGCGAGCGCCAGCGTCACGATCGCAAAGGCGAGGTGCGCAAGGACGGCCCAACCCCAGCGCCAGTGGCGTTGGACCAGCCACTTCACGAACAGGTATACGACCGGAATCGCCACCGCCCAGAACAGCCAGTGCGCTCCTTCCTGCTCGAACGCGTGTCCCCAGGTGAGGTAGGCACCGCCCGCAGAGTGGTCGATCATCTCGAAATGGTGCCGCGTCGTGGCCATGGCGCTGACGAACGCGATGACGCCGAGGGCCCACGCGAGAGCACGCCAGTTCCGCATTCGATCGACCGGTCGCATAGCCTCGAAACTAACGTCCCCCGACTTCCTGGTGACCGCCATTCGCTGCACTAGGGCCGCAGTTCGCTGCACGAGCGCTTTCGCCGGATCGCGGGATCCGTAGTGTGTCAACGCCGTCGCCAACACTACGCAAGGAGACCGGATGCACACGATTACCAAAGTCGTAGCTGGCGCGGTCTTGCTGTCGGCGCTGGCGTTTCAGGCCAGCAGCCAGGACCAGCCCCCCAAGGATGAAATGCCGCAGTTCACGAGCGACGGCCGTCTCATCCGACCCAACGGATACGAGGAGTGGGTCATGGTCGGCGCCTCGACGGGCCTGTCGTACGCGAAGCCGCAGCAACCGCGCCCGGCCGACGCCGCACCCGGCATGTTTCACAACATCTACTTGCAGCGTTGGGCCTATCGCCACGTGATGAAGAACGGCTCTTATCCCGACGGCGCAATGTTCGTGATGACGTTTTACGAGCCATCCCGCAAATCGAATCCTGCCCGCAGCGGCTTTTACGAGGGGGACCGTATCCCGGGGTTCGAAGTGCACTTGAAGCGCGCAGGCGTCGATTCGAGCGGGTGGGCATTTTATGGGTTCGGCGATACGACGTCCAGCGCCGCCAAGATGCCGGGCAATCTCGCCTGCTACTCGTGTCACAAGACGGAAGCCGCGTTCGACAACACGTTCGCCCAATTCTATCCCACGCTCCGAGCCCGTCTGCTGGCAAAACCCGACAGCCAGCTGCGCAGCGCGCAATGACTCATCAGGAGACCTGAATGCTACTCTCGATCCTGCTCGCCATCGCCGTGCAATCGGGCGCCGAGCTCACTCGCGAGATCGAGTTCTACAATCCCGATTGGTCGCCGGACAGCCGTTCGTTAGTGTTCGAGTCGACGCTCGACGGCAAGTTCTCGATCTATGTGATCTCTCGGGACGGCAGCGGTTTGCGCCGCCTCACCGCTGACAGCTCCAACAACGAACAGCCGCGCTGGTCACCAGATGGGCGGCGCATTGTGTTCTCGTCCGATCGAGGAGGACACCTCGATCTCTACGTGATGAACGCCGATGGTTCGAACCTTACTCGTCTCACCACGACGCCGAGTGGCGGCTACTACCAGGCGTCGTTCTCACCGGATGGGCGCTGGATTCTCTTTCAGGGTCGATCAGACACCCGCGAGACGCGCGATCACGTCTACTTGATGCCAGGCGATGGCAGTGGGAGTTGGAGGCTGCTCTCCGACTCGGGCTACGGCGCGCAGGGCCCGCGTTGGTCGAAGGACGGCAAGTCCGTCACGTTCAGTCAAGTGGCCTGGCCCAAGCGCTCTTGGAACGAGATGACGCCGGAGACCATGGCCGCGGCGCGGCGTGAGACAAAAGCCGTGACGGTGCGGCTCGATGGAACGGTCATCTCGTCTCGCTCGGATCCACAATCAACCACTCCACCAGACGAAAAGATCACAGCCCCCGACGGCCGTTTCGTCGCCTACACCAAATCGGTCGACGGTTTCCAAGGCTTGTACGTCGACGACCGACTCATCCTCGGCGGACCAGCGGCCGGGCCACTCGGTTATTTGCGCAGCACGAGCCTCACGCCTACGGTCGACACGATCGACACCTTCACCAGCGAAATCGGCGGTGCGCCACAACGCGGCTCGGGTACGTATGTCATCCACGTGATCCGTTTTGCCCGAGGAGGACGGTGGGAAATCGTCGACAACTGGTACGATTCCACGGGCCATGAGACCGCTCGGCAAGCGACGCTCACCGCGCCACGGCGGCTCATGACCGAGCTCGAGACCGTGCGGGCCGACGGCGATTCGGCTTCGATGCTCATCACCCGTGATCATGTGACCGCATGGGTCGTCCCCTCAGGAGCGGGGGCGACACCGCGGCTTTACGACGGCACTGCGGTTGGCGAGCGATACACGGGCGCCGCGGTCGCCGCTGCCGTCGCCAAGACGCGCGGGGCGATCGGGAGCACGTTCCGGTATCCCGCTTACACCTTGTTCGGTGGATCACCCGTCGCGAGTCGCGTCGACTCCATTCGCATTGTGGGACGGGACACGCTGCACCGCGGTGCGACGTCGCTCCCTGTCGTCGTTGTGCAGCGCTCGAACGGCGGACAGCTCTGGATGGATGAGACGACGGGCAATGAGGTAGCATCGCGTGGGAATGCAGGCCCAGGACGATGGTGGTGGCACGTCCGACGCGGCGTTACGCCGCCTCCCGCGAGCCAGACTCCTTAACCGAGAGGCGGCGAGAGCAGCAGTTGGGCCGCATAAGCGCGCCACGGTCTCCACTGCTCGGCCATTGCCAGCAACGCAGCCGCGCTCGCCACACCGGCTGCGCGCTGCAGGCGTCGATCGGTCTCATCCAATGCGTCGGGTAATCCACCTTCCAACGCCTGGAGGTTTCCCGGCACCCGCACGCCCGGCCATTGCCCCACGAGACCACTCAGCCCACCAGCACTGAGATGCGCATCGATCACGGCCGGCTCGGCATCGAGATCGAATACGCGCCGCAAACCAGCGATCAGCGGCATCAACACCGGCAAGAGCGATTCGGCGATCTCGACGACGAGGTGCCCCGCGGCGGCGCAATTGTCGACCGACACGTGACCGCTGTTGCCATCGATCGAGACTGTGGCGTCACGCGGTAATGCGTTCATCAAAACGTCCCAGGCAAGTGGCCGTCTATAGGACAGCGTCAGCCTGAGGGACCCCTGGGGACGCGCCGGTGTGGGACGACCGCGACGCAATGCACTCGGCGCCATGCGGTACTGCTTGCGAAACACCGCGTTGAAGCGGCGCAGGCTCTGAAAGCCGCTCGCGTACGCGACGCGCGTCATCGGGAGACTGGTATCGACGATCAGCCGCTTGGCGAGCAACAGACGATGCGTCTGCGCCAGCTCGAGCGGGGATACGCTGATTTCGCGCTCCAGCGCACGACGGAGGTGGCGCTCGCTCACACCGAGGTCGCGCGCCAAATCGGCGACACTGTGCCCGTTCAGTGCGCCCGCGGCAATGCGTTGGGCCGCCACCCGCGCGAGCCGCGATACGGCGTCGAGCGGCATTACCAGTGCGGCTTTGCCAGGCGCCAGCTCAGGACGACAACGCAAACACGGTCGGAATCCGGCGCGCTCGGCAGCCGCCGCGGAGTCGAAGAAGCGGCGGTGCCGGTGAGACGCGGTGCGCGACGGGCAACCCGGCCGGCAATAGATGTGCGTCGTGGTGATTGCGACGAAGAACACGCCGTCGAAGCGGCGATCGCGCGCATCCGCCGCGAGCTGATAGGCCTCGCGGCGAACGCGGCCAGCAGACGTGGAAGCCATCACCGATCCCATGCTCGAAACCTAGTCCTGGCTCACCGGCGTGGCTACGAAGGGGACCTGCCTGGTCGTACCGTGCAGCACCGCCCGCCCCACGATCACGCCCAGCTCGTTGATGTGCTGAGCCACGATGAGCACATCGGGGAAATCGGGGCCGACGAGCGTATTGAGATCCTGCATCACCCCGTTCTCCCACAGGAACGCGCGGTTCGTCGCGCCACTCGACACACCCACGACCTGCAAACTGGAATTGACGCCGAGACCCTGGGCGTTGGCATCACCGGGCAGGGTGCCAAGGTCGCGGATGCCGCCGGCTCTCGTCCACAGGAAGGCGTGCGGGCTGAAGGTGATGCCGATAACGCCCGTGGGATTCGAGAACCCGACGACGTCGCCTGCGTCATCGATGTCCATCGGTGTGTGCCACGCGTCGCCGCCGAGGTCTCCGATATCGATGACGGTATCCTTCTCCCATAGCACTGAGTGCTGCGCCGAGAGCTGGCCGACCGCGATATCGCACTCGCCGGAAATGCCAACCGCCTGGCCTCTGTTATTGATACCCGTCGCCGCAGACGTCGAGTCACCGGGCAGCGGCCGGAGCTCGCGCTTGGTTCCGCTCCTCGTGTCCCACAGGACGGCGCGGAATTGGAGCTGCTGGGGCGCATTACACGTTGGGTCGTACACCGGCGTCTCCGCCCAGCCGACGACCTGGCCCAAGCTGTTGACGCTGGTCGCGAATCCTTGATAGCCGCCGAGTGTGGGCAATGGAGTCATGACGCCATCCTTCCACACGAACCCGACGCACTTGTGACCCGTGATGCTCGGCAGAAACGCGGTGCAGCTCCACGCCTCGTTCAGCGGGTCGAGCTCGGCGATCTCGGTGATCCCGGCGACGTAGCCGTTGTTGCTGATGCCCGGCCACTGCACGATGCTGTTCGGCCCACCGAGTGTACCGAGTGTGTCGAGCGACCCATCGCGGTCCCAGAACGCCGCCACGCGTGTCGCGTTGCCGGGACGATTGACGAATCCCGCGACGAGTCCCGAGTTGCTGATGCCGGCGGCGCGATTGCGCGAGCCGTTCAGGTTGTCGAGATAGTTGATCGTGTAGCGCGCCGCGGCGACGCCGCTCTCCCGCAGCATCGCGACGCGCGGATCCGATGGGGCCTGCTGCTCGTAGCGACAGCCCGACACCCCAGCAATGGCGGCGACGACTGCCGCGCACAAAGTGTGGCGCATGAGATCCTCCGGTTGGAGAAGAGGGTTTTCTTCACCTTACCGGAGGACCGAGCTACCTGCGCGCCGATTTCGGACCGGGATATTGAATGGATTTCCGGGACCGAATCCGGCCGAGGCTCAAAGCTACAAGTATCTCGCTACCGCCATCGCCGCGAGCGTAACCAGCAGCAGGACGGCAACGACGTTGCCGAGGGTGTTGCCGCGTGCTCTGAGCCGCTGCAGCTCCGCCTGCATGTTCGCCCGCTCCGCAGGCGGTGCCGTTGGCATCGTCTCCATCAACTTCATCGACCGCATCATCGCCGGCCGCATCACGACGATCCCGATGAGAAAGGCGAGGAGCGCCACGGCCCCACCGAACGCGAACCCCTTCCCCATTGGAGTCGCCATCAACGCGCCGATGTTGCCGCCCGACATCCGCTGGAACAGCCACATCCCCGAGACAATCGTGATCAGCGCGATGATCGGCATGATCACGGGGACGCGTCGTTTCATCATCGCGCCCATGACCTTGCCGGCGTCGGGACCGACTTCGACGAGCGCCGGCCCGAGAAAGAACACCTGGAAGGCCATCATGCCTACCCACAGGGCACCGCAAAACACGTGGGCAAAGCGCAGCACTAACGTGAGCATTGGGGAACTCGCCGGGAATTGGTGGCGAGGAAGATAGCGCTATTTCGCGAGTGTTGAGGGACTCTTGGCGTGCGCCAGCGAGGTGATGAACGCGTCGTATACCGGTTCCGACCACCACGTCCTGCACTTCTCGATCTCCTGCATCGCCGCCTCATGCGGCATCCCGGGTCGATACGAGCGCTGGGTCGTGAGCGCATCATAGACGTCCACGATGCCGACGATCTGCGCCGACAGCGGGATCTCATCGCCGCGCAGCCGATCGGGATACCCGGTGCCGTCGTAGCGCTCGTGGTGCCAGCGGATGATGGGCTTCAAATCCCACGGGAATTCAACCGCGGCGAGCAGCTCGATGCCCCAGATGGGATGCATCTGGACCACCTCGAACTCCTCGCGCGTCAGCGGCCCGGGTTTGTTCAGGATCTCGTGCGGGACCCGGACCTTGCCGAGGTCGTGGAGATAGGCGCCGAGTCGAATCGCCGTCTGCGCGCCGTCGTCGAGTGACAGCACGCGAGCGACAGCCAGAGCGCGCTGGGCTACGCGCTCGCAGTGGCCGAACGTGTAGCTGTCCGCCGATTCGATCGACTGCCCCCACTCGCGCACGAGCTCGCCGTAGGTCGTCTCCAGCTCCGATACCTTGCCACCGACGTGCACGAGATCGACGCGCGCGTCGAGGCGGCGAAACAGGCGGTGCGCCGTATTCAGTAAGCTCAGGGCGTCCTGGTTGCGGCCCATGTTCTGCATCAGCAGCGCCAGCTCACGCGACGCTTCGGCTTCGTTGAGGACCGATCCCGCGCTCAGCGCAAGATCGATCGCGGTCCTGAGGCGCGACTCGGCGAGGGCCGGGCGCCCGGTGTCGCGATACACCATCCCGATCATTCGGTAGGCTTCGGACTTGTCGGCGCGCGAATCGAGCTGATCGAAGATTGCCAGCGCCGCTTCGGCGTTGCGACGCGCGTCGTCATAGCGACCGCGTACGAACTGCGTCTCAGCGTGATTCACGAGGCTCATGCCCTGCAGATGCAGGTCGCCGGCGCGTTCGGCGATCTTGAAGCTCATGTCGAAGTAACTGTCGGCCCAGTCGTACTGACGCAGGTCGGTGTGGACGATGCCGAGGTTCACGTATGCCGTGGCGGAGCCGTGCTCGTTGTTCGTGGCGCGATACGCGGCGACCGCCCGCTCATAGTGCCGCACCGCGTCCACCAACTGGCCCCGGATGTTCGCCAGAATGCCGAGGTTCTGCTCGACTCGCGCCTCGAGCTCGCGGGCGTGGCCGCCGCGCTCGAGTGCCCGCTGGAAGAAGGCGCGCGCCTCCTCCATTTCGCCGGTACGCAGCGCCAGACCGCCCAGCGTGTTGAGCGCTTCGGCGGCAAGAATGTCGTTACCGAGATCGCACGCGACTTTGTAGCTCTGCTGGCACAGCTCGCGCGCACGTTGAGATTCGTTCCGGTGATGGAGAACTACCGCAAGGCGGCGCTGCGCCTCCGCCAGCACCGCGCGCTCGCCGGTGCGTTCGGCGGTGCTGATGGCGGCTTCAAAGCCTTTGATCGCTTCCGGAATGCACGCCTCGCGCTCGCGCGCGCGAGCTTCATGCAACAGATCCGCGGCACGACGCGAGTCCTTCCCTACCACGCCACGACGTAATCGGAAAAGTGATCGACCTTACCCGTGACGCGCTTGGCCCACAGGTTGTCCAGCGAAAGGATGTACTCGAGGACGTTGAGATCACCGTCCACATACGCGATGCGCTTGGGCAGCAGGGTGCCGAGCAAGTTGCAGTTCGTGTAGCTCATCGTCAGCGCGGCGGGCCGCCGGAACTGCAGGCCTTCGGGCGCGAAGCTGACGGCGTTGACACCCTTCCCCGTCGTCAGCGTCATCGTGATCGCGGTCGGCTGAGACAGCGCGGCCGGAGGGATCACGAGTGTGTGTGGACCCACGCTGATCGAGCCACCCTCGCTGCCAATCGTTCGCGTGCTCGTTACGTAGGGGAGCGCGGAGCACTGGAGCAGCCCCGTGGGCTCGACCGAGCCAATCAGAGCCTGAGGTTGTTCGATTGGTGGGGTGGTGGGTGCCTGGTCGCAGGAGAACGAGAGCAGACATGCCAATACCAACGCCGCGAGAGCACGAACGGCCTTCATGAGACTTCCTATCCTTATAGAGCGGGGGACCTCAGGGAACGCCGACAACATAACGACGACCGGCCCAACACTCCGTGAGAATCGTCACTCCCAGACAGTGGTCACGCACGGGAGTCGCGGAGTAGCTTCCATCACAATGAATCAATCGGTCGCTCAGGTCGTAGCCGATCACTTTCGCCGCCACTTGGACGGGTCGCGCAAGCATGGTCGCGCAGCCGCGGTCGCGCCGACGCCCGATGAAGCGACGATCGAGCGGCTGATCAGCGTCGCCTTCTGGGCCAGCCTGCGCCGCGAGGAGGGTCGTGCACCGACCATTTCGCTGGCGTATCTGCCGCCGGACGCTGCCGGCCCGGCGCTGCTGGTCGAGCACCCGCTCTCGTTGAGCGCCGACACCCTGATCAAGCTTGCGCCGGCGGTCGAACGGCCCGGCATCCATCTGGGCGTGTGGCCCAACGGCAACGAGCTGCGGATTTGGGGCGCCACGCGAGTCATTCCGCCGCTCTGCTTTGTCGTGGAGGTGATCGAGCCCGGCCTGCTAGTGGTCAAGCACCGGCGGGCCGATCCCGGGGGAAAGTTCGCCAACGTGGCGGTGCTGGAAGGCGATCAGATCAAGATCGTGGACGCGGAGGGGACGCTCGCCGCGGAGTGTCCCGACTTCGTCAGCACCCTCCTCGGCTATGACTCCGCGGAATCCGACAATGTGCTGCTCCCGCTCGCGCTCTCAATGCGAGCGCACAAGCACGGCGGCTCCTTGCTGGTCGTGCCGCACGGCACCGATGTCTGGCGCCAGTCGATCGTTTCGGTCCCCTACACCGTCGCCCCGCCCTTCTCGAGGCTCGGCGAGCTCGTGAGTAAGGGCACGCGCGACGGCGGGTTCAGAGAAGCGATCGACGCGATCGGCGGGCTGACGGCGGTGGATGGCGCGGTTGTGCTCAGCGACCACTGGGACGTGCTCGCGTTCGGCGCGAAAATCGGGCGCTCGGAATCGGGCCCGTTTGTTGACGAGGTGCTGGTGTTGGAGCCGATCCTGGGTCAGAAGCCGCAGCGGGTAGAAGCGTCAGAGCTCGGGGGAACGCGGCACTTATCGGCCGCGCAGTTCGTCCATGAGCAGCGCGACGCCCTGGCGCTGGTGGCATCGCAGGACGGACGCTTCACCGTCTTTGGATGGTCCCAGCGCGCAGGGATGGTTCACGCATTTCGAGTGGAGGCGCTGTTACTGTAGAACGCTCCCCAGACTCTCGAACTTCCTGGCCCAGAACTCCTTCATTTTGGCTTGTCCATCCTTATCCAGCTTCATGTGCTGGACATTCACCTGCGTCTTCTGGGCTCCTTTGCCGTAGAAGTAGACCGCGACATTCGAGCCATCGGGCCACTTGATGCGCATCGTCTTATTCGGATTGGCCGTTGTCACAGTAAACTCGTCCGGCAGCCAGCTTTTTCGACTCTTGGTATTCGACCATGCGCGATAGACTTTCGCGAGTGACGCCGGAAAGATCTTGGTCTTCGAGGCTTCGTAGCTGCCGTCCATGCGTTGACCGATGGCGCGCAGACCTTTGATGCGCTCATAGCCGACAGCGACGGTCTGCGCCCACCAGCCATCGATCTTGTACTTCTCGGCGATGTAGGCGGCGCGTTCCGTGTGCGACCAATTGTCGGCTTTCAGGAAATCGAGAGCGCCTACCCAACGCTTCCAGTTACAACCGGTGCGCGCTTCGATCGTCTTATCGGTTGTGCCGGCGAGTTTCGCGTAATCGATCTCCGTTTTCTTCTGAAGGAGACGAGTGCGGGCAGCAGTATAGGCTTCGCCCGTCTTACGCATACGGGCGCGGACCAAGCGTTTGAAATCTTTGTTGACGGTCATGGAACATGCTCCCTTTGCTCAGCCGCGGCGGACGCTCCCCAGCAGCGTCGCGCGCAGCGACGCAAAGGAACTAAGAGAAAATCGATCCGGGAGTTTACCCCCCTTTGCCTCACGTGGGCTCCCGCTGGGGGAGAGCCGCAGAGGTTGGGCGAGGATCAGGTCGCCGATTACTATAGTAGCCCAAATGACGGATTCCGCCACTCTCGCCAGTTTGTCCCGCGCCCTCGGGCCCAAGTACGAGGTTCGTCGCCTGATTGGCTCGGGCGGATTCGC
>DATFVZ010000194.1:0-13625 GCA_035259785.1 Gemmatimonadales bacterium
GTCGATCTTCTATACCGCGGATGGCACGAGCAACGTCGGCGTGTCGATGACCGCGGCGTATGCCGCTGCCCGTGGTGGCTACGACCTCGTCGTGCCGGAATTCTTCGGCGTCCCCGGTTTCAACCAGGCTTGGGCGCTGCACGCCGCGCCGTCAGTGCGTTGGTCAGCCAGTCGCATCGGGGGGACGCTGGGCCTGGGGTTCGATCCGGTGCCGTCCAACAACTTGATTCAATGGCGCGCCTTCGCCACCGACGTCATCACGCCTTAATGGAGGGAGAGAGCTCGCGCGAGCGCGCCGGGCGTGATCCCAAAGGTGCGCTTGAAAAGGCGAGTGAAGTGAGCCTGGTCGGCGAATCCCGCGCGTTGCGCGATGTCGGACAGGCTCGCTTGCGTCGTTTCGAGCAGCCTGCGGGCGCGCTCCAGACGCAGCGAAAGCAAGTACTGATGTGGCGCGCGCCCCATGGATTCCTTGAATGCGCGCGCGAAATGTGCGGGCGAGAGACCGGCCTCTCGGGCGAGCATCTCGATCGTGAGGTGCGCGTCGAGGGCGGCATCGATCAGCTCGAGCACACGTCGCTTCGCGACTCCCGACAGCCCGCCCCGGACGGGCGCGGGTCGAGGTTGCCCGATTCCCGCGTGCCGCACGAGAAGATGTCCCAGGGCCGTGGTCACGGCCTCGACGGTCGCCAGACCACCCGCGTTGTGGCTGTCCGCCTCGTCGCGCAGCGTCAGCATGAGGTGCGCAATCTGAGGAGACTGCAGCCCGTAGGTGCGCCGCAGCCGGACGGGCTCCATGGCTTCCAATGATGGACTGATGAGCCGGGACAGATGCACCGGATCGATGGAGACACGCAGGTATCGCAGCGTACTGTTGAGTCGAAGCGTAATTGGGTTCGCGCTTGGACTCACCCACAAGCTCAGCGGTGGGACGATGAACGGCTTGAATCCGTGCGCCTCCTTGACCTCGAGCTTCAGCGGGGCGCTATCGAGGTTGAGCGACAGGTAGTGCTGGTCTCCGACCAAATCGTCGACTGCGGAGACGTCGTTGCGTCCGGCCTCTACCAGCACCCCGGGCCAGTCCAGCGCCTGGCTCGTCACAGTGGCCGACCGGCTTTCACGCCTGGTCACGCTGCCGCGGGTAACGATTGCGTCGAGCAGGGCTGGCTCGGTCGCTCGAACTGGTGAGAGGTGCACGTTTTTGGAACACCGCCCGGTTCCCTGGACCGGCAGAATTCTTCAAAATTTCAGCGATGATCTGATCAATACGCAGATGCCAGCCGCGTTCAGCTTTCTCGCGTCACCTACAAGGCAGGCATCATGTTTCGGATCAAGACGCGACTGGCTTTCGTTTCGCTGGCGGGCGCACTCATCGCCTGCGGCGGTGGTTACGGTTCGACGGCGCCGCCCCCTCCGGGACCCCCTCCCCCACCGCCTCCAGCGAATACGGTCGCCGCGACCAACGCCCAGGTCTTCACGCCGGCCACACTTACCGTCGCAGCGGGGCAGACCGTGACGTTCACATTTGGCTCGATCGCGCACAACGTGTTCTTCGCCGCGCAAGCCGGCGCACCGGCCGACATCGCGGGCAACAATGCGAACGTCGCGATTGACCGGCAGTTCGCGATCTCGGGTACCTACAACTACACATGCCATATTCATCCGTCGATGCACGGGTCAGTCGTGGTCCAATGATGGCACCAACGAGGCCGGGAGCGATCCCGGCCTCCTCCTTCACTGGCGTACCGCTTTCGGATATGTAGTCAACGAAGTAGCCTAATTCCCAAATGGAACGACGCGACCTGCTCCGATGGTTGGCCCGGGTGGCGGGAATCTACGCCGTGCGAGGCTTTGCACCGGCCGACTTGCTGGTGTTCGGCAACGCGGTGCATCGGGGCGCAGGCTCCGTCACCACGGAGCCAGGTCATGTTGAGCGGACCGTGCTCATCGCGGCAGAACGCATTCTTCCCGGCGCTACCGAAGCGAACGTCGGCGGCTTCATCGACAAGATGTTGGCCGACTGGCATACACCGGAGGAGCGCGGGCGTCTGCTCGCAGGCCTTTCCGATCTGGATGCCCGGTGTCGAGCGAGCGCGGGGCGTGACTTCGTGGACTGTACGGAGCCGGACCAGGTGGCGGTCCTCACGTCACTCGACAATGAGGTCACCGCGTTGCGCGCAGGACCTGGGAGCGAACGGGCCAACCAGCATTGGTTTGCCATGCTGAAGTTTCTGACGGTGTACGGCTGGTGCACCTCCGAGACGGGCATGCGTGCGCTCGGCCTGCACCCGGCGCCCTGGCGCTACGACGGCTGCGCCCCCGTATGAAGTCGGCTGAGTTCGATGCGATCGTCGTTGGCTCCGGCATGACCGGCGGCTGGGCCGCGAAGGAATTGACTGAGCTCGGCTTGCGCACGCTCGTGCTGGAGGCGGGCCGGCCGACTCTTCCGGAACAGGATTACGTCGAGCACACACCGCCCTGGAAGATGCCGTTCCGCGGCCTTGGCGATCGCCGCGCCGTCGCTGCGCGCCAGTCGATTCAAAGCCGCTCGGTGTCATTCGATGAGCTCAGTCACGTTTTTTGGACCGATGACGTCGAGAACCCGTACAGCACGCCGGCTGATCAACCGTTCCTGTGGTTTCGTGCGCGGCAGGTCGGGGGAAAGTCCATCATCTGGAGCCGGCAGGTCTACCGCTGGAGCGACCTCGACTTCGAGGCCAACCAGCGAGACGGGATCGCCGTCGACTGGCCCATTCGGTACGCCGACCTCGCGCCCTGGTACGATCGGGTCGAGCGTTTCATTGGCGTGAGCGGTCAGGCCGAAGGACTCGCGCATCTGCCCGATGGCCCATTCCTGCCGCCCATGGCGCTGAATTGCGTCGAGCAACACGTACAGCAACGAATGGCCACCAAATTCGGACGCCAACGCATTCTCACGATCGGGCGCGCGGCGAACCTCACGGTGCAGCACAATGGCCGCGCGCCGTGCCACTACTGTGGTCCCTGCCAGCGTGGGTGCATTACCCGGTCGTACTTCAGCAGCGTCAACGCGACATTACCGGCGGCGCAAGCGACCGGGCGGCTGACGCTGCGGCCTTTCAGCATCGTGCACGGTCTCATCACCACCGGCAACCGCGTCACGGGCGTTCGCGTGATCGATGCCAAGACGAGAACAGAACGCCAGTACACGGGCCGAGTCATTTTTCTTTGCGCTTCCGCGCTCGAAAGTGCCCGGATTCTTCTCAACTCCGGGCTTGCCAACTCGAGCGATCAGGTCGGCCGCAATATCATGGATCACATCAAGTGGGCTGGAGCGAGCGGTGAGTTCGACGGTTGGACCGACCGACGCGTCATCGGTGAGCGGCCGAACGGCATCTACGTACCGCGCTTCCGCAACGTGACGTCACGGTTCCCCGACTTCATTCGGGGCTACGGCTTTCAGGGCGAGGCCGGCCGCGACGGGTGGCGAGGCGCGCTACGCGCGCCCGGAATCGGACAGGCTCTCAAGGCGCGCGTCACCGATCTGGGCCCGTGGTCGATGAGTTTCTGGGGGTTCGGCGAGATGCTGCCTCGGCAGGAAAACCGGGCCACGATTCATCCCACGCTGGTCGACGCCTGGGGCATTCCGTCCCTGCACATCGACTGTCGCTGGAGCGAGAACGAGCTGGCAATTCACCGCGACATGAACGTCACCGCTGCCGAGCTGCTCGAGTCTGCCGGAGCCCGGAGCATTGAGCCCTCGCGCAGTGGACCGAGTATTCCGGGGGGCACGAATCACGAGATGGGAACCGCGCGCATGGGCAGGGATCCGAAAACATCGGTGCTCAACAAGTGGAATCAGGCGTGGGACCAGCCGAACCTGTTCGTGACCGACGGGGCGGCGATGACGTCTAGTGCCTGTCAGAACCCGTCGCTGACGTACATGGCGTTGACCGCGCGCGCCTGCCACTACGCGGTGGAGCAGCTGAAACGGCGAGAGCTCTAACTCGACGTCGCGGCTAGGCTCGGCTGCTTCTCCGTGGCGGATACCTTGAAACGAATCCACATGCCGGCGAGTCCGTGGCCCGGGACCCCACAAAAAATCATGTACGTACCGACCTTGTTCGCGATAAACTTCATCTGATCGACTTCGCTCGCAGACAACCCCACCATGAGCTTGGTGGTCGCCGCCCGCGGAAACGCGGGGTCGACTGGGCCGGGTGGTACCGCTTTGACCGAATCGATGATCTCCGCGGAGTGCTGCAGATTATGGTCGTTGTTCTTGAAATGCATCACAACGTTCCAGTTCACCGGGACTGTGAACGTCAATCCTCCGTCCTTGAACCCATTGAAGTTCAAGGAACTATTCTGGTCGGTCAGTCCCGCAACCAGCTCGAGGGTCGCGGTCTTGCTGGCGCTGTCGACAGTAAGCTTGGTGCAATCGATTTGCGGAGACGGCTTCGCGGTCGGACTCTGCGCCGTTCCGGTCCCCACGGAAAGCAGTGCCAGCCCGGCGATGAGCGAACAAAGTTTTGTCATGTGCTCAAGGTACCTCGGAAGTCCATTAGACACTATCGCCCGGCTCCCAGCGACAGGCCGATATACGCGTTGCGACCCGGCGCGGGCTCATAGAACCGATCTCGTGCGGCGTTGATGACCACCGAGCTCACGTACTTGTGATTGAATGCATTGTTCACGCCGACGAACGGCGCAAGCCGGATCCCGCTACCGCTGGCCCGCCACCCCACCCGCACGTTTGTGGACCACCACGGCGAACTCCGCGTGTTCAGCGTGTCGCTCACCAAGAAGTCAGACGAGTACGTTTGCTGCACTTCACCCCACACCCCCCGCATCCCCTCTCCCCTCAAAACCATGTTCAGCCAGTGCTTTGGGACGCCGGGGATCGCTCGACCGTCGAGCGTGTGTGTGACACCGCCGGTCACGAATGAGTAGTTGCGGTAGCGGTAATCCGCATACGTCCACGACACGGCGAAGGTCACGCCGGTCACGATGCGCAGATCGCTGCCGACCTCGAGGCCGCGGTGACGCGAGCTTCCGGCATTGCGATAGTAGAAACGAGGCGCGGCCAGCTCGTAGGGCACGAGCGCGTCGCTGATATCGGCCTGGAATAGCGCCACGGAATACGCCAGCCGCCCTCCCCCATCGACCGTCCCACGCGCGCCGATCTCATAATTCCATGCCTTCTGCGGCTTGAGATCGGGATTGAAACCGCCGGAGCCGGTCGCTGAGTTCGCAAGCTCCGTCGTCGTCGGCGTCTCGAACGAAGACCCGACATTGCCATAGACGGTCACCCGCGACGATGGATTGAACGCCATACCCAGTGAACCCGACAGCGCGTTCATCAACCGTTCACCCGAGTCGTCGGGATTAGTCCCGGTAATGAGGTGATCTTCGACCGCGAACTTGACCCAGTCATAGCGCAGGCCTGCGGTCATCGTCACGCGCGACGACAGCTCGAGTGCGCTCTGCACGAACGGCCCAAATTCGCTGACGCGCTCGCGCTGATCGAGTGCGCGGGTAGTATCCCGCTTGGCGGAGTCGCCAGGGGTGTTGAGGTAATTGAAATTCTTGCGGTCGTCCCGTTGCCGCTGGAAGTCGACGCCGGCGGTCAACCGATGAGGCCGCGAGCCAATTGGGGCTGGGTATGTAATGCTGGCGCGCGCGCCGTAATCAAAGCGCTCGAGATCGATATAGGTCGTGGTGATCGGGTTTTGAAGATCGCGAGTCAACGCGAAGGTTGTGAATGCCATCTCGCCGCCGTTTGCCATGGTGCGCCGCAGCGTGGCTCCCGCCTGCAGCTGGTTCACGTCTTTGCCGGCATTGCGATTGACGTTCACCACTGGTGCAGTATCGCGATTGGTGTGCAGCTCCGTGAGCGTGAGCGAGCCGGGGTTGTCGGCCCGTGGCATGTTCCCGTAGTCCGTCACCAACGCCAGCGTCCAACCGGAGCCCACCGGAAGTTGGGCGCGGGCGTTCACCACCCGAATATCCGCGGCGCTGTGATTTCGCTCGCCTTCGTAGTTGAGGCGTGAAACGGTCAGCTGGGCGTTGGCACTCCCGATCCGCAAGCCAGTGGTCGATTGCCACTTGCTCCACGTTCGGTCGGTCCGCGAACCGGAGCGGCCGACAACGAACCGCGCGTCTTCGCGCACTTGCGCGATGGCCTGTGGATTGGTCCAAATACTGATCACGCCGCCCGACGCGTTGCCGAACAACGACGACGATGACCCACGCAGCACTTCGATCCGATCCACCTCGCCCAACTCGACGTTGGTCAGCTGTCCCTGCCCATCAGGGAGTGTCTGCGGAATGCCATCCAACAGGACCTTGATGCCTCGCACCGCGAACGCGGAGCGGCTGCCGAAGCCGCGAATGGAGATGCGCTGGTCCTGCGAGAAGTTGTAGCGGTTGGCGACATAGACGCCCGGCACGTTGATCAGTGCCTCATCGAGTCCCTGGGTCGGCCGCGCCTCGTTGATCTGCTGCCGGCCGATCGTGTGAATCGATTGCGAGACCTTGGTAAGGGGCAGCTCGGCGCGTGTGACGGAGACTGTGGTAGGTGGGAGGGTATAGGGCTTAGTCGTATCCGCCGATTGCCCGCGAAGCGCGATGGGTGAGAGGCATCCCATCGCTACCGCGTACGCTGCCCACCGCCCCGACGGATGCATGCCTCGGGTTTGTAACCGCTCCCGCCACGAGCGTCAAGGCCGGATGGAACGCCCAGGCGCGGCGTCCAACATCGCGGACTTAAGCTTCAGCATCGGCGCATTAAATTGGGTTGGTGAGACAACTGACCTTCCTCTTGATCGGCATCGCCGCGCTCACGAGTTGCGGCGAGGGAAGCGGTCCCGCCCGGCGGCCGCGCACTTACGCCATGGGATTTTCGGCGATCCCGCCGCGGCTCGACTCGACGGCAAACATCATCATCGCGATCGACAACTGGGTGCCGCATGCGGATGCGGCCATTATGCACGTGTCCCCACCGTGGGCCGCGCTGCTCGCGGGGCATTCGCCGGCGGGCGCAGTCGATACGGTCGAACTGCCGCTCGCCAACTACTATCGCGCGAAAGGGCTCGAGGTGGTGTTCACGGCCGATGTGACCGACGGACTGAATCGCGCGGCCGAAGCGCCGGAGCTGGTAGCTGCAGGCCGCAGCATCGCCGATACGATGATCCAACGCCTGTATCGAGAATGGGTGTTCGCCGTAGCGAACCGGATTCGCCCGACCTACCTCGGCCTCGCCGCCGAAACCAACCTCATTCGAGCCGCCGCGCCCGCCTCCGTGTATCAGGCCATTGTCACGATGACCAACGCGGTCGCGACGCAAATCAGGGCTGCGAGCTTGCCAAGCCGGCTGTTCGTCAGCGTCCAGGTGGAGACAGCGTGGGGGCGTTTAGGCACTGGCGGCGGCAGCTATCAGGGAGTCGCGCAAGATCTCGCCGACTTTCCCTTCATGGAGGCGATCGGCCTGTCGAGCTATCCGTACCTGGGTGGATTCGCGGAGCCCGAGTCGATCCCGCTCGATTACTACAGCCGCATCGCGACGGGCACGACGCTGCCCGTCCTAGTGGTCGAGGGTGGCTGGTCATCAGTGTCACTCGATACGATTGTCTCGTCGCCCGCCGAACAGGCGCGATACATCGAACAGCAAGCGCGACTCTTGGACAGCGCGGGCGCAACGGGCGTCTTTCAACTCACGTTTTACGATCTCGATCTCAGCGCCAATCCGCCCCCACCCGGGTCGATCCTGCCGCTCTTCACGCATCTCGGCTTGGCGGACAGCGCGATGCACGCCAAGCCGGCGCTCTCAGTCTGGGATGACGTATTTCACCGACCGCGCGCACCGTAACCGAGGGGCACGCTTCTGGGGCGCTGGTCGCTCTATGATCTGCACCCTGCGCCAGGCCGTGTCGGCGCCCTGGCCGTCGAGGGAACTGGTCCGTTTTGGGTGCAATGCGGAACGATAGTATCTTATGGCACCCAGGAGGACATATCGCCGTCGATCCGCAGCAATCAGCCGTCAGCTTGCCCATCCGCACGAATGGCAATTTGCCGTCGAGCGAGTTCGGCCTCGCGTTGGGCTTCTTGATCGGCCACCACTTTCTCGACATGCAGGACCTGCATTACGGCTACTGGCCCGCGGGACTTGCCCGCGTGCCGCAGAACCTCGCGCAGGCACAGGCACACTACACCGACTTTTTGATGTCGCACATTCCCGCCGGCGTGAAGGGCGTGCTCGACGTGGGGTGTGGCACGGGGAATACTGCGCGCAAGCTGCTCGAGCGTGGCTTTAGGGTCGACTGCGTCTCACCGAACGGCGTACTGACCGGTGTGGCGAAGCAGATGCTGCAAGGACGCGGCGACATCTTCGAGACGCGCTTCCAGGATCTCCAGACCGAACGGCGCTACGATCTCATCCTGTTCAGCGAGAGCCTGCTCTTCATACCGCTCGAGCAGGCGTTCACCAAGGCGCTCTCCCTGCTCAACCCCGGCGGCTATGTCCTGATCACGGACATCTTCCGTGTGCCGGCGGAGGGGAAGAGTCCGATCGGGGGCGGGCACGAGCTGCCGCGCTTTCGCGAGACGATCGCCCGCTTCCCTCTCGCGCCCATGCTCGATCTCGACATGACCGATGGCATTGCGCCGACCTTCGATCTGCTCGACGCCGCATACCGCGAGGCCATCCAGCCCGCGTATCAGCTGATCGTCTCACGGCTCGAGGCTCGGCATCCGTGGGTGATGAAATTTGTAAAATGGAAATTCCAGAAAAAGATCCAGCGCTACGAAGACAAGCATTTCAGCGGGCGGCGCAACGGGCTGAATTTCAAGAAGTACAAAGCGTACCGTTTACTGCTCTACCGCAACAGCGCACGCGGCTCGAACGGCGGGAGGACGCCGTCGCCGAATGAAGCGGAGATCGCGGTTAACTAGAACACGTCCACCCAGCCGCGCTGCCGCGCGGCCTTCGGATACGCGTTGGCCGAGAGTGCCGCGATCAGAGCGCAGGACGAGTACTGCACCGACGTACTCCCGCTCAGACCCACATTGTCATTCACCGAGGCGCTGGCCGCCATCGCCGCGCCGACGATCGTGTTGCCGCTGCCCGACACCTTGAGGCCTCCGCGGACAATCACCACGCCGGTGAACTGGAACCCCCCCGAAGCGACCATGTCGCCGTCGACGAGGAGGATGCCCTGCCCCCGCCCGTTGTGGACGTCCAGATCGCCCCGCACATGGATCACCGGGAAGTACGTCTCACACGGGCTCGCCGGCAGCACGTGATTGGGCTCGCCCCAGTTCGCCGGAATCGAGCTGGTTGCGCACACCCCACCAGCTGTGATCGGCGAGACACCGTTGAGGTTGGTGCCGTCCGGATAGACGAGACTCGCCGTCGCGGCCAGGGACCAATAGTTCATGCCGCCGTAGTTGAAGTAGGTATTCGTGTCGCCGGCGCTCGGTGTCGCTAGGATGGCGGGGGTGCCGTTCACGGAGGCGCTCCCCTTGACGTCCTGGGTCGTCGTAGGCGAGATCGCAGCTCCCGCCACGTTGCCCCGCGTGGCGCAACCGGTCCAGGTCGCCGGTGCCACATCGTTCCCATTCACGTCCACACTGCCGCTGATGCTGGTATTCCCCTGAGTCGTGATGGCGCCGAGGATGTTCATTTGCGGCATGTCCAGGCGCAGCAGGACGCCGAAGCGCCGCCGGGCGACGAAGGCGCTGCGCGTCGCTCCCGACAGTCCTTCGGAGACCGCCCAGAAAAAGGGGCCCGGAAGCCGCGTTACCATGACGTTCGCGATGCCGCCGCCCGTTGCCGTGAAGGCCCGGCGCAGCGTGTCGCCCGTCTTGAGCCGCTGGTTATCTGCCAGGTTCCAATCAACGATGATCCTGTTCAAACCCAGCTCCGCGTTCGAGGTAGCGCGAGACTGGCGGAGGGAATTGTCGCTGATCCGGTAGTCTTGTGTCACCGAGAAGAGCACGCCGGCGATGATCACTCCAATCAGCACGATAGCGCTCAATGCCGCGAGCAGCGCCACACCCCGTTCCGATCTCAGGAGCTGCTTCATGAATCGCATCTGTCTCAGTTTCGGTTACGAAGGCCGACCTCGATACGCAACGAATCGCGTAGCGGGATCGGTGCGGCGCCGGTGAAATTGACCGCCGTTTCGCCCTGGCCGCGGACGACCACGCGAATGCGCGCTACCAGCGTGCGGTTCGCGGTCTCGGCCCCCGTCGAATCGTAGTACGTGAACTCGAGCCCGCTCGAACCCGGCGAAGCATACGGACGGAGAGGGCCCGCGATGGGCTGGGGACTCGTGCACTGCGGTACGCGATTGGGCACGCAATCGTAATAGGCGAGATACCATCTGCCGTCGGTCGGCCACTTCCATAGGCTGTAGTGCACCCGGCGGAAAAAGCGCATGGCCGCGCCTTGCATGGTGGTCGCCACGGGCGCCGGCGATATCGTCAGGCGATAACTGGGGTTGCTCGGCGTGAGGTCCGCGACCTGCACGAGCTTGGATGAACTGGGACAGCCGTTGGCAACGTCACCGGTCTGCAATGCGACGGCGGTGATCCTCGCCAACCGCCACGAGTCATCCTGTTCGCCAATGGTGGCCCCGTCGTCGTAGATGGCGACCGAGTCGTTCACGGCGGGCGGTACCTTCCAACTGGTCATCGCCGATCCCTTCAAGAGCTGGGCCGGCACCGTCGAGACCCACGAGCCCGCGACATTCACCATACACGCGATGGAGGTGCCGAAGACCGACCGGATCTCGATCGACGAATCCGTCATCACGGCAATGTCGGACGCCTGCCGCGAGATCCCACGTAGATCCGCGGGCAGCATGAACGCCGCCTGGCGGATCTGTTGTCTGGTGTTGATCAGCTGCGCGGTGCTGTTATAGAACCGCTGCTGCCTCAGCAGCAGCTTCACCATCGCGGTCGAGAACAGACCCATGACGGCGATGACCACGACGAATTCGACGAGCGAGAAGCCCGTACGACGCAGACGGCCGGTCGCGGTCAGCACGGCAAATAACTCCGAAAGGCTTGCGTCCGCTGCTGGTGCCTGTTCAGCATGGTGATCACGACGGTGACATCGTCCGCCCGGGCCAGGTGCTTGACACTCCAGTCTTCGCGCAGTCCGCGTGTCGTGGCGCTGCCGCTGAGGTGCTGCGCGCAGGTTTGCGCGCGCAGCACCTCGAAGCGCGACTCGGCAACCGCGGCCGCAACGCTGCGTGTCTGCGAGCCGGCGATTGTCATCATGATGAGTGAGGCCGTCCCTGCCATCGCCAGCAGCCCGATCGTGAAGACCATGACGGCCACGAGCAGCTCGATGAGCGTGAAGCCGTCGCGGGAACGCAGCCGGACCAAAAGGCGCCGCATCACGTCAGCATCCCTTCACGGTGATCCGACCCAGGCCGGTCACGCATAGCGTATCGACGCCGGCGGCGCGCGTGACGATGATCTTCGGAGTGGATGCCGGAAGCACCACGAAGCCGCGCGGATCGAACTCGATGCTGTCCTTCGGGGTCACGGACAACGTCGCGTTATAGCGCGCGTTGATGTCGATCGTCGTGCCCACCTGCACCTTCGTCCCGGCGGAGTCCACGATCACTTTGAGCGTGTTGCCGCTGCGCACGACCCACGCCCGGCGGCTCTGCTGGATGCCGATTGTACGGGCGCGAAACAGATAGGAGGTGACGTCACGCGTGGCGGAGCGCCGCGTGGCGGCAACCAATGCACCCCGGACGGGCTTGATGGAGATGGCGTATAGCAAGCCTGCGACAACGAGCACGATCATCATCTCGATGAACGTGAAACCTCTGCGATTCCTCACACGATTCCCTGTCCTAGCAAAGACGCAGACCTACTCGTTTGGTATACTCACCACGTGAGTACTACCAATAGTGATGTTATAGCATGGCTCCATGGGATATAACATGGCAAGTGCTTGTGGTCGAGGAGCACCGTGATATCATGTACCACTCGCAACTACCCGAATGGAGGCTCTGGTGAAGCAGTACCGCGGCCGGAAGTTTCACATGCGCCGGAAAGGGCAGTTGCGTTTACGGTTACGTGAAATCCTTCGGGAACGCGGCCTGACCGGCTACGCCCTCGCGAAGTATACCGGCTTGAGCTTGAACACCGTCTATCGCTTGATGCACAAGGACGGGCGTCTGGGGCTCATCCACGCGGACACCCTGGAGCGACTCTGCGGGGCGCTTCGCATTACACCGACCGAACTGTTCGATTACCAACGACCCGAGACAAAGTTCACCTCATCTGTCGCGAGCGGCTGAGAACGCGATGACGGTACGGGATTGATAATGCCCGCCCGGCCGAAGAATGGTGGGTGGGAAATTTGGGTGGTTTGGTGAGTCCGGAAAATGCTGCGTCTCGAGACAGAGTCCCGTCCGATGGCTGTACACCTCCCCGCTTTTTCCTTTGATCGTCCCATCGAGAAAGTTGCCAGAATAGAACTGCACGCCGGGCTCAGTGGTGCTGATATCGAGCCGTCTCCCGCTGGCCGGATCCTCGAGCCGGGCCGCATTCACGACCGTCCCTTGGCGCTCGCGGTCAATCACCCAGTTGTGATCATAGCCGCGCCCGTAGCGGAGCTGCTCATTGAGCACGTTGATCCGTGAACCGATCGCGTTCGCGTCGCGGAAATCGAAGGGCGTTCCGGCGACCGACGCGATTTGACCGGTCGGAATCAAGGTCGAATCCACCGGCGTAAATGCGGACGCGTTGAGCGTCAGCACGTGATCGAGAATGTCGCCGCCTCCGTCGCCGTGAAGGTTCCAGTAGGTATGCTGTGAGAGATTGACCGGCGTGGCTTTGGTGGTGGACGCGTCATAGTCAACGATCAGCTCGTCCGCCGCAGTTAACATGTAGGTGACGCCCACCGAAACCGCTCCAGGAAACCCTTCCTCACTGTCCGGACTCTCGTAGTGAAACCGCACACCCATCGCGCCGTCCTTCTCAAACGGCTCGGCGCTCCAGAGCACCTTGTCGAAGCCTTTAATGCCACCATGGAGGCTGTTCGGCCCGTTGTTACGCGCAAGCTGGTAGCTGACGCCATCGAGGGTGAATCGGCCGCCGGCGATGCGGTTCGCGTAACGCCCCACGACCGCGCCAAAGTACGGCGATCCCGCAAGGTACCCGCCCAGGCTGTCGAAGCCGAGCACGATATCGGCGAACGTCCCGTGGCGATCGGGTGTCTTGATCGAGGTGATGATGGCGCCGTACGTCATGGCGCGCACCTCGATGCCGTGGCGATTCGTGAGTATGAACAGCTCGACGCTTCGGCCATCCGGCAGCGTGCCGAACGGTTCGCGCGTGACACCGGGTGGTTTGGTGCAGGCCGCCGCGAGAGCGAGCGCGAGGATCCAGGCGGTTTTCATCGCAAGGTGAAGATGATGGTGGGATCGATGGGATAGCGACCGAAGCGTGCGCCGTAAATCGCCAGTCCTCCGGGCAGCGCGTCGTCGACCTCCAATCGCACGATGATTTCGCCGTTCCGGGCGGCTTCGCTGAGCACATCGGGCGGCAGCGTGACGCGCAGCAGCTCACCATACGAGCCGGCTTCGTACAAATGGCCGTCGTGCGGTTGCGCCTGCCAGCTG
>DATFVZ010000195.1:0-3054 GCA_035259785.1 Gemmatimonadales bacterium
GCCCACCCTGGGGCGCGAATGCTCAGTCGATGCCGTTGAACGAGAGGCCGGCGTGAACCACGGTGGGCAGCCACACGAGGCCGGCGCTGATGGCCAAGGTCAGTACTCTCTGGAGGCGAGCGGCAAATCCTTTCATGACAAACTCCTTTCGGGCGTGAGTACAGGACCTGTCACGCGACAGCGTCCAGCACACCTCTTCTTACGGATGTCTCGTGGCTTCGGATGCCTGCTGCGCACCGGGGGAACGAAGGCGCTCAGGCGCCAGATCGCGGTCGCGCGATTTCGGGAGCTCCGCAGCAAGACCCTGCCGTTCTCCGAAGCACGTTACCGACGAGGATGTGTTCCGCGCCCTCTCGTGAGGGTTTTCCCCGCTGGTCAGCGCGTACGCCTCGCGAGGATTGTGTGCGGACGTTCTCGAGCTGGTCGTGCGGAGGCTCGCGGCCGCGAGTGCAGAGCTGCCAGCCCCCCTCAGCCTGCGGCAAGGGGGCCCCGATGGTTTCGGCAAGCGATACAGAACGGGGAACGCGCTCGGCTATCGACCGTTCGCCGCCTGATTCGTTAGAGAGTCGGACGTTCGCGAACTACGCCTGATTGGCCAGAGCGGAAATATGAGAGGCGTGCCGCAAATCGAACCGTCAACGGGGCTTTCGACTTGTTGCTGTCGTAGTTAGAGAAGCGCGGACTTTGTTTTACGGCCAAGACCGACCCTGAGGAAGTTAAGTCAGAGCGCCCTAGTGGTCCAGGCCAGTCTCGGCGGGCTCCACAGCAAGAACACGTGGCCCACCTCTAATGTTTGGAAAACCGACGGACTTTTTGTAAATCGACATTATTTCGAGGTCGGGTGTCAGCTAGAACGGGGCAGTGCACTTGCTCGAAGCCGGCCGGCCAATTCGCGCCCCGCCGCGGACGAGATTGCATTGACGCGACGCACAGGAGCAGTATCGCGAAAACCGCATTCAGCTGCTCGATGCTGAGGTGCCGACGCCGCGGTCCGGCGGGGTTTTGCCGTTCTTAAGGGGGAACAATGCGTCCATTTGTCCGAGCTGCATTCATGTGCTTGCTGCCGATCGCGCTTGCAGGCATCGGCGACCCGGCGGAAGCACGCATCACCAAGCTCCAGATCAATTCCCGCGCCGTGGCTTACGGTGGCGCCTCGTTCGGCAGCGTAGGCCAGTACGAAACACTAAGGGGAGTAGCCTTCGGCGAGGTCGATCCGCACGATCCCCTGAACGAGGTGATCACCGACATCAAGCTCGCCCCACGCAACGCCCGCGGCATGGTCGAGTACAACATGGACTTCTGGATCAGCAAGCCCGTCGACATGACCCGGGCGAACGGCACGCTGCTGCATGATGTGCCGAATCGCGGCAACGTGCGCAGCCTAGAGCTCAACGTCGGTGGCTCGGGCGACAGCGTCGCCGGCGATGGCTTCCTCCAGCGCCAGGGATACACGCTATCGGACAACGGCTGGGAAGGCGACTTGAGCACCGGGCTGCAGATCCGACTGCCCGTAGCGAGGAACAAGGATGGCAGCGAGATCACTAACCGCATACGGACGGAATACATCCTGAACGGCGCTCCGACAAGCACCCAGGACCTGTCGACTCCGCCCGCCTACGAGTCCATCAGCACCAGCAACGCCGGCGCGACGCTGACGCGGCGCGTTCACCAGGACGACGCCCGCGAGCTGATCCCGAACAGCGACTGGGCCTTTGCCGATTGCTCGGCGGTCCCATTCCCCGGTGTTCCGAGCACTAAGAAGGTGTGCCTCAGAGGAAACTTCGACACCAATCACATTTACGAGCTGCTTTACACAGCGAAGAACCCCATGGTGTTGGGTCTGGGCTTTGCGGCCACGCGCGACTTCATCTCCTTCCTGCGCAACAGCAACGGCGCGAGCACCGGGAAGTGCGACCGCAAGCACCACGGTGACGAGGATCGCGGCCGGGGCCGAGGCCGGGACGATGACGACGATGACGGACACGGCCACAGGCACGCGCCATGTCCGGCGGCCGCGCCGATGGCGGAAAACCCGCTGGGCGAATCGATCCAGAACGCGATCATCTATGGCTCCTCGCAAAGCGGCCGCTATATCCGCACGTTCATCCAGCTCGGCTTCAACCAGGACGAGAACCGCAACCTCACCCTGGAAGGAGCGATCCCGCACAAGGCATCGAACCGCGGCGCGTTCAACGTCCGCTTCGGCCAGCCCGACCGTCTGTCCGGGACGCAGCATACCGAGCGCCAGTTCCCCGGTGCCGAGTCGTCGCAAACCTGGGGGGTCAGCGACGACAAGATCTCGGGCGTAAAGGCCGGCCAGCTCGATCGCTGCCGCAAGAGCGACAGCTGCCCGAAGATCTTCCACACCAACACCGATACCGAGTACTGGCAAGCCTTGATGGCGCTCAACACCACCGACTCGGATAGCAAGCACGACCTCAAGATCCCGAAGAATGTGCGCATCTTCCTCTACTCCGGCACGCGGCATGGCGGCGGCGACGTCACCATGCAACTGCCCACGGTTGTCCCGGCCCCGCCGGCGAACTGCCAGCTGCGCACCAACAACAACCCGTTCATCCATGGCCAACGGGCGCTGCTGGTCGCGCTGCGCGACTGGATCGTCCACGGAACGCACCCGCCCTCGAGCCTTTATCCGACGCTCGATTCAGGGACGCTGGTGCGATTGAGCGACATCCACTACCCGTACATTCCGGCCGTGAACTTCACCGTGGCCGGCATCGCCACGCAGAAGTTCTATCTCGACCGCGGACCTCTGTTCAACGTCGAAGACATCTCGGGCGTGATGCGCGAGCCCCCGATCAAGCGCGGCGCCTATTCGGTGCGTATGCCGCAGGTCGACGCGGACGGCAACACGATCGCCGGGCTGCCCAACACCAATATGCTGGTGCCACTTGCAACGTATCTGGGCTGGAACGTGAGGAAAGCGGGTTTCAGCGAAGGCGATTCCTGCGATCTGACCGGGGCGATCGTTCCGTTCTTCCGGACGCTCGCTGAGCGCCTGGCGGCGAACGACCCTCGCCCCTCGCTGCAGGA
>DATFVZ010000196.1:0-3074 GCA_035259785.1 Gemmatimonadales bacterium
GACGTATAGAGCAGCAGGAAGGGATCGGCGGCCGTCGGCTCGGGCACGTCGGCGGGGAGCGCGACATCGGAATTGCGCAGGTCCTGGTAGGCGAGCGCTCCCTTGACGGGAGCGCCGACGGCGATGACGCTCTTCAGCGAGGGCAGGCTCTCCTTCTGCTGCTGCGCCCATGCGGGCGGGCTGAACGGACCGAACGACGATGCCGCGATCAGCGCGCGAGCCTTCGAGTGGCGCAGTTGCGTTGCGAGCTCGGCCTCGCGGAAGGTCGTGTAGAGCGTGGTCATGACCGCGCCCAGCCAGCTGATCGCAAGGAAGCTCTCTACGTACTCGAGCGTGTTAAGCAGCTGGACCGCGACGACGTCGCCGGGACGCACGCCCGCCTGGTAGAGCCCGCCGGCAAGCGCCTCGACGGAGCGCGCAACGTCGCCATAGGTCACCGCGCCGCTCGCATCGACCACGGCTTTGCCTGCGGGGTTGGTTTTCGCCTGCCGGACGAGCCAGCCGCGCAGCGTGTCGTTCCGCCAGTATCCCCCCTCCACATAGGCACGGACGCGCGCGGGATCGAAGGTGAGGCCCGCGCGCATGGCGAGCGCGTCCTCGCTGTAACGGAAGTGGTCCTGATAGGGTGTCATGCGCTCTGCCCTGAAGCGTTTACCGCCGCCGAGCCGATTGAGCATGTGATAGTGCCCGGTGCGGAAGCGTCGGCGCTCCTCCATATTGCGAATGAAGGTCACCTGGGTCGGGTTGAGGCCGAGCCGCTCGGCGATCTGCGCGTCGCTCATGCCAAGCTCGTGGCGATGGGCCTCAATCGCGGTGAAGTCCCTGAGGCGGATCGGATCGCCGCGGCGGATCTGATGATTGTTGCTGAGCTTGAAGATCGTCTCCCCGTAGGAGGCGATCATGGCGTCGGTCACTCCGAGCTGTGCGCGTGTGAGCCCGCGGGTCATGTGGAGAGCTTGGCTCGGCGGATGGGATCGGCCTGGGGCGCCCGCGTCGCGATCGGGCAGGCGCGCATACATTCGAAGCACTGCGCGAGGAGCCCGCCCGTGCCGACCGACATCTTGTACCAGAGCATTTTGTGGTCGGGGTCGAAGAGCGCGTCGGTGCGTCGCGCCTCGTCCTCCGCCGCGAGCGCCTCTGCGAGCAGAGCCGGCACCGCCTCGTACTGCTGGGACATCTCGGCACATGCCGCCATGTCGTAGTGCATCTCAACCTGCCGACCCTGTGGGTCGATGGTCCCGGAGAGGCACTGCACCGGGCAGAATTTCATGCAGGGCGTCTGCCCGATCTTGCGGTACATGTCGATGCAGGAGGGCGCGGGGCAGGGGTTCTCCGCCATCGGCGCGTCCGCGGGCAGCTCCAGCTCGGTGAAGACCGAGGCGAAGTACATGTAGCCGAACTCGGGATGGAGCAGAATGTCGCCCGCGAGCGAGCGCGCGCCAATGCCTGCGAGTTCGGCGTGTAGCTTCAGGCTCTGCAGCGGCACGCGCGGGCCCGATTCGTTATCCATGTCGGGCGGGCAGTAGATCGAGGGTATGCCGAACGTGCTTTCGATGAAGAAGGCAAGCGCGTAGGCGCAGGAATAGGCCCGCGTCTCGGTCGAGCCGAAATAGGCCATGGCCTTCGCCGGCACGCTCCAGGTGCCCTGCGTCTGCCCGCCGACGCCGAGTGCGATCACCGACTTGACCCGTGGCATGATGTCCGTCGGGCGGTGTCCGGGCGGGGCGATGCGCTCGATGGCCTCAAGATCCGCGACGCCCACGGCGAGTGCGCCGCGCTTCTTAGCATAGGCGATGATCTCGACCTTGGCGACGGCAGGATCGACGTTGCCGGTGAGCCCCATACACTGTCCCCAGACGCGGGTTATGACGGAGGCTAAGCTCGGTGCAATCGCAGGGGGTGTCAAGAGCTGCGGCTGTTCCCAGAAGCTTGTCGACTTCCTGCGGGACAGCGGTCCCGGCGCGACGCTGATCTGGGCACAACCTCCGGTGGTCACGTCACGACGACTACGGCTTTATTTGTGACGCTTTCGACGGTGTGCGCAGGTATGGCAAGTCTGGACGGCGCCACTGCGCTCTCCCCGTGGCGGCATCTAGCGTGAATTTGTCGTTTCGATCAGGCGAGGATGCGTGGCGCGCGGTGTGGTTCCAGCACCAGCGGATGGCTAATAGCAGTTGCAATGATCGACACCAAGATCGGTATGGACCGAAGTTAGTGGCCTCAACGCCCCGTTACTGGGTTGATGCGACCCCTGGCCAGCACGGTCGCTCGGTCGCCGACCGCTGGATAGATCAGCTCTTCGTTGATCCACCTTTTGCGCTTTTTCGCCTCAGCCCCACAGTGCTCGAGCCGACGTTCCCAACCCTTGGTGAATACGGCACCGAATGCGCCCAAATCGAGTGTGTTGGTGTAGTCAGGTTGGCGATAGCGGCGTAGTTCCAGGCCGAGCAGGTCGTGAGCAGCGTTGTAGCCGGCGTATTTTCCCATCGTCAGGCTGTGCTGGCACGACATGAGCGCGAAATGCCCGTCGTCTGCCACGGCGCGTGCAACATCGCCGGTCGCATAGACATCAGCCACTCTCACGACTCGCAATTCGTCATCGACATGCAGTCGTCCCAGCTCGTCACGCCGACCAGGAAGCTGCGCGGTCAGCGGACTGGCGCACATACCGGTAGCGAGGACGGTGGTGGCACAAGCGAGACGGTTGCCGTTGTCGAAGGTCACGGCATCAGGGTCAACCTTGACCACCTTGCGAGAGAGACGAATCTCGACACCCGCTGCGGCAAGTGCTCGCTCGATCACAGGCCTCGGCTCTGCACCGAACTCCGGCGCCAACACGCTCGCCTGTTCGACAAGCACGACGCGCGCAGCCCTGGCGACCGCCTCACCGGCGTGAACCGCAATTCGGCTGCGCATTTCGGCCGCGAGCTCGACGCCTGTCATACCGGAACCGACGATCACAAAGGTATCGTGACCGCGTTCACCTGTAAGCGTTGTCACGTGCTGCAAGTGACGATCGAAGGCTATCGCCCCGGCGTAGCTGTCGATATTGAAGGTATAATCAGCAAAGCCTG
>DATFVZ010000197.1:0-21599 GCA_035259785.1 Gemmatimonadales bacterium
CGAATAACTTGCGGCGCAACCGGCAGCATGCGCTCCATCACCGCAAAACCGGAGTCGGTGTAATTGCCAATGCCCTGATACTTGGCGCGGTTGTCGAGATAGTTGCGGAAGATCAGCGAGCACTGGGGATCGAAATATGTACCACGCGCTGCCATTAGGGAGAGCACTTCCGGCGTCACGAATAGACCGTGCTCGACCTGCGTGCACCCAGCGAGCGTGGCAGCACGCACCGACGCGGCGCTGTGCGCATGAACCAGCGTCCGCAGACCAAGTCCCTTGGCTTCTCCGCACGCCGCGACGAGTTGGGAGTCAGACATGGTCTGCTGCCCACCCTCGCGAATACTGCCCGATGCGAAAATCTTGATGAGATCAGCGCCCTCGGCCTTGTGCTGTCGCACGAGGGCGCGCAGCGAATCTGGACTCAGGCTGCGATCGGTGATCGGATCGAGAGATGTCAGAATGCGTGGCCCCGGAAGGCCCTGTGTCGCGATCCAGTCGCGGATGTCAATGTCGCTGCGCGAGCCCACGCTCTGAATCGTAGTAAACCCCGCCATGAGCGTCGCGTGCGCGTTGGCCGCGGCCGCGAGCATCGACTGCGCCGGCGTGTCGCCGTCACCGGACGTATGCAGGCGATTTTGACGATTGAAGTACCAGGCAGGATGTGTGTGAGCGTCGATGAATCCGGGCAGGACGGTGCGGCTGCCCAAATCCACGAGCCGCGCACCGGCAGGGACAGTTCCGCGCGGAGCGGTGCGCTCGATCCGTCCATTGGCGACGAGAATGTCGACGTTGTGCTGGACGCCGCCGCGGCCGTCGAGAACGGTCGCGGCGCGAATCACCGTACGCGTTGCGCCCTGGGCGGAAAGAAAAGCGGGCACTGCGAGGAGAGCCAGGAAGGCACCCTTCAAGGGCGCGCGTAGTGGCCGAGCCAATTAATTGACGCCTGTTTCTCGCGCAAACTGCGACGCCGGCCGCCGTCCCAACCGGTACAGCAGGAGCGCCGCGCGCTCCGTCTGCATCGTCAGCGTCTTGAGATCCACGCGCTCGTTGGGCCCGTGCGAGCCGCTGCCCAGGGCGCCGAGTCCGTCGAGTCCATCGATAATCGGGGCTACGAACGAAATGTCTCCGGCGCCGCGCCGGCCAGGATCGAGCGCGGCTACGGCTCCATACCCGAGCGCTTTGCTGGCGGAGTCATAGACCGCCAGCACACGCGCATTTCCCGGCGTGGGCGACATCGCGGGATACTCATCGCGGAAAGAGATCTTTGCATCCGTACCGGGCAGGTGCTGAGCCACGATGTCTCGCATGCGCTGGCGTGTGCGCTGCAGCTGCTCGTCGGAGATGAAGCGCAGATCACCGTGCGCCGTCGCGGCTCCTGGGATGATATTGAGCTTGCTCTCCGCCGAACCGCTGATCGCGACGGTGTCGTAGCTGACGTCGGTACCGCCCACGATGATGGCGGAATTGAACGTCAGGTACTGTTCACCGACTAACTGTGTCCGAAAGGCGTCTAGAATGCGTGCAACTTCGTAGATCGCCCCGTAGCCTGCGTCGCTGCCGAACACACCAGCCGAATGAGCCTGTTTGCCCGTCGCCGTGATGCGCCACGCGCTGGCGCCCCGCCGCGCGACGGTGGCATCACTGCGGTTGCCGGCCTCGAATCCCAACGCGATGTCGCTGTGCCGCGCGGCTTCGATGAGCGCCCGGCGTGCGTCCGCGAGCGGCTCGCCGGGATGCTCCTCATCGCCGGTGAAGACGACCGTGATGTTCAGGTCGCGGAGGACTCCGGCGCTCTGCAGCGCTTTGAGCGCGTAGAGAATGACAACGTCCCCGCCCTTCATATCGGCGCCGCCCACGGCTTTGGCTGTCGAATCTTCACGCGTGAAGCTCAGACCACTCGAACCTGGGTCTACGACGGTATCGAGATGGCCGATAAGCAGGAACTGCACCGTCCCAGCCTTCCCGCGATGCTCGGCGACGAGGTGTCCCGCGCGGCCGACAACATCTGGCACGGCCACCCAGCTCGTTGTGAAATCGAGCGAATCGAACGATGCGCGGAACACCGCTCCAACCTTGCGCACACCGTCCAGATTCAGAGTGCTGCTGGGAATGTCGACGACGCGGCGCAGATAGGTGATCTGCTCTTCACGCCTGGATTCGATCTCCTGGCGGATCCGGCGCTCCGTCCGGTCGAGCGACTGCGCACCGAGTCGAGCAGCGACCAGCGGGACCATCGCCAGGATCGTGGCAAGACGGCTGGGTTTCATGAAATGACCGCTACGGTACAGCTCTCACCGTATCCTGGGCGCGACGACGGTCCTCGGCGTCGCGCTCGGCCTGACGGCGGTCGCGCAGCTCGCGTACGTAGCGCTTGAACTCCTGGAGTGATTGGGCGCGGTCGGCCGCGTGCAGAATGTCTTCGCGCATGTAGTTCATCTGCCGCGCGCGCATGTCTTCGTCGAAGTTGCCTTGCGGCATGCCTTTTAACAGCCCGAGCGTCGCCAGTACAATCGACGGAATCTTGATGCCGGCGACATGCAGGTACGCCGAATCGAGACCCCACGTCGGGTTGTCGGGTGTGCCGCCCACGGTCCAGCTGGGGCGCCGCCCTCGGCGCTGCTCCTGATCCAAGATCACGTTCAGCGAATCCACCATCGCGCGCAGCCGCGCGATCGCGGCGTCACGCTGCCCAGTCGTGTCCCCATACAGTGCTGCGGCCACCGATGCCGGCAGCCCCGGACGCGGGCTGACCCACAGCCGCCCATCGCCGACTTGTGGCGCGGGAGCGACCCGGCTGGCGTTGGGATCGTACGCCGGCATCGTCGCGGTCTTATCGCGCTCTGCGCCTGCCGCTGCAGCACTCGCGGCCGCGAGTGCTGCGACGGTGACGGCGGGTGTCGCTGCCGCATCCGGCGGAGCTGTGGTCGTTGCGGTTTGGGCTGTGTCTTTCGCGGCAGACGTGGCGGCAGCAGCGGCTGCCGCGCCCGCGGCCATGCTGGAGGAACGGGCGCGAGATGGCGGTGGAGGCACCGAATCCCTTCGCGTGGGTGTTACCGTCGGCCCTGTAGCTCGCGCTTCACGCGTGCCCGGGGTAAACACGACCATTTCCGCCGTGTCTGCCGGCTCCATGATCACGTACGTCGCCGGGCGCCACGGCGCCTGCAACGGGACCGTGACGAACAAGATCACAGCCGCGACATGGACGCCCAAGGCGATGATCCAGCCGTGGCCAATCGGCAGGCGCTCTACCTGACGGTCAAACAGCGGCCAGCACCTTTCCCAGTCGCTCGGCCGCTTCGAGCAGGCGCGGCGTCGCAACCGTAAGCGCGATCCGGAAGAAGCCCTCCGCACCCGCGCCGAACGCACTCCCCGGTAGGGTCACCACTCCCACTTCTTCCAGCGCGCGTTTCTGGAACGCTGCCGAAGCCAGACCATCGGGCAGTGGCACCCACAGATACATGGTCGCGCGCGGCGACTCGACTTCGAATCCGTTGCTCCGCAGCGCCGGAAGAATCGCGTCGCGGCGGTCTTTGAACTGCGCCGCATAGCCGGCCGCGAGGCGCTCCGCCTGCTTCAAAACTTCTGCGCCGGCGGCCTGCACGGCGAGAAACGCACCCGTGTCGATGTAGTTCTTGACCCGTGCCAGCGCGGCAATGCGATCCGGACGCCCCATCGCCCAGCCGAGCCGCCAACCCGTCATGCAGAAACTCTTGGACAGCGAATGAAACTCGACGGCGACGTCCATCGCGCCGGGAATCTCGAAGATCGAAGGCGCGACGTAGCCGTCGAACGTGATCTCGCAGTAGGGATTGTCGTACGCCAGCAGGAGGTCGTGCCGCCGGCATGCCGCTATCGTGCGTTCGAGATAATCGCGCGGCGCAACGGCCGCGGTCGGATTGTTTGGATAATTGAGATAAACCAGCTTGGCGCGATCCAGCACATCACGCGGAATCTCGTCGAGCTCGAGCAGGAAGTCGGTCCGCGGCGTGAGGTTGACGAGGTAGGGCTCGCCGTCGGCAAGGACGGTTCCACCGTGATAGACCGCATAGCCGGGGACCGGTACGATCGCCACATCGCCGGGATCGAGAACGGCCGCGGCGAGGTGCGCGATCCCTTCTTTCGAGCCGAGCAGTGGATGCAGCTCCTTGAATGCATCGACCGCGACACCGAAGCGGCGTTGCATGTACGCCGCCGCGGATTCGCGGAACGCCGGGAGGCCAAGCTGGAACGCGTAGCGGCTCATGGACGGGTCCTGCAGCGCGCGACTCAGCGCCTTGACGGCAATCTCGGGAGGCGCAAAGTCCGCGTCCCCCGCCCCGACGTCGATGACGTCCACGCCCTGCTCGATCAGCCGCCGTTTGATCGCCGGCAGCTCCGCCATTGGATAGCCCGGCAACCGCGCCACACGTTTGCTGAATCCGCTCACCGATGCTCCTGTGATGTCGTTTCGAAGTCGCCGACCTTGTGCTCGGCATTGGTCAACGTGGCGCAGCGCGCGTCGAGCACGCCGTACTCGACGCCGAACGCATCCTGGAATCGATTGTAATCGTCACGCGTGCGCCAGCGGTCGATGGTGAGATAGTGGGCGGGACGGTGTGCTTCGCGCCGTAGCTCAGTCCCCGCGAATCCTGGCGCGCGCTGGAACAGCTTCACCCAGTCGCCGTCAGGACCGTACGCCCGTTCGAAGGCCTTGACCTGCGCGGGCTTTACGTCAAACGACCATACGATCCAGTACACCACGGGAAATCTAGCTCCATGAGACCGGGGCGCCGCCGATGCTGTGTAAGGCGAAGAATTCCTCCACCTCCCGGCGGACATCCGGCCAGTTCCCGATGGCCATCGTAGCGGGCGGGAGGCCTTCAAGCATGGCGGACCCATACCGTTTGGTTACGACCCGTCGATCCAACAGCACGACCACGCCAACGTCCGACTTGGTACGAATCAGGCGGCCGAACCCCTGTTTCAGCTTGAGCGCGGCCAGCGGAACGAGGTAATGCGTGAACCCGTCGACTCCAGCCTGAGTGAGACGCTCGAGTCGAGCCGCGGTTAGCGGCTCCGTCGGCACTTTGAACGGGAGCTTCGCGAGAATCAGCACGCGCAGCGCGCGACCCGGAACGTCCACACCCTCCCAGAAGGAATCGGTGCCAAGCAGAATCGCGGATCCAGCTTCGCGGAAGCGGCGCAGCAGTTGATCGCGCTGGCCTTCCCCCTGGACGAGCAGCGGCCAGCGTCCGCCGAGCTCTCCGCGGATCGCGTCGGCGGTGCGGCGCAGTGCGCCATAGCTCGTGAAGAGCGCGAAGATGCCGCCGTCGGAGGCGCGCGCCAATTCCAGCAGGACCCGCGACACTGCCGCACCATGCCCCGACTCGTCGTCGCGCGGCTCGGGGATGTCGGTCGGAATGCCGAACACGCATTGGGCACCGAAATCGAACGGCGAGGGGAGAATCTCGCGCGCCACCACGCGCGACGGTGGGATCGACAGGCCGAGACGCTCCTCGAGAAACGTGAACTCGCCACCCGCGGCCAGCGTCGCGCTCGTCAGCACGACGGTCTCGACGCGATCGAAGAGCGCTTCCTTCAGCACGGGTGCGAGATCGAGTGGCACGGCGGAAAGCGTGAGATTGGGCGTTCGCCGCCCACGCCGCTCCATCCATCTGACCGATTGCCCGTCGGCCCGTCGGCCCGACGGCCCGACCGGTTGCAGCGTGGCCTTTAGTCCTTCGCCAGCCGCATCGAGGCGTCGAACGACGCCACGCAACTCACCGATTAGTCGCGTGCGCATTTCCGCTGGATCGTCGATGGAAAGCCGATCGGCAATCGTCTCGACACCATCGCGCAGCTTCGAGAACGCGATGAGCAGATTTTCGAGCGCCACGTCGAGCCCTTCGCGCCACACGGCGTCGTCCGCGAACGCATCGGTCAGACGCAGGACCGGCGCAGGCCCGGTCCCCGGTTCACTGTCGAGCCGCCGCGCCAACCGGCCGAACAGCTCGTCCGCCCATCGGCGCGCGGCGATCAATGCATCGAACACCGTGCGCGTCAGCAGGTCCCGGCTCGCCGACGCGAGCAAATCGCTGCGCGTCCCGAGCTCCAGGGCCAGCGTAGGCAGCAAGCCGCGTCCGTTGCGCTCGAGCCGGCCGAGCAGCCGCTGGACGCCGATCATGCTGACCTGCGTCCCGAGGTGCTGGGCCGCGATATCCTCGAGATGGTGCGCCTCATCGAGGACGAGGCGTCGATACGGCGGCAGCACCGCAGCCTCCTGCCAGTTGTCGGACGCGATGCGTACCGCGAGATCGGAAGCGAGCAGGTGGTGATTGACGACCACGACATCGGCCTCGGCAGCGCGGCGTCGCGCCGCGAACACGAAGCACTGATCGAAATGCGGGCACTTGAGCCGCGTACACAAATCTGATTCAGCCGCAACCGCGTCCCACACATCGCTCGAGGGCTCTTCGACCAGATCGGAGAGACTGCCGTCCGACGTTCGCGACGCCCACCCGGCGATCGCCTCGAGCTCGGCGGCACGGGCATTGTCGAACAGCGAGTCCTGACCGGCGCGCGCCTGCTCGAGACGTGAGAGACACAGGTAGTTTCGCCATCCCTTGAGCAACGCGAAGGTCACGCCGCGCTCTCCGGTGGAGAACGCGCGCGCCAGAATGGGCAGATCTTTCCCAACGAGCTGTTCCTGCAGGTTGATCGTATTCGTCGAGACCACCGTGCGCTCGCCGTTCGCGCGTGCCCATTCGATGGCGGGAACGAGATACGCGAAGGACTTCCCGACGCCGGTGCCCGCTTCGAGCAGCGCAATCCCACCGTCGTTATAGGCGTCGGCGATGTATGCGGCCATGTCGCGTTGACCCGGACGGTCCTCGAACGCCGTGCTGCCCAGCACACGCGCCACCGGGCCGGACTCGGTCAGCAGGTTCGCGACATCGAGCGAATCGAGACGGGTGATCGTGCGGGCGCGTGGGCATTCGACCACCACATACAGCGCTGTGACGTCGTTGTTGACGATGCCGAAGCCGACGCCTTCATCGTGCAGCCGCGCCGCTACGTGGAGATCGGCGCCTGAGGGTTCGAGAACGCCGCTGGGATGGTTATGGAGCAGCATCTCACCCTTCTGCGCCACGCCAGGCAGGGCGAGCACCGCGTCGATCGTTCCGCGGGCGACCACGCGCGCATCGGTCAGCGTGCCATTCGGGTCCGCACGCACGACGAACGACACTTCGCGCCCGTGAGCCGCGGCGATTTCGTCCTGGAGGAGCGCGCGCGCCGCAGCAGCCAGGCGCTCGACACTCACGTCTTGAGCTCGCGCTTCTTGGCCGCGGGGAAGAGCACGTTGTTCAGAATCAGGCGGTAGCCGGGCGAATGCGGATGCAACGACAGGTCGGTCGGGGGATCACCGATCTGGTGTTGAGGATCCTCGGGGTCATGCCCGCCGAAGAACGTCCAGGTCCCCTTCCCCAGATCACCATGGACGTACTTCACCCACGGGGCACCCTCTTCCTCGGCCAGGACCGTCACCCCGGGCTTGAGGCGGTTGCGCGCAAACGATGTGGTCAGACCGTAGAAATCGGGGATGACCTGACGATGATCCTGCACCAGCATCGTCGGCACGGGATCGATCTTGGCGCTGAAGTTGAACAGCTTGAATGCGCCGAGTGGCTGGCGGCGCGATCCGCCATTCACCTGGTGACCATCGATGTCGGAGAAACTGGCGACCAGAGGATTCGGCTCGAGATGCGCACCCGTGAACGCGAATGCCTCGGACCAGTCCATCTTGGAATCGGCACGAGGATCCATCGGCGTGCCGTCGGCAAATGTCGCGGCGATATCCGTGCTTGCGGCCGCGAGCGCGAGGTCGATCGTCTCAGTAGCGGTGCACATCGCGAACAGGAAGCCGCCGTTCCCCACGTACTGATGAATGCCCCGCGCGACCGCTTTCTTCAGGTCCGGCACCGTCTGAAATCCGAGACTGCGCGCCATGCCGGAATTGCGTTGGACCATCTCCGCAAGCCACGGCATGCCCGAGTAGATGAGGAAGAACTTCGAGTATTGACCCGTGAAATCCTCGTGGTGCAGATGCAGCCAATCGTAGTCTTTCAACGATCCGTTGATCACTTCCGGATCCCAAATCTTGGTGAACGGAATGCCGGCGTACTGCAGGGCCATCGTCACCGCGTCATCCCACGGCGCGGCATTGGGCGGCGCGTACACGGCAACCTTTGGCGCCTTCTCGAGCGGGACGGCATCCATGTTGTTGGCTTCGATCTCTCCCCGAATCGCGGTCATGGCGCTGTCGACCGGCTCGACGCGAATACCATTGAGCGCCGCATCCCGACGGAGTCCGGCGATGTCAGGAACAAAAAACGAGCCGCCGCGATAATTGAGCAGCCATTCGGCTTTGAGGCCGGCCTGGATGGCGCGATACGTGAGACCGTAGGCTTTGAGATGATCGGTTTGCGCATCATCCATCGGTATCAATAGAGATGCGGCGTTGGAAGGTTGGAAGGTTGGAAGGTTATTGAGCCATTGGGCAGTTACCGTCCAACCGCCCAACCTTCCAACGGTCCGTACAAAGTCCCGGCGCTTCATGATTTCGGTATCGCCCCCCGCGCCCGCTCGAGCTCGCGTCGCGCTTCTGGAACGACCGCGCTGTTCGGATACGTCAGAATCAGATGCTCGAGGTGCGGAATCGCATCGGCCGGCTGTCCCCGGCGAATCAGCAGGCGTGACCACTCGAGCTCCGCGGCAGCCGGGGCAGCGCCGTCGCCACCAGCGCTGACGATTTCATCGAAGAGCGCGATAGCCGTGACCTCCTGTTGCGGCCCGAGCCGCGCTGCGACTTGCGCCGCCAGGAGCTGCACTTCCAGTCGGCCGCCTTGGATCGGCAGCCGGCCCGCCGCACGCCGGAGGGCGGCGACCGCGGCGGCCGAGTCACCGCGCGCGAGCGTCAGCAAGGCGGCGCCAAGCTCAGGGCTGGACGGCTCCTGTACGCGCTGAAGCAGTGCCATCATCGCGGTCCGATCGGTGGCGGCCGCGCGGTCGCCGGCGTACGGGCCGGCAATCCGGAACGCGTCCATTGCGGCGTTCAAGTCACCGCGATACAGCGCGATCCACCCGCGCTGCGCGATGGCCGCGACACTCGAATCGCTGCCGAGTGCGGCGGTGGCGCGATCCAACTCGCCCCGGCTGATGCGGGCGCGGGCAAGCGCGAGCGTCAGCGAAGCACGATCGTCAGCCGTCACGGCGGCGCCACTGTCGGTGCTTAGGCGCCGCTCCACGGCATCGAGCTGGCCATCGGCGATCATCAGCTGGAGGAGCGCGACTTGTGTCACGCCCTGAGCGCCGGTGTGAGCCTCGAGGATGCGCCGAGCGCTCGCTCGGTCGTTGGCTTCGAGCAGCTCCCGGACGGCTTCCGCGCGCGTGCGCTCCGCCAGTGGCGAGGGTAACAGATCCGCCCAGCGATTCAACGCAAGCCCTCGCACGCGGTGTCCATCAGGCGTTGCGATTCCCGCCGCAAGATCGGTGAAGCGCCTCAAGTCGGCCTGCGTTTCCGGCTCACGATCTCCGAGCGTCGACTCCATCGCGATCCAGGCTTCATTGGGGCGTCCCCAGAGGAGGAGGACTTCTGCTGCCAGACGCCGCGCGCTTCTGTTTGCTTCCGGGGCGAGCAACACCCGCAAGACCCGGTCGCGCATAACGCTCGGCGCCTCGGCGAGCTGGGTCGCCGCATTGGGCGCCACGTCGTGCGACTGCGTGATGGCCCGCGCCCATTCACGTGCCGCGGCATCCCAGTTCCCGGCGCGCTGCTCCAGCTCCGCCAATTCGATAGCGAGTGTTCCCTCGCCGCCCAGCGTGCGCCGCCCGATCAGCAAGGCCCGGCGCGCGTCGTCGTACATGCGACGATCCGCAAGCGCGAGTCCCCACTCGCGGTACGGCGCGTCATTCTGCGGCGTTGTCGCAGCCCAGCGGCGCACCACGGCTTCCAGGGAATCCTGCTGGTTCAGATGGGCGTACACGCGCACCTCGAGACTGCGGAGTGCCACATTCTCGGGAGCGCGCGTGCGTGCGCGTTGCACCAACGGGAGCAGCTCGGGCATGCGATTCAGCACGAACAGAACACGCTCGAGACCAAGCAGCGCGGGCACATTGGTGGGATCGGTGCGGACCGTCGTGAAATAGACGTTCGCCGCTTCAGCGTATTTCCCCGAACGCTCCAACTCGAACCCGGGGCCGATTGCTTGACCCCGGGTGAGCGCCGGCCATGCGATCAGCAAGCCGACTGCGAGGCTAAGGCTTCGTGTCATTCAGGCGGCGGAAGTACTCGAGCACCATGCGCCGCTGCTCCGGGGTGAGGCCCGACAGCTCGTCCCATGTCGGGTAGCGGACCTTCGGCCCTGATCCGGTGGCCCCGGGCGCCAGGGGAATGTGGATGCTGTCTCCCAGGGCGGACTTGCTCGTCCGCTCCTTTTGCTCGTCCGGGTCTTCGCCCTGCAGGCTGCGGCCGGCGTCGAGCAGCTTGCGATACAGACGTTCCTGCCGTTCGACGGTGCGGCGGTCCAACCGCCCCGCTTCGAGCTGGCGGGCTAACTCGCGCGCCTCCTGGGCGAGCGCGCCCGCGCCACTCGCATCTCCCTCGGCCTGCAGCCGCTCGAGCTGCTCAGCCAGCGCCCGTTGCTGCGCCGCGAGCTCGCGCAAGCGCTGCATGACCGCCTGACCTCCGGCTCCCATCATCGGCAGCATGCCCTGCGCGTCTGCGTTCATCCCCTGCTGCTGCTGAGCCATGCGCGCGAGCTGTTCCAGCGCCTCCTGGAATCCCGATCCCGACTGAGCGCCCGCGACCTGCTGTGAGGTGCGGACCAGCGCGTGTGCCGTCGCGTTCAAGGCATCGAGCGCCTGCTCCGCGAACGGCGCCGCCGTCGCGGGATTGGGATCGCCCTGCTCGAGCTGCTCCCGCGCCTGCTTCATCTGGTTTTGCGCGTACCCAAGCGCCGCCTCGAGCTGCGGTGAGACGAGCGCGTGCCGGCCGGCGGCTTCGCTGATCTGTTGCTCGATGGCCTTGGTCCCTTCTTCGACCGCAGCCTGGCGTGCGCGCGTCGCGGCCCCTGCTTCACCATCGCGGAGCGCGGCCGCAATCGCTTCCTGCCGCTTGGCCAGCGCCGCAGTCTCGGAAAGTGCGCGGTGGAGTGCGTCGAGTGTTTCCTGGCGCCAAGCGGACGCCAGGGAATCGCGCTGCCCGCGCAGCTGCTCCGGAAGCTGGTCGAGAGAATCGGCTGCTTCCTGTCCGGCGCTACGGGCACCGCGTGAATCGCGCTGACTCGCGGCTGCGGCGGCTTGCTCCATGGCGCGCTGGGCGCCGCGCGCGGTCGTCTGTGACCGCTCAAGCGGGACGTTCTGACCAGCACGTTCGAGATTGCGCGCGAGCGAATCGGTGGCGGCCGCGAGGTCGCGCTCGGCAGCTACCGCGGCTGAATCGGGCTTCAGAGCGTCCTGCTTTGTCCATTCCGACTGCCGGCGCTGCAGATCCTCCGCGTCTTTTGCCAGTGAGGCGAGCTCGCCCTCCAGCGCCGCGCGCTCGAACAACTCGCGGCTGCGCTCCAGCTCACGCCGCAGCTGCTGCTGTGCTTCAGCCAGACGCTGCAGGGCCTGACGGGTCGCTTCCGGATCCAGCCGTGCGAGCGCTTCCTGCAGCTCTCGCAGCCGCTGTTCCAACTCCGGCGTGAGCGCACGTTGAAGCAGCTGCTCAACCTCGTGCAGACGGTTTTGGAAAGCGGTGTCATCGACACCAGCGGCTTTGGCTGCGCGCGAAATCTCATCGAGTGCCTTTGCGAGCTCCTGGACTCGCTCCGACATGGCGGATTGATCGCGCGCGATCTCCTCGGCGCGCTGCGTGGCCTGGAACGACATCGTGCCCTGTTGCTGTTGACCGCCGGCCCGGCCGGACGGCCGCCCGTCCGGATCTCGGCTCCGCTCCGACGCGAGATCGCGCGTGCGATCGCTCAGCTCCCGCTGCGCCGCCGCGACGGAGTCGGCCGCAGTTCCAACGGCCCGCGCGGCGTCCCGCGCCGCCGCGCGCAGCTCCTCCATGCTCGGTAATCGGAGCGCGATCTCTTTGCTGCGTCCCGCGTGGGGAGCCGGTGCATTGTCCCACGCCTCGACGTAGAGTCGGAGCGTATCGCCCGGCAGCAGCCCACGGTTTTCGGCATCGAGGCGGCCCTGGACGATCGCGCGATCCCCGACGCCACTCACGTCGAGCGACTCGCGCACGGTCGGATCGATCCGGCCCGTGCGACTCACCCGCCAACTCACCACCGCCAGCCGCGCAATGCCGTGATCGTCGCGAACGTCCGCGACGAGCTGCTGGCGCAGCGTAATGGGCAACGTGGTATCGCGGCCCGGGACCGGTAACGCGACGACCGGCGCGGAATCTGGCACGATGATCAACCGGAGCTCGGGCGCCGCGCCTTCGAGAGGCGCCCCGTCAGCGCTCAGCGCCTGCAGCCGCCAGGTGCCACTGACAGCGGGAGTGAACCGACCCTCGATATCCGTCCCGGTTCGGACTACGCGCAGCGGCTCAGAACGCGCGGGGGATTCGAGCGTCCATGCGGCCTTCGTGAGGGGCACGCTGGCGGATCCGGTCGTCAAGACTGTTGTCCCCGCGGGCACCGGGATCGGATCGGGGCCGACGAGCAGCGGCTCATCCGAGCGACCCAGATAAGATGGAAAGCGCGCCGTGACGGCGAGATCCGCGAGAAACGCGGGCAACGCGACATCTACCTTGATCTCTCGGCTCGAACGCCCGCCACTCGCCGCACGCAGATAGAGATCCGATTCGACCGGACCGATCTCTTTCACGGCCTGACCCTGCGCATCGAGCGACAATGGCATGGGCTTCCATGATTCGCCGGCACCGCGTGTCCACAACGTCGCCCGCTCGGCTCCGGGAACCGTGATCGTCGCGGTCACCGTGCCGCCGCGTCGCACGCGCTCCCGGTCGACGAGGAGTCGGACTGGAGCCCGTGCATCGCGCCAGGCACGCACGGGATGCCAGAAGGCAGCCGCACGGGCGGATGCGGGTGGGGGCGCTGCCGCGACAAAGAGCAGCCCGCCTGCGAGCACCGCCCCGACGCCAAGCGCGAGACGCTGGCGCGTGGTCCGCCGCAGTGCCGTGTCGACGGTCGGCGCGGCGAAGGAAACGAATGCGGCGGCGCGGGTATCGGCGGCCACGAGCAACGAGGGGCTCATCCCCTCCCCACGACCAGCAGTGGGGCTGACGACGCCAACGACGCTGCCTGCTCTACCGCCGCTAGCCGATTCAACCAGGCGCGCGACCGGCGCGTCGGCCGCTTCGCGGCGGGCGCGCATTGCAGCCCAGACAGCGGCCCCCGCGCTGAGGATGATCAGGACCCAGGCCAGCGTCACGCCTGAAATCGCGGGCGCGAGGGCAAGCCCCAGCGCCGCCGCGCCCAGCGCCGCGCCGAGTCCGCCAAGGATCACGGCGAACGCGCGCGCGCGCGCGTGCGGCCGCCCCAGGCGACGCAGCCGGCGCGCCGTTTCCGTCATTTGCTTTCGCTCACCGCGTAGGTGAAGAGATTCACACCCATACGCAATGCCGCCTCATGCAGCTCTGGAGGGTCATGGTGCACATCGGGGTCCTCCCACCCGTCCCCAAGGTCGGACTGGTAGGAATAGTATACGACAAGGCGGCCTCCCAAAAAAATCCCGAATCCCTGGGCCGGCAGCCCATCGTGCTCGTGGATCTTGGGGATCCCCTTGGGGAACGCGTAGACCAGGTTGTACACCGGGTGGGTCAACGGCACTTCAACGAGCGGCTGGTCGGGAAAAACGCGCGCGATCTCCCGCCTGAACGAGACGTCCATTCCATAATTGTCATCGGCATGCAGGAACCCGCCCAGCTCGAGGTAGCGTCGCAGATTGCGCAGCTCGAGATCAGAGAAGTGGACGTTCCCGTGGCCCGTCATATAGAGGTAAGGGACGTCCCATAGCTCGGGTCCCGTCAGCGTAACCACACGCTCACGATCGGCGACGGAGAGGGTCGTGCGCTCGCGTACCGCGGTCAGGAGATTCGGCAGGCTGGATGGGTTCGCGTACCAGTCGCCGCCGCCGTCGTAATGCAAGCGACCGATGGTTAAAGACGCGCGTCGTGCGTCGTGCGTCGTACGTGGGGTGACGCCCGACGGAATCAGTGTAGTTAACAGAGCGACGCAAAGTGCTTTCATAATTCGTTGACCAGTCTATATGCCGTGTTTCGTGAGATACCGGTCTCCTCGGCGAGTCGATCGGCGACATCTTTGCGCGACATCCCTTCCGCCAGCAGGTTTCGCGCCCGTTCCGCCGGATCGGGCGGCGTCTCCTCGATCCGCTGCTTGCCCGTCCCTGCCAACACAACCGTAACCTCGCCGCGCGGGGGGGCCTCCGCATAGTGCTCTGACAATTCTTGCAAAGTCCCCGAACGCGTCTCTTCGAATACCTTGGTCAACTCTCGAGAGACGGCAACTTGCCTTTCGGGACCACACACCTCGATCAGATCGGCGAGGAGCTGCGTGACGCGACTGGGCGCCTCGAAAAGCACGACGGTCCATTCGGAATGGGCGGCGGACAATAACAAACGGCGGCGGTCGCTCCCCTTACGAGGGAGGAAGCCCAGGAACACATAGCGGTCGCCTCCGATGCCGGAGACTGATAAGCTGGCTGCCACGGCGGTCGGACCCGGAATCGTTACGACTTGAATCCCTTGCTGCCTCGCGTGCGCCACGAGTTCGACGCCGGGGTCGCTGATCGCGGGCGTCCCGGCATCGGTGATCAACGCAACATCCCTTCCATCAGATAGGATGCGTAGCACGCGCTCGAGGGCGCGGTCGGACGAATGCGCGTGGAGACTCACCAGCTCGGCGTGCGAGCCGGCGTGAATGAGGAGGGGTTTGCTGTGGCGCGTGTCTTCCGCGGCGACCACCGCGACACGCTTCAGTGTGTCGGCGGCTCGCGGCGAGAGGTCAGCGAGGTTTCCGAGAGGCGTCGCGACAACGTAGAGGGTGCCCGACACGTCACCACGTCACCTGCCAAGGGAGACGCCCGTAGAAGCCGGCTGCCTCCAGGACGTAGCGATGCTCGCGCGTTGCGTCCTTGAGAACCTTGAGAGCCGTTCCCGGCATCATGACTTCGGCGCCTTCGAGCAGCTGCAAGGCCCAATCCGTAAGCGCCGTTGCGAGCTCCTCCGGACGCACCACCGCATCCGGCGTTTCCGTGCCGCGCGGCACACTGATCAGGGCAAGCGCGTGGTGCGTGCCGACGATTGCGGCCGTCACTTTCTGGGCGCGCCGTTTCGCGTCACCGGGGAACTCCCGTTCGACGCCATCGACAATCCGCCAGTACAGCTCACGATATGTGTTGACGAGGGCGGTCGCGGCCTGGGCCGGGAGATCGTCCGCGGCGGGGAATGTGCCGGCCGACAGCGCGGGCTCCGCGCCGCCCGTCCCCGCCTCGAACAGCGACTCGACGTAGCGGCCGGGCGGCACGTCGCTTGGCTTGTCGCAGAAGTGCCCGCTCAGATACTGCCCCTGGTCGAACCTCAAGTAAGACACCCGTCCATTCGAAATCAGTTCCAGCACGCCGGTGGTCTTTTCCTGTTGCAACAGGGGGAAGAATGTCTCCGGTTGTTTCACGGCGATCGCCCGTCCCTGGTAGTCGCCGGCGCAGGAGGCGTACATCCAGGCGAGCTGTTCCATGGGTGCGGCGCAGTATTCGAGATCCGCGCGCTCGACCTCGGCGCGCAAGCGCTTCAGCGCCTCGGTAATGGTGATGACCTGTCGCCCGGCGGTGTGCAGGGAGGCCGCATTGACGGCCTCGCCGTTGCGGAAGAACAGCAGGACGCACTCGTCGGGCAAGTGCGCCGCGATATAGCCGTCGATGCGGCCATCGCGGTCACGCTTGGCGAACGCGAGGAGGTTGTCGAGATGAATGAAGGCAAGGTGAGTGCGATGAATAAGCCGGCTCACCTGCGGAAACTGAAGATCCGCGAGGCGAACCGGCGAATTCGTCAGGCGAGCACTGCTCGCGCGCATCGTCCTCCGGCGAGGAAGTTACGACAGGTGTTGGTCGATCTTTTGCTCGAACGCCTGGGACGGATAGGCGCCGACCAGCGTGTCGATATGCCGACCGTCCTTGAAAAACAGAATACTCGGAATCGAGCGGACGTTGAAGCGCATCGCCGTCGCCGGATTCGCATCCACGTCTACCTTCACGATCTTCACCTTACCGTTGTACTTACCCGCCAGCTGCGTCATGATCGGCGCGACCATGTGGCAGGGCCCACACCACGTCGCCCAAAAATCGACAACCGCGAGGCCCTTGTGCTGCTCGACCTCTGCGGCAAAGGTGGCGTCCGTGATTTCCGCAGGGTGCGTCGCTTGCATGTCCCCCAATCTCCCTCTCTCACGTTAGTTTGCCCATATGAATCCATCGGTCGCCCACATCGGTATCGCCGTACCCAGCATCCGAGAGGCGCTTGCTTTCTACCGCGATGTCCTCGGCGTGGCTCCCGGACCGCACGACACTGCCGACGGCGCCAGAATCGTCAGCCTCCACTTTGGCGATGTCGACGTCGAGCTGCTCGAGCCTGCCGAACTTTCCAGCCCCGTGGCGAAGTTCCTCGCGAAACGTGGCCCGGGCATTCATCACATCTGCTACCGCGTCGCTGATCTCGATGCCGCGCTCGCGCGGTGTCGCGCGGCTGGCTATCGGCTGGTCGATGAGACGCCCCGGCGTGGAGCCGGCGGACGACGCATCGCTTTTCTCCACCCCAAGACGACGAACGGCATTCTACTGGAGCTAACCGAGTAGGTGGAACGCCCAGCCCTACGGCCGGGTTCCCGTTCCCCCCTGCGGGCAACGGCCGACCGGACTCCCCGCGCTCTCAAGATGCACGTCATACACGAGCCAGCCGCCGCTGCGCATCCGGATAATGTCGATGGGCAGCACCTGATTGCAATTCGCTCGTTGCAGCTCCACGCGATACGTGCGGAGCTCATCATGGCCAGGCACGAGCATCGGGCCTTCGATGACCCGATAGCCCGTATGATCGAGATACTTCTGAATCACGGTGAGGCGCTGGCGGAGCACATCCGAATTCATCGACTGCGCCGCGGGGCCGCGCTCGGTACCCCACAGCTCGCCCATCCGCTTCAGATCGTTCGCTTTGACTGCCGCGAAAAACTGCGAGACCGTCTCATTGGTCGACTGGGGGGTCGGCTTTTCCGGCCCTCCCCCTTTGCTACAAGCTGTCAGAGCGGCGAGCAGGACGAACTGAGCTGCAAGTCGTCGCTTCACGATGTACGACCTGTGGTCAGGACGACCCGAAGGTAAGACACCATGCGTCTCTACGTCAACATTGATCACGTCGCCACGCTGCGTGAAGCGCGCAAGACCGATGAGCCCGACGCCGTGCAGGCCGCGGCGGCGTGTGAGCGCGCGGGGGCCAACGGCATCACTGTCCATTTGCGAGAGGACCGGCGTCACATCCAGGACGCGGACGTCAAGGCGCTGGCGCACAGCGTGCGCACAGTCCTGAATCTCGAGCTCGGCGCGCATGAGGAGATCGTCCGCTTCGCGACGCGCACGAAGCCGTTTCAGGCAACGCTTGTCCCCGAAAAGCGACAAGAGATCACGACAGAAGGGGGCCTCGCGCTCCGCAAAGGGGATCGGCGACTCGCCGGAGCGATTGCGAAGCTACAACATGCGGGCATTCGAGTGAGCCTCTTCATCGACCCTTCATTGAAGACCATCGACATCGCGCGCGCGCTCGGTGTTCCCGCAATCGAGATTCACACAGGTCGCTACGCGCACACCTGGCGCAAGGGCGACGCAGCGCTGAAGGAGTTGCAACGCGCCGCGACGCATGCGAAGCAGATTGGCTTGGCCGTGCATGCCGGCCATGGTTTGACCTACCAAAACGTCCAGCCGGTCGCCGCGATCCCCGAGATCGAAGAGCTCAATATCGGCCATTCGATTGTGAGTAACGCGGTCTACTGGGGGCTGGAAGAGGCGGTGCGCCGCATGAAAACGCTGGTGGACACTGCCCGAAATCCCTAGCTTGGACACGCCATGAACAGCGCTGGCGCACCGCTCGGCATGTCGGACTTCTTCGCCCTCGAGGCGGGGGAGTATCTCGACCGGCTGGATGCTCTGGTTCAATCGTCCGCTCCCGCGGCCGATGAACTCGTGCGCCTGGCGCGCGCGCTCCGCGGCAGCGCGCTGATGGCAAGCCAGCAGGCGATCGCGCGGGCGGCCATGGGATTCGAGGCCCTCGCGCGCGGCGTGCGGGAGGGTCGGCGGACCTGGGATGTCGCGACCAGGCAGCTCGCGACTCGCGCCGTTGACGATCTGAAAATCTTCGTGCGCAAGGCCGCTACCTGGTCGGATGCCGATACGGCGAACGCCGAGGCTCTCGCGCGCCAGCTCGAGCAGCTCGGCGGGCGTCCCTCGGCTCAGGTGCGGGCCGCCGAAGCCATGGGGCTCGACGCAGGCGCGCGCGCATTCGTCGCGCGCGAGGGCGCCGCGATCGCAAGCGCGCTCGACCGCGCCGGCCGGGTGCTGCGCACCAATCCGACGGCGCACGAGCCGCTGCAGCAAGTCATGAAGGCGCTGCAACCCTTGCGCGGTCTCGCCGCGCTGAACGATCTGCCGCCATTGCCGGACCTGCTGGAGGGCATCGAGCGCGCGATCGCGGAGCTGGAGCGCAATAGCGCGTCGCCGCCGGCCGGGTGGGGCGAGTTGATCGCCGAGCTGTTTCAGATGGGCGCGACATCGATCGCGCATGCGGCACGCGCGGTGGCGGACCGCGGCCGGCCCGATGCGGAGAGCGCGGAGTTCCGGAAATTCGCGAGCCTGCTCGTCAAGTTCATGGAGAGTGAGCCGGAAATCGTCCCGATCGAAACCGTGGCTACGATCGTCCAACGCGGCACACCCGAGCCCGGTGCACAGATTCGCCCAGCCACGATGGGCCGGCACGAGCTCGTCAGTCAGGGCGAGCATCTCCAGCAGGCGGCCGACTCTCTGGAGCGCGCACCGAGTCCGACGCAGCGCGAGCTGCGCGCGCACACTCTGGCCGGCACGTTCCGCGCCCTTGGCACAGCGGGCGGGGAGGGTCTGCTGGCCGACCGTGTGGCGGAGTTCGCGCAGGCGGCGCGCGATGCTGTGTCGAGCGGAATCGCGGTCAAGCAATCCGTGGCCTTCGCCGGTGAGGTACGCAAGGCAGGCGAAGTGTTGTCGGCAGCCACTTCCGGTGACGAGAGGGCGACGGCCGCAGCGCTCGCCGCCGTCACCCTCGCAATCCGGCGATTGGGTGGCGAGCCGACGCGGTCAGCACCGCCGCCCCCCCCCCCTGCTACGAGAGCTCCCCAGCCGCCGGCCCCTCCCCCGTCCGGCGACATCGAAGGTTCGTGGAGTGTTTACGAACGCATGGTCGCCGCGGGGGTTGGGCCCGCCTCGTTGCAGGAGCTGCTCGGGGGAGTCGCGGCTCCACGAGGCAACGGCGGTGAGACCGTGGATATCAGAACGCTCCTCTACAAGGGCGATCGGGCCCGCCAACGCGCGCAGGAGCTCCGGCAAGCGGCCAAGCGCGCGAACGGGGACGATCTGCGCGCCATCATTGACGAAGTCTGCGACCTCGTTGTCCTCGCCCTCGAACCCGAGTAGTCAGCAGCGCTGGCGGTGGGCCTGGCTGATCGGGCTCGTTGTCAGTGTGGTACTGCTGGCCTGGGTGCTGCACCGCATCAATCTCCGTGAAGTCTGGGCGGACGCGCGACAGGCCAACGCCGTCCTGCTCGTACTCACGGTCATCATTGCGACCGTCACTTTCCCGGTGCGCACCATTCGGTGGCGCCTGATCCTCCGCGACGCCGACGGTAAACCCCTCCCCTGGATGCCGCTCTGGCACGCGACAACCATCGGGTTCATGGCGAACAACCTACTCCCCGCGCGTGCCGGCGAAGTCGCGCGCGCGTACGTGGCGTCACGCCAGCTTCCCGTGCGCTTCTCGACGGCGCTCGCGTCCCTTGGCGTCGAGCGGATCTTCGACGGGCTCGTAATGCTGGGGTTGATGGCAATCGCAATTGCGGCCCCGTCATTCCCCGCGCAGGCGCTCGTCGGCGGTCGATCAGTTTCTACCATCGCGACGTCCGCAGCCGCGCTGTTCGGCGCTCTGCTTGTGCTTGCGTTCATCATTGTGCTCCGGCCGGAGCCGTGGCTGCGGCTATTCGAACGCGGCACCCGGCGCCTGTTGCCCACGCGACTCGCCGAGCGACTGAACGGCGTGGCGGAGGGGATCGTCGCCGGGCTGGAAGTCCTGAAGAGTCCGGCTCGGTTTGCCGGCGTTGTGTTCTGGTCGCTCCTGCTCTGGCTCAAGAACGCGGCCGCATTTGCGATCTGCTTTCGCGCGTTCGGCATCGACGTCCCCGTCGAGGCCGCGCTCCTCTTGCAGGCGATGATCGGCTTTGGGGTTGCCGTGCCGTCCGCACCAAGCGGCGTCGGGGTGTTCGAGGCGGCCACGTTGGTGACGTTGCAACTCTACGGCGTGGATTCCAATCTCGCGGTGAGCTACGCGCTTACCTACCACGTGACGACGTTCATTCCGATCACACTCCTCGGATTCTGGTCGTTGTCGCGCCTGCACCTGCGCCTGGGCGAGGTGAGCGCCGCGCAGAACACCGCATGACCGCGGCAGTCTCCGCCGCTGCGCATGCGAAGATCAACCTGTTCCTGCGCATTCTCGCCCGCGAAACGTCGGGATTTCATCAGATCGAAACGGCATTTGCACTGCTCGAGCTGGCAGATCAACTCGACGTGCATCGGACGGATGCGGGCGTGCAACTCGATGTGGACGGACCCGATCTCGGTCCAGCGGATGAAAACCTCGCGGTGCGCGCCGCGCGCGCAGTCCTGGACGCCACCGGCAACCGCTTCGGCGTATCGATCAAGTTGACGAAGCGGATCCCGGTGCGTGCGGGGTTGGGAGGCGGCTCGAGCGATGCCGCCGCCGCGCTCCACGCGGTCAACGCGCTGGCCGGCAACGCCGTGCCGCGCCACGAGCTCCTCCATTTTGCCACAAAGCTCGGCGCAGACGTCGCATTTTTTGCGAGCGGCGCGCCACTAGCCGTGGCGTGGGGGCGCGGTGAGCGCCTACTGCGCCTCCCTGCCCCGCCCGCCATGCCTGTGCTGCTGGCAGTTCCTCCAATTACGGTCGCGACACCCGACGCGTACAAATGGTGGGACGAACAGAATCCATCGCCAACGGCCCGCGGCCCCGTCGCACTCGACTCGGACGCCTTCGCGACCTGGGGCAGCATCGGGCGGCTCGGTGGGAACGACTTCGAGCAGCCGGTGTTCGGCCGCCATCCCGAGCTTCGGAGCTTGTACGAGCGCGTGGCAGCGACGGGGCCGGTCTGGGTGCGGATGAGCGGATCGGGAAGTGCAGTCGCGGCGGTCTATAAGAGGAACGAGGAGCGGGACGACGCGATGCAGCGGCTGGGCTCGCGACACCAACAGCTGCTTGCGACAGCGACGCGGGCCACCCCGGGACC
>DATFVZ010000198.1:0-10409 GCA_035259785.1 Gemmatimonadales bacterium
CGGTGATCCTGCAATACTCCTCGCCGACGAGCCGACAGGGAATCTCGACTCGACGAACGGTGAGGCAGTGATGGAGCTGCTCAGAGTCCTGCATCGCAACGGGGCGACGGTGTGCATGGTGACGCACGATCCCCGATATGCACGCCATGCCGACAGATCTATTCATCTATTTGACGGACGTGTGGTTGATGAAGCAGGGCCTGGGAGGGCCTAGGCCCATGTTTCCAGATATCCGCTACGCCGTCCGCGCACTGCGACGCAGCCCCGCTTTTACCACCGTTGCGGTGCTGACATTGGCGCTCGGAATCGGCGCGAACACCGCGATCTTCAGCGTCGTCCGAGGCGTGTTGCTCAGACCGCTGCCCCACAGGGACGGCGACCGGCTGCTCTACCTGCGGCACTCCGCCGACGGCACCGGGCGCGAGAACATCAACTTCTCCGTTCCCGAGGTCCACGATTTCCGCACCGGCGCCCCGTCGCTGCGGGGCATTGCGGAATACTCCTCTTCTTCGGCGATCCTGCTGGGCGACGACAATGCCATCCGCATCAACATCGGCCTCGTAACCGGCAACTTTTTCGAGGTCATGGGTCTCTCACCGGTGCTCGGCCGCGCGACAGGCCCGAGCGACGACGGACCAGGCGTGCCACCGGTGATGATCCTGTCGTATGACTTCTGGATGAAGCGTTTTGGCGGCGATTCGAGCATCGTCGGCAAGCAGGTGCAGATGGGCGGAGGGCCGGTGACCGTCATCGGCGTGCTTCAACCGGCGCCGACGTTCCCAACCAAGTACGACGCGCTGCTCAACATGGTGTACAGCCCTCACCATCTGAGCGCCAACATGGTGCAAGAGCGTACGCATCGCATGACCGAGGCGGTGGCGCGGCTGACACCGTCGGCCACCGTCAGTCAGGCCAAGGCCGAGATCGCCACCGTGTACGCACGGATGCAAAACGAGAACAGGGCATCGTACGACCCTGGCTCTCACATGCGCGTGGCAGTCATTCCTTTCCAGGAGGTGATGGGCGAGCGCGCACGTCTGACGCTGTGGCTGCTCATGGGCGCCGCGGCATTCGTCCTGGTCATCGCCGTCGCGAATGTGATCAATCTGACGCTCATGCGAGGGATCCGCCGGGAGTCGGAGCTCGTGGTGCGTGCCGCGCTCGGCGCCGGCGCACCGGGACTGCGCCGTCTGCTGCTTGCTGAGAACCTGGTGCTGACGCTGATGGGTGCTCTGGCCGGACTCGTCCTGGCCGTCTTCGGCGTCGATCTGCTGACCTCGCTCGCCGCACGCTACTCGCCCCGGGCGAATGAGATTCGGCTCGACGGCTTGGTGCTGGGCTTCACACTCGCCCTCTCAATCGGCGTCGCCTTGCTGCTTTCCTTCGCCACCACCCTGCCGAAGGAAGGCTCCCTCGCGACCTGGCTCTCGGCATCCGCACACCGCTCGAGCAGCAGCATGCGCAAGCAGCGCCTGCAACGCGGCCTCGTCGTGGCGCAGGTCGCCGTGTCGATTGTACTGCTCGCCGGCGCGGGCCTGCTTACCCGCACGATCATCCGTCTGTCCAACGCGAGCACGGGGCTGGAGACCGAGGACGTGCTCACCCTGCAACTGCAGATGCTCGTCACACGTCAAGCGCAGCAGGATCCAAACGCCGTGGCGGCAGTGCGGAACCGCTATGCTGGCATGCGGGCCGAGCTCGCTGCGCTGCCCGGCGTGATCGAGGTGGGGTATGGCTCTCCGCTGCTCGAGCGCTCGACGGCGCGGTTTGACTTCAAGGCGGAGGGTCGGACGCTCGACGTCGGTGAGGCGATCCCCAACGCCGAAATGCGTGGAGCGAGTCCGGATTACTTCCGTGCGGCGGGGCTTCCTGTGCTCCGCGGACGTTCCTTCCTTTCGACCGATCCATCCGCGGTCATCACCTCGGGTTCCTACAGCAGAACGGTCGGGCCGGTCGTGATCCTGAACCAGACCCTCGCCGAGCAGCTCTTTCACGGCGAGGACCCGATCGGCAGAAGGATTGCGCCGACGGGCCAGCTGCTGCGCATCTCCAGCATGAGCGCGGAATGGCGCACCGTCGTCGGTGTGGTCGGCAACACCCAGGATGGCGGGTTCGGGGAGGCCCCCGGCGCCGTCCTCTACTTCCCCGACGTGACCCCGGCGCCGGCCGGTGGAACATTGGCGATCCGTGTGCAGCGCGATGCGCGGTCCCTTATCCCCGTCACACTGGAGATCGTGCGGCGCCACGCGCCGGGAGCGCTGATCGAGAAAGTCCGGACCGTAACGCAGATCAAGCATGAGGGCATTGCCCCGCAGAGACTGAACGCCGAGCTGATCAGCTTGTTCGGCGCCCTTGCCGTGGTCATCGCGGCGGTCGGGATCGCCGGCGTGCTGGCATTCTCCGTGAGCGCGCGCACGCGCGAAATCGGGATTCGCATGAGCCTTGGCGCCGATCGCGGCCGCGTGCAGCTGATGATCCTCAAGGAAGGCGGCATGCTCGTGGTGTTTGGGCTGCTGCTCGGAGTCGCCGGCGCGCTCCTCTCCACTCGCGTGATTCGCGGGCTTCTGTTCGGTGTCGCGCCCCACGACCCGCTCACGTTTGCAGCCGTTACCGCGGTCATGGCCGCCATCGGCCTGGTCGCCTGCTGGGTCCCGGCGCTACGCGCTTCGCGGATCGACCCGGCCGTCACGATGCGGGTGGAATAGACCGTGACCGCACCTCTGCCGGCCGAGACAAGACTCGCGGCGTTCAAGCACGCGATCGCCAACCGCTACCTGATCGACTACGAGATCGGGCGGGGCGGAATGGCTGTCGTCTACGTCGCGCGGGAGATCCGGTTGGGCCGGAGCGTCGCGGTGAAAGTGCTCGCGCCGAGCGCCGCGTCGCCGTCAGCGGTGACTGCGTTCCGCCGCGAGATCACTCGCACGCTGCACCTCGAGCACCCGCACATTCTGCCGATCTTCGACGCGGATGAGGCCGAAGGGTTGCCCTTCTATGTCATGCGATTTGTACGGGACGGCTCTCTGCGCGGCAGGCTCGACCGGAAGGGTCGTCTGGGTGTTGCGGAAACGGTGCGCGTCATCCAGCAGACGGCCGCCGCGTTAGGGCATTCCCACAGTCAGCGGATCCTGCATTGCGATGTGAAGCCCGAGAACATTCTGCTCGACGGCGGACACGTGTACCTCGTGGACTTTGGCGTCTCGCGGGCCGTCCGTGAGGACGAGCGTCGGGCTTCCACGGAGATCGGTGGCGGAACGGCCCGCTACATGAGCCCGGAGCAAGCGCTCGGTGAGCTGGCGATTGACGGCCGCACCGATGTGTACAGTCTCGCGTGCGTGGCGTACGAAATGCTCGCCGGGCATCCGCCGTTCACCGGTATCGCAAGCGTTGAGAAGCTGCCAGGCGACGTCCCTGACAGCATTCGCACCGCGATAGCGCAAGCGCTCTCGGTGGCACCTGAACAGCGCCAGCGCTCGGTAACGGATTTCGCCGCAGCACTCGAGGAGCGCCCGGTGCAGCGTGTCCGGCAGGCACTGGTCGGCGCCGTCGAACGGGTTTTCACGATGGCCGATTCTCTTCTCTTCACCCCCCAGGCCCCAGCCCCGAGGCCCTAGGCCCATGCTTCGATACACGCTTCGCACGCTCGCGGCCAGTCCCGGCTTCACCGCGGTGGCTATAGCAACTCTGGCTCTCGGCATCGGCGCCAACACGGCAATTTTCACGGCGATTCATCACCTCCTGTTTAGACCCTTTCCTTTCTTAGAGCAGCCGGAGCGCCTGGTCGCGGTGTGGCAAGTCGCGCCGCGGGGCAATGATCACAACGAAGTCACGGCCGCTGACTTCCGAGACTGGCGCGAGAATCTCAAGAGCTTCGACCGTCTCGTGAGCCACGTGTGGTGGACCGGCAACATCACGGGTGGTGAGAGACCGGAGCGCGTGCAGGGGATGCAGGTTTCGGTCGACTACTTCGACGCCTTCGAACTCAAACCGGCGCTCGGCCGGACGTTCACCCCGGGCGAAGACCAACCCGGCAACGACCGCGTGGTGATGCTGTCGTGGGGCTTGTGGCAGCGGCGCTTCGGCGGCGACCGCGGCGTGCTCGGCACCGTTGTGTCGATCAACGGGATTTCCCGAACGGTCATCGGCGTGATGCCGGAGGGCGTCCGCTACCCGATTGCCGCCGAAATGTGGGCGCCCTACGCGCCAACGCCCGAGACCTGGACGTCGCGTCGCTTGCATTACCTGTATGTCACGGGCCGGTTGGCACCGGGCGTCACCCTGGCAGCAGCGCGCGCGGAGATCACCAGACTGACTGCCGCGCGCGCAATCCAGTATCCCAACACGAACACCAACTGGGGGGCGAACGTCAGGCCCCTCATGCGCGACACCGCGCGAGATATCGAGCCGATGCTCGCGGTCCTGATGGCCGCGGTCGCTTTCGTGCTGCTGATCGCCTGCGCCAACGTCGCCAACCTCATGCTCGTGCGCGCCACCAGCCGCGGCCGTGAGCTCTCGATCCGGACCGCGCTCGGCGCCTCGCGCGGCAGCATCGTGCGCCTGGTGCTTGCCGAAGGGGTCGTGCTGGCGCTCGCGGGTGGGGCGCTCGGAGCCCTGCTTGGAGTGTTCGGTGTGGATCTGCTCCGGGCACTCGTCCCGGCCGATTTCCGCCAGAGGATCGCCGGCTTTGACCGCATGCGAGTGAATGCTACGGTGCTCGCGTTCACGGCGGTGCTGTCGATTGGATCCGCCTTGCTGTTTGCGCTCCTGCCCGCGCTGCGAGCAGCGCGAGGCGCGGTGGGCGCGAGAGATCAACTGCGCAGTGGCCAAACAACAGAGGGCCGGGAGCGTCATCGCCTGCGGCGCGTGCTGGTTGGAGCCGAGGTCGCGCTCGCGCTGCTGCTCCTCATCGGCGCCGGACTCACCCTTCGCACATTCCGGCATCTTGGCACGCTCCCGCCCGGCTTTGAGACGAGCGGCGTCGCCCTGACCAGCCTCGCATTGCCAGGCCGGACGTACGCGGAGGGCACCGACGCTGCGCGCTTTTACAGCCGCCTCGTCGAGCGCGTTGGGGCGTTGCCCGGTGTCGCGGCAGCCGGTGCCACAAACGTCGTACCGCTCTGCGGCTGCAATCAGACGTCGAGCTTCAACGTTGTCGGCCAACCGCCCTACCCCACCGACGACCGGCCCGACGTCGGCTGGCGCATCATCACGCCGGGATACTTCGACGCGCTCCGCGTGCCGATTCAGCGTGGCCGAGACTTTACTGCGACGGACGCAGCTGGTGCACCGAGCGTCGTCATCGTGAATGAGACGTTGGCGCGTAGGTGGTTTCCCGATGGCGCCGTCGGAAAGCGGCTGTTTCTGCAAGGCGACACGACACAACCCGCCGAGATCGTCGGCATCGTCGGCGACATAAAGCACGCCGGCATAGGCAAGGCGGCGGCGCCGGAGATGTTCCTGCCGGAAGCGCAGCAACCCGCTTGGGATATGACCTTGACGGTGCGAGCGGCAGGCGGCGAGGCAGCCGCCACGACACTCCTCCCGGCTCTGCGATCGGCAGTGCTCGAGCTCGATCCCAACCAGCCGGTCTATGATCAGCAGACAATGCGGGATCTGCTTGCTCTCAACGTTCTGCAGTACCGGTTTTCGCTCCGGCTCATGGCAACGTTGGGACTGATCGCCCTCCTGCTCGCTGGAGTGGGGATCTACGGCGTGATATCCAATCTGGTCGCGGAGCGCACGCGCGAAATCGGCATTCGCATCGCGCTGGGTGGCGATCAGCAAGCAGTGCGGAGCCTCGTCGTACGACAGGGGATGTCTCCCGCCGCGATCGGCGTCTTGGCGGGCCTCGTGCTCGCACCCGCGCTCACGATGCTCGTGCGCGGCATGCTCGTCGGGGTCAGTCCTCACGACCCGCTTACGTTTGTCGCCGTGGGCCTGCTGCTGCTGCTGGTCGCGTTGTTCGCGTGTTGGCTGCCGGCGCGGCGCGCGGCACGCGTGGATCCGATGATCGCGCTGCGCACGGAATAGTGGACACACTCATTCAGGATCTGCGCCACGCAGTGCGGCGACTGGGGCGTGCACCCGGGCTCAGCACGGCGATCGTCCTGACGCTGGGGCTCGGCCTGGGCGTCGCAGCGGCGATCTTCACGACCTCCAAGGCTGCGTTCGTCGAGCCGCTGCCGTACGTGGGACCCGATCGCCTCGTGCATCTGTGGGAGGTTCGCGCCGGCACGGACGAACGCAGCCCGACATCGTACCCCACGCTCCTCGACTGGCGGTCGCGCACCAGCAGCTTCATCGGGCTCGAGGGCTATGACCCGAGTAATCTCATCGTAGGCGTCGGCGACGAGGCGCGGCGCATGCTGCGGGGCGCTCAAGTGACGCCGGGCTTCTTCCGGCTCTTGGGCGTGCCGATACCGATGGGTCGCGACTTCCTTCAGGACGACGCCGCGGGACCCGCGATCGTCAGCGACCGCTTCGCCCGCTCCGTCGGCAGCGGAACCGCGCTCAATCAGACCTTCATGGTCAACGGCACGCCGCGTGTCATTGTCGGTGTGCTGCCGGCGTCGTTTCACTTCGCGCTGCTCGGAGACGCGGACGTCTTTCTCCCGATCCAGCTCGATGACCAACGGCGTGCGGGCCGGTTCAATCGATCCATCCACGTCGTCGGGAGACTTCAGGACGGCGTGTCAGTGAACGTGGCCCAAGCCGACGTCGCGGGCGCGATGGCAGACCTGGCACGTGAGTACCCTGATGCGCTCGCCGGCCGCACGGCCCAAGCGCTGTATTTGAAGGACGCATTGCTCGGTGACATGAAGCCGACCCTGACGGCGTTGCTGGTCGCCGTCGGTCTCCTGCTTGTGATCATGGGCGCGAACCTCGCGCTGCTGATGCTGGCTCGCTACGTCGAGCGCGCTCCGGAGCTCGCCTTGCGATCCGCACTGGGAGCCAGCCGCGCCCGCGTCTTGCGCCAACTGCTGCTGGAGAGCCTCGCACCTAGCCTGTTGGGTGCGGCCCTTGCGCTTGTGGTCGGCCAGGTGCTGACGGCCGCCGTCATGGCGACGATTCCCGAGAGTGTCATGATCGGGATGCCGTATCTGATGAACGCCGGAATCGATGGCACGGTGGTTGGCGCGGTTTCCTTCGTCGCGATCACCTTGGCGATTGGGTTCGGCCTCGGGCCGGCGCTGCTGATCAGGAACACGTCGACACGTGCCGGCGACGCCCGAACAACCATCGGACGCGGCGACCGGCGCTTGCGCCGGGGCCTCGTTGCCGCACAAGTCGCGCTCACGGTGGTCCTTCTGGTATCATCGGGCCTTCTCGTCGTGAGCTTCAGCAATCTCGTAGGCCGCAACGTGGGCGTCGTGGATCCGGGCGGTATCGTGACGGCACGCGCGCCGCTGTCGGGTCCTCGCTACCAGCAGCCGCTCGCGCAGAGCCGGTTCTTCGAGCAGCTCGTAACCCGCGCTGCGGCGCTTCCCGGCGTACGTGATGCCGGCCTCGTCAATGACGCGCCCGGCGGCGGCGGAGGCATCACGACATTCGCACCCGGCGATCATCCCCAGCCGCACTCCGAGCAACCCCGCGCCATGCTGCGCGTCGTCGGCGGGACGTACTTCACGGCTCTGGGGATTCCTGTCCTCGCCGGTCGCGCGTTTGAGCCGAGCGACCGGCCCGACGCGCCCCCCGTCGCGGTCGTGAGTGCAAGCTTGGCGAGATTGCTTGGTGGGCCAAGCTCTGCAGTGGGCAGACGGGTGGGGTTGGCGGCAGCGCCACAGGCTGCCACGAACAACCGGGAGTGGGAGGTGATCGGAGTCGTCGGCGATGTTCAGGTTGTCGCACTCGATGTGGATTCGCCGCCCGTCGTTTACCTGTCGTATCTGCAGGCACCGGACAATCGGATGACGCTCGTCCTGCGGACTGGTGTCGGCGCCCCCGCCATTGCTAGTCAGCTTCGTGAAATCGTGAAGAACATGGATCCTGCGGTTCCGGTCTACGCGGTCAGCCGGCTCGATCAACAGCTGACCCAATCGAAAGCAATCTTCACCAGAAGATTTCCGATGCTGCTCTGCGGAATATTTGCGGCCGCGGCATTGGCCCTCACCCTCACCGCGCTGTACGCAATCTGCAAGCACGAGGTCCTGGCGCGCCGCCACGAATTCGGCATCCGCCTCGCATTAGGAGGATCGCCGCGGTCGCTCGGTCAATTGGTTCTCAGCGATGCGATGCTGCTCGCAGGCGCCGGCATTGGCAGCGGCTCGCTCCTCGCGACGCTCGCCTCGAAGTCGCTGCGTGCTGTGCTGTTCGGCATCAGTGCAAGTGACTGGCGGGTCTATGCGGTGGTCGCGGTCGTCGTCTTGGTGTGCGCCTTTCTGGCGACCGTTTGGCCGGCCCGTCGCGCGGCACATCTCGATCCCATGACGGTGTTGAGGGCCGAGTAATGGAAACGCTGTTTATGGATCTTCGATACGCGCTTCGTTCACTCAAAAGCAGTCCGACCCACACTGCTGCAGTCATCGTGACGCTCGCGCTCGGCATCGGCGCCAACACTGCCATTTTCAGCGTCGTCAATGCCGTCCTCTTGCGTCCACTTCCCTACCCTGACCCCGACCGGCTGGTGCGCATCTTCGAAACGCCGCCGGGACGCCCGAACGACCTGCGCAGCATCGCTCAGCCCACGCTCGCCGATTGGGCGACGGGGCTCAAGTCGTTCGAGGGAGTGGCGCTGTTCGGTCCGGTGACGTTGGCGCTGGCCGGTGAGGGACGTCCCCAGCAGTTGAGTGGCGTGTCGGTCACTCCCGCCTTCTTCCCTATTCTGCGTGCAACACCAATCCTGGGCCGGTCCTTTACGCCTGAGGAGTACCAGCCCGGCGGTCCGCGGGCAATTGTCCTCAGCGAGCGGTTGTGGCGGAGCCAATTCGGCGCCGATCCCCGTGTGCGCGAGCGTGCTGTCACACTGGATGGGAGATCGTTCGCCATCGTCGGAGTGATGGGCACCGCCCCGCTGTACCCACCCAACGCGGAATTCTGGATCACGACGGGCCTCGATGAAGAGTTCGCAGCGCGGGCTGCGCGCCACCTCGGCGCCATTGCTCGGCTGAAGCCGAATGTGTCGCTGGAGGCAGCGACGGCGGAACTGACAGTGGTCGAGCGGCGGCTCGCCGAGCGTTTCCCAGCGAACTACACCGGGTTCGGCATTCGCGTGATGCCCTTGCGCGAGCGAGTCATCGGGTCGGCGGGAACGCCGCTAGTCGTGCTCCTCGCGAGCGTCGGTGTAGTCCTGCTGATCGCGTGTGCCAACGTGACGAATCTGATGCTTGCACGTGCGAGCGGACGGGCCCGTGAGTTCGCGATCCGCACCGCCCTGGGCGCAGCCGGTAGCCGCCTCATTCGGCAACTGATAATGGAAAGCCTCTTACTCTCCATCGCGGGCGCGGTCGTGGGTCTGGTGGGCGCGACGTGGGGCCTGGAGCTGTTCCGTGTGCTCGCGGCTGACAGCGTCCCCCGCGTTGCTGAGATCTCGCTTGATGCGCGCGTCTTGACGGTCACCGGAGTCATTGCCGTTATGACCGGCCTCCTCGTCGCCGTCGCGCCTGTTGTCCGCATTCTGACCGCAGATCTGAATCCACATCTCAAAGAAGGCGGTCGTCACCAGACCGCCGCGCGACGGAGCACGCGGATGCGCAGCGGTCTCGTCGTGGGCCAGACGGCCATGGCAGTCATGCTGTTGGCCGCGGCCGGTCTCCTGATTCGAAGCTTGGAGCGTCTCGCCAGTGTGGATCCCGGCGTCCGGACCGAAGGAGTTCTGAGCTTCAATGTTGGATTGCTGCCCTCGCGGACCGACGATCGGGCATACATCGTGTCGTTCTTTCGCGAGCTCCGCGAGCGCCTGTCAACCGTTCCCGGCGTCGCGTCGGTCGGCCTTGCCTCACGCCTGCCGTTGAGCGGTGACGACCACAGCAATTCGTTTCGTCTGATCGGCGACGTTCCCTCGCCCGGCCAAGAGCGCTCGGCGCAAGACCGCGCGGTCAGCCCCGACTATTTCCGGACGCTCGGCATTCCCGTACGCGGCCGAGAATTCAGCGATGCCGACGTACGGGGCGGACTTCCGGTCGCCATCGTCAACGAAACGTTTGCGCAGAGGTACTTCCCCGGCGTCGATCCCATCGGTTCGCAGTTCATTCCCAGCAGAGCGGGTGGCGTGCCGCGGGTGATTGTGGGAGTCGCCGGTGACGCGCGCCAGTTCGGCCTGGATACGCCGGCCGAACCCGAGTTCTACATCCCGCATGCGCAGGATCCCTGGCCCTGGCTTTCGGTCGTGGTGCGCACGACCGTCGAGCCGCATTCCCTCGTGCCGACGCTCGAGCGCGTGGTTTGGTCTCTGGACCGAGATCTTCCAGTGA
>DATFVZ010000199.1:0-8347 GCA_035259785.1 Gemmatimonadales bacterium
CACCTATTTGTGAAATGCGGTCCCCTCGACCTTAGGCTCCGCTCACGTCACGACGTTGAAGTGGCCCATCATCCCCGACGCGTGATGCTCGAGGATGTGGCAGTGATACATCCAACTGCCGGGCCGCTCGTCGGGGAGCCACGCAATGCGTACCGTCGCCCGCGGCGGCACATTGACGACGTCCTCCCACGAGCGCCACTCCGGCGGTTTGCCATTCACCGAGAGCACCTGAAAGAAGAAGCCATGAAGATGGAAGGGATGGTCCATCAGCGTGGTGTTCACGACATCCCAAACCTGCAACTCACCGGCCTTCACCGGCTTGTCCTGGTGGTGGCGTTCGCGATTGATGACGAAATCGACCAGGCGGCGGATACTGAGTTTGACGCCGAGCTTCACGGTGCGATTGGGCTTCGTACTGGGCGACGCAAGGGCCGGGATGTTCCGCAACTGATCAGGAATCCGCGCCGACGATGGGCGGGCATGTCCGACACGCACTGTCGCGAACGGCTCGTCCTTGCGTTTGCGAATGGTCGTGCGCAGGTATTGCAACGCCTCAACACTCAGTTGTTCACCCTCAGCGAAGGGACCGACCGCGATGTCCACCCGGTCGGCCGTGGCCAGCAGGATCTCGCTCATTCTCACCGGAGCTTCGAGCAAGCCGCCATCAGTGCCGAGCAGTTTGAAGGGCTGGCGGCCGATGGAGAGCAGGATGTAGCGCGCGCTCGACGCATTGATGATCCGCCACCGCTCCACCTGCCCCGCGGCGATCTCCAGAACCGGTTCCGCTTTGCCGTTGACGAGTCGCGTGTCACCTTCTCGCCCATCGTGATGCTCGACGATTCCCCCGAACGGTGCGATCTGTCCCTGCTTGTCGAGACGGACGTCGTCGAGCACGAGCACTCGCTCGACGTCGAGTTTTGGCTCATCCGGTCCACGAACGATCAGCGCTCCGTAGAGTCCCATCTCGAGCTGCACCGTCTCATTGCTATGGGGGTGATACCAGAACGTCCCGGCATCGGGTAGGCGAAAGCGATACACGAACGTTGCGCCCGGCGCCACGGACTGCTGAACCATTTCGGTGCCGTCCATCGCCGCGGGCACCCGCAGGCCATGCCAGTGGATATTGGTCGGTTGAGGCAGGCGATTCGTAAAACGGATCTCGAGCACATCGCCGACTTGTCCCTCGAGCACCGGACCGGGGATCCGGCCGTTGTAGCCCCACGCGCGAGTCTTGGTGCCCGGCACAAACTCCCAATCGATTTCGCCGGCTTCGAGCTCGACGGGAATCACGCGGCGCCCGGGGTCGGGTTGGGCGGCTGCATACGCTCGGGCGTATGCCTCGTCAGCGCCGGCGGATGGCTCGTGAACTACAGGTCCGTGATGGTCATGATGATCATGATGTCCGTGAGAATGATCATGAGGTGATTTCATCGAGCCCTTCCTTATTTCATCTGCTTCGCGGGTCTACCACAGCGGCAGTCGAGACATCCGTGCTCGGCGCAGATGTTGCAACTGAGCGCGAGCTGTTTTCGCAGAGCCGCGTGCGCCCGGTGCCGCCGCACGCCGGCGTTGCTCGGGGTGATGTTTGCTTCGCGCGCAAAATCCACCACGAGGATACCGTCCAGGTCGACGCGACGGACGGCGGCGGCGTACTCGGGCTTCAATGTGTCGACGAGACTGCTGACGCACGCGCACACGACGCGATAGAGCTCGTCGTCCCGCGGGAGCTCGGCAACTTCGGTCGTCCCCGCGACGTGCTCGAGCGCACGCCGCTCCGCGCCGCCACGCCGGTAATGATCGATGATCGCGTTGCGCAGCACGCGGTGGAACCAGGGGATCACGGCGTCGTCGCGCGGCAGTATATCGGGGCGATCGAGGGTCTTCACAAACGCGTCCTGCAGAATGTCTTCCGCGATATCGCGCGAACCGACGCGCCGCTCGAGAAACTGGAGAAAGCGGCGGTGGTTCTCGACGAGGACGTTGAGGGTTGCGGGTGCGAGCGAACCGGCCGTCATGGCGCGAATATACTCGGCCCCGTCCGCGGACGGGGCCGATCCAGGAAGTTGGGCATTAATTCTTCTTCCGCTCCATGCAGATGCAGGGAGGCGTGCAATCGCAGCTGGAGGGACATCCACAGCCACAGGTGCAACACTCAATCGGGTTCGTGGTCATTTTTTCGTCTCCGGTTCGGGGTATGAGGGAGCGTTCCGAGCACCCCTATAGACGGATGAAGGCTGAAACCATTACACAAGCCTGGAAAGTGAGATCGACATGAACGGCGCTATCGGGTATCGGCTATTGGCTATCGGGTTGGCCTGCGCGATCGGCGGCCCGCTCGCGGCTCAAGAAGAAACGGGAGCCCACCCACACCGGGGATTCTGGATCGGGTTCGGTCTCGGCGGCGGGCTCAATCTCAGCGAGGGACTGGACGGCCAACAGCTCGGTGGCGGCGGCTTCTACTTTCGCCTCGGTGGTACGCCGAGCCAGAAAGTACTCCTGGGATTTGAATCCATCGGCTGGGCGCGGGAGCTGGAAGGCGCTACGGTGGGACGCGGCAATGGATCGTTCGTCATGCAGTTCTATCCGAGCGAGCGAGGCGGCGCATTCCTCAAAGGAGGCGTCGGTTTCTCGACCATCTCTCGCGCGACCGTCTCAGGTAACACCACGACGGCCACATCTGAGAGTGGGTTTGGCCTCACGCTGGGTGCCGGATGGGACGTGCGGTTAGGACGCAATATCTACCTCGTGCCGAATGTCGATCTTCTGTTGCAGTGGTTCTCAGCGCAGAACGACCCGGTATTGGGGCCAATTCCCGGAAACAACTCGATCCTGCTGTTCACCCTTGGACTGACCTGGCACTAGATCGCTGGGCACGCTATCTCTGTCCGCTTCTCTCGAGCCGCAGAGGGCACAAATGCGCCGTCCGTACCTGCTACTTCTCGCCGTGGCAGCGTTCGCTTGTCGTCCAGCCGATACCTCGGCCAGTGCGAAGCAAGCGATCGATTCTGCCAACGCACAATGGGGTCGTCTCACGAGCACCGGCCACGCCGATTCGATCGCCGATTTCTATGCGGCTAACGCTGTCCTGATGCCGCCGAACATGGCGACGGTGAAGGGCAAGGACGCGATTCGTGGGTTCTTCGCGGTGATCAACACCATGAAACCGCTTCCGACACTCACGCTGCGTGCGGAAACCGTGGTCGGCACCGGAGCCAGCGCAGTCGAGCGCGGCCGCTACCATTGGAGTTATCCCGCCGGCGCGACGCTGCCGCCCGGAACGCCGGCCGTGGACTCGGGCAAATACATCGTGCGCTGGGAGCAGCAGAGCGGGAAATGGGTGATGGTGGAGAACATCTGGAATAGTGACTTGCCGCTGCCGACACCGCCGCCGCCGCCGCCCGCACCGACACGCCCCAGTCGCTAGAAAAATGTAGGGGCGCAGCATGCTGCGCCCCTACCTTACTGCTGCTCCCTACCTAGGTTGTCCGCGCCTTCTTCGCGTTTCCTTCCGCGATCACGGCGAACGGCTGGCCTGCAGCCGACATCTCGAATTTGTAATTGTACTCGTCGGGCGACACGACGGTGATTGTGTAACGCGACTTGTACGCCTGGCCACCCATCTTCCCTTCCCCTTCCCAGGTCCACGTGTTGCCAGCCACTGTCCCATACGCGGGCTCCGCCGGCATGCCGGAATTGTCGATCCCGTAGTACGTGTATTTCTGCCGGTCTGGACTGTATCCCAGGATACCAAGCCCTACTCCGGGACCCATCGGCGAGCTGCCGGTGGACTTGCACACGAGATAGAACCCGCCTGAGAACCACTCACACGTCGACGTGTTCGTCATCTTACCGCCCGGGCCCATGGCACTGGCTTTCATATCGCCGGTCTCAGACCAGCGGCCCGCAAACATCGCGAGCTTCTGAACCTCGGGCCCCGGCTTCGGCACCTGCGGGGCAGCCTGCGCACTCAACAGACTCGGCGCAACGAGCAATGCAAGGGCAACCATTCTCATGATGACCTCTCCGCTTCGTGGGGCCGGAAACGTACCGCCGTTTACCGGGAGGAGGTAGTGAGGACAGGCACTGGGCTTAATACCTCGCGGGGCTTCGTCTATCCAGCCCGCGGTTACGCGCTCTTCTTCGTCGGCCGCTCCTCAGACCGCCGCTCCTCGCGGAGATGGCCCGCCGTGCGCTGGGTGTCCGTCACCCCGCGCTCGCTCCGTAGCGACGCGATCATCGCTTCCGCCTGCCTGGTGTGGAATTCCAGCGTGCTCGCCTGCGTGGCCGCTTGATCGAGCAGCGCCTTCTGGCCTGAAAGGCGTTCCATCCCGGCCTGCACCTCCGCCAGCATCGCCTCGACCCGCGCCAGCCGATCTTCCGCCTGCTCCACCTGACGCTTGCGGTGTTCGAGTGTGTTGGACGCGTCGTGCACGTGCGTCACCATACTCAGCACGGTTTCGAGCAGCGCGCGCGTCTGGCCGATTTCTTCGCGTGCGCCTGCGATCGAGCGCACGTCATCGGTCGTCTTCTCAGCCACCTCGTACAGGCGGTGCATGTCCGCCTGCATCGCAATGACCGTGGCCTGGCGCTGGTTCATCTGTTCCACTTCGCGCGTCAGCTGGGACTCGAGCGCCTCCCACTTCGCGAGCCGCTCCTCGAACTGCGTCATCCGCTTCTGCGCGAACCGCAGACCACCGGCGCGATTGTCCAGCTCGTCCAGCGTCGCCGTAATCTCGAGCAGCCGATTGCCGGCTGTCGTGACGGCACTGCCGAGCTGCGAGGACCGTTCGTCAAGCTGCTGCGCGGCGGCAGCCGCCTGCTCGCGCAGCTGGCCCACGCGGTCCAGATGCTCGGTCGCCTTGTTCAGCGCCGTCTGCTTGAGCTCGAGCTCCTGACCCAACGCTCGCGTCCGCTCGGCGAGTCCCTCGATATTGTGCGCGCGCGACTCAAGGGCCGTTACCGCGGTGTCCACCTCTTCCACGCGGCGCTCCGCGCGCTCGACCGTCGCCACTGCCGCCGGCACGAGGCTCCCGATCCGCGCGGCCTCGTCGGCCCGGGCGGCCAGCGCCCCGAAGCGCTCGTCCGCACCCTGCATCCGCACGAGCAGCTCACGACTTCGCTCATCGAGCTGCGAGCCGAGGGTGGTAAGATCCGACAGCCGCTTGTTGAGATCGTCCACCATGCGGCTACGGGCGTCGATCTGCCCCATCGCCTGGGTCAGCCGGTCCGCTTCGCCGCGCACCGATTCGACTGTGGGTTTTAGCTCTTCAATCGCGGCCATCTCGTTCCGCAGCGAGCTGATCTGGTCAGTCACACTGGCCAGCCACGCCTTGGTTCCCGATTGCTGTTCGAGGACGCGCGCCATCTCGTCGGCAGCCCCCTCCACCTGCTCCAGCGCGCCCCTGACGGATTCGTGCGTGCTCCGCAAGGCGGCCACATCTTCCAGCGCTGCCTGGACGCCGGGATGCAACTTCTCGAGCCGCGCGACGCGCTGCGCCATCTCGTCGACCGTGCCGCCCATCCGGCTGGTGCTCGCTTCGATCGTTCGGACGCGCTCGGCCTGCGTGCCGAGCGTCGCCACATTCTCGGCGATGCCCTCGAGTTGCGTAGCCAGCCCGTCCGCCTTGGACTGGATGTCCGTGATGTTGCGACTCGAGTCCTCTAGCAGCTTGAAGCGTCCTTCCATCCCGGTGAGCCCGCTCCGCAAGTCGAGAATCCGCTGGCCGACCGCGTCGAGGCCCTGGTTCTCCAGCTCGAATCGTTTCACGGCACGCTGCACGTCGTCGCGCAGCGCGGTGAGACGCTTGCGCAGCTCTTCGTCGGCTTGCTTCACGGCGTCGTGGTTGGCGCTGATCTCGGTCGACCGCTGCACCACCTCGGCGTGCAGCGCCTTGAGACCTGCGACGCTGGACTCCAGCTCACCGAGTCCTTTCGCGCTCTCCTCGTGGCGGCGGATCTTCGCGTCGACGTCGCGCATCAGTTCGTGCAGCCGTCCGACCTCGGACGACGCACGCTCCACCACCTCGCGCTGCTGCTCGAGAGCGGCGATTTTCTCCGTCACACCCTCGGCCAGGGCCTTGAGCGTCGTCAGCTGGCGCCTCGTTTGCACCGCTTCCGCCGCGGCGGCCGAGAGATCCTTGAGGGTCTGAGTGACTGCGGTGGCGCGCGATTCCGCGTCGGCGACGCTGCGCTGCGCGTCCTGCTGGCGGTCCTCGAACGCAGCGAACCGCGTGGCCACGGCCTCGCTCGCCTTGCGCAGCTCCTCCTGGCGCGAACGGATCTGATCGAACGCCCCGGACAGCCCGCGCACTTCGCCGCCCAGTTTGTCGGCATCCATCTTCAGCGCCTTGAATCCGCCGCTGAGCTCGAGGAATCCGGCGACTTCATTCTTCAGCGCCAGCGCCTGCTCGAGCACGCCGCGCAACTCGTCGATCTCGGCGCGCAGCTGCTTGGCGCTCTCGTGGTTCTGGGCGAGCTGGGTCTCCGTACGTCGCTGAGTCTTTGAGACGATCTCGGTCTGCTCGTCGAGCGTCGCCAGGACCGGTACCAGCCGCTCGAGCGACTTGACCCGCGCTTGGAGCTCGGCGACGACCTTCTGCGCTTCGACGATCGGCTGCATGTGCTGCGACAGGTTTTTGCTGGAGTCACGCGCAGCGTTGGCCAGATTCTCGAACGCGACGCGCTCGCGCTTCATCTCCGCAAGGATCGCGCGCAGTTCGGCAGGGAGCTGTTCGGGTGTGGTTTCGCGACCGAAAATATTCCAGGCGGCCATGATCCGGTCCCCCACCAAGGAGGTGACGGCACGTATAGAAGAAGAGGGGACTGCTTGAGTGCCGCACGGAATGTTGCCGCGCGTGAGCCGTTATGTCGTGATTAAAATCACGCCGCGTGAAGGCCCGCGGGTCTGAAACCCGAGTAACTATCTCGGCTTCAAGTCACACGCTGCGCCCTACGCAAGACTATCTCGATGAGGTCGTCACGACCGGCGCAGGCCCGAGCACCTCGTCAATCGTGAGCGTCCGCATCGGCCCAAGCTTCAACGCCCGAACCCCGGCCTCGATCTTGGACCGATCACCCACCAGCACCACCACCACGCGGTTCGGATCGATGTACTGGTTGGCCACGCGACGGACGTCGGCCGCGCTCACGGCGAGAATCTTCGCCACAAAGCTGTTGTAGTAATCAAGCGGCAGGTCGTAGGTCACCAGATCGCCCAGTTGCCGCGCGATCGTGGCGATCGACTGAAACCGCTCCGGAAACCTGAGCGCGACGAAATTCTTGGCGCGGGTGAGCTCGTCGGCCGAGATCCCCTCGCGAATGCGCGTCAGCTCCTTCATGAACTCGACCAGCGCCTTGTCCGTGACCGCCGTCTGCACTGCCGCGCGCGCGGAGAACGGACCCGCAAGGCGATCGTACTGGAAGTTCGAGCCCGCACCGTAGGTGTACTGCTTCTCCTCCCGCAAGTTCTGATTGAGGCGTGAGGTAAACGAGCCACCCAGGGCTGTGTTCATCACCGTGAGCGCGTAGTAATCCGCCGTGGACCGCGGCACACCCACGCGACCGATGATCACTTCGGTCTGCGCGGCGCCGGGCTTGTCGGCCAGCAACACCTCACGCTTGGAAACCTGCGTTGCCTCACGCCAGCTCGGCGCCGCCGGCGCGGCTCCGCTCGCCGACCATTTGCCGAACGCCGCCTCGAGCTTCGGCATGATCTGGCCGGGCGTCACGTCGCCGACGACGATCACTGCGGCGTTCGAGGGACGGAAATACGACGTGTGGAAACGGCGCAGATCGTCCGGTGTCAGCGCCCGCAGCGAGGCTTCCGTTCCGGACGTCCGCCGGCCATACGGGTGCGCGTCGCCGAACACGGTGTGCATGAAGAGCACCTGCGCGATGGCGCGCGGCTCGTCATGCTGTTGCACCAGTGCGGTCAGACGCTCCGTACGCAGCCGCTCCAGCTCTTCGCTGGCGAAACGCGGCCGCAGCGCGACATCAGCGAGCAACGCCAGCGCCGCGTCGAGTTGCGCAGCCGGCGCGTGCAACGCCGCCGTGATCCGATGGGGTTCGGCCCCGATCGTAATGTCGGCGCCGAGAAATGCGATCGCGTCCGCGAGCTCGAGCGCGTTGCGCGTTCCGGCGCCCTCGTCCAGCATCGCGGCCGTCAAACTGGCGAGCCCGGGCCGATCGCTGGGATCGACCGCCGTGCCGGCCTTGACCACCACATTCACCTGCACCAGCGGCACCTGATGCTTTTCCAGGATCAACACCTGCAGCCCATTCGAGAGCGTCTGCTTCGTAACGGGCGGCAGCGCCAGCGACGGCGTCGGGCCGAGCGCCGGCGGCTTGG